>CAZEPC010000626.1:0-2486 GCA_964513765.1 uncultured archaeon
CCATAAGAGCTGTTCGAGGTATTTTTCAAGCAAGGCGCTATCTTCCACCAGCTGCCGGGCAAAGAGGGAAGCAATCATCTTAAAGTCCATGGTAACGGCATCTGTCTTTGCCTCAATAAACGCAGCCTCCACTTGGTCTGTCTTTCCCGCGCAATAGAATACAAAAGTTGTGATGTCTAACCTATCCTTTTTCCGGTCGATTAAAAGAATATATTGATCCTCCAGAGGAGGTGTCATTTCTCCCGTGCCCACTTGAAAAAGTATGGGACTGGGAGAATTATATACCACCCAGGGCCAGTTATAAAAACCATTGTAGAAGGTGCTCATCGATGGATCGCGGGAAAATGTCTCTGTCACACTTATGGTTTTCATCAAGGGGAGGATATCGGCCTTATGCAAATCAAGCCGATTGAAATACGGAACATCCACGGGCTTAAATCTGGGAATGACCTTCTCGCTGATAAAATTCGGTTCCCTCTCCCATGCCATCATTTCATCTTCCCATACAGGGTCTTCAAAATGTATATGTCCACCCCCTCCTCCCACCTCGGTCATATATCTGTGCTCCGGATCCTCGGATCGCCATTGTTCCCATGCATCGTACAATTCCCGGGCTTTCGGACTTAAATATACGGGATCCATACGAATGACGTCCCCGTCCCCCATTTCTTTGATGTAACAAATGTTGGTGGCTTTGGGGTTGTATGTATTCTCCACTTCCCAAAATTCCTCAATGAAGCGCATTAATTCGGGATTCGGACAGGTACCGTCGGCATGTTTGCGAATAATTTCGGGGAGAGCCTTCATCCGCTTATGGGGCACCCAGAGCTGTGGGGAGATACGGATATTATACTTCTCGAGCTTCTTGTCAATGGGATGCTTTTGCATAATGAAGCTATAATACCGCTCCCATATATTCCGACATTCATCAAAACCGGTTCCGTTGGACTTTGGATCGTCCAAAGGAACAATATCTTGGGCCAAAATGAGAAGCAAAGTGATCGGTGCTTTTATGATATATTGCCTGGGATTATAAAGGATGACCTTCACTTGATGATCATCGAAGAGCTTCCATAAATTTTGGCTTGGCTCGCCCGTTGTTGAGTGTTTCGGGGAGGAAAACGCCATTCTCAAGTATAAAGATGAAAGCACCAATGAATTGGGCGTACATCTATGCTTAACAAGCAGATAATATTCCTTTCCCTCGGGATTATAATGGGAATAGAGCCGGTTTGACTCCGGGAATTTTCTGACCGTGACCCATAAATTCCGGTTTTTCATACAAATTTCTCCGTTAAACTTGGAGAACTCGTAAATCTTCGGGATCTGGGTCCCCCCAAACATTCCGTAGCCGATATATACTCTTGATGTCCTTCCTTTCTTTTCCGATTGATTGTTCTTTTTATTCTTGTTCATATGGTATCATCTCTGCGGTTATTGATTAGCCGAGCGCGGCCAAATATCGCTCAAATTCCTCCTTAAATTCGTAGATTTGGGCTTTAATCGTATGGAGATCCTCGAGCCCGTACAGCTGAAAGATTATATCATCCCCATCCGTTAAGAGTCCGACTTTCTCGGCGATGGCAATAGCCGGCGGCTTTCCTTTTATGTGAAACGAGATGGGCCATGTTACCGTCATTTCTGGATCGGTGCCCAATCTTCTCAAGATAAAATCTATCTCCGTGAGTACCCCAAAGAATCTTTCCAAAGCGGGACTGAGATCCGGATCTTTTCTCTTCTTCTCGGCGGTTTTTCTTTTTCCGAATAATTCTTTTCCGAATAATTTCATGGGTTTTTCCTCATTATTTTGTTCGTTTATTTTATGCATTTATTTGTGTGGTTTTTTTGTGCATTTATTTGTGTGGTTTTTTGTGCATTTATTTTGTGCGATCGTTCTAGGTGTTCGGTGTGTTTATGTCCGATTGAATTGTATGTATTTTTTGGTGAAAGAGTGAGTATGAATGGGATTTTTAAGGAAGTGCTTTATTAGCTCTAGCTCTATTGCAACCTATTTATTGGTGTAAAAAAAAGGCGGAACGGGCTAAATATAGTGATTTTTGAAGTGCTTAATCCACTTAGTTCGAGCGGTTCTTTCCGTTAATCGATCCGCGTTTAATCAGCTTTTTGGCCAAATCCGATTTATCCAGCCCCATAACATTGGCCAAATATGTTCTATCTACCAATTGTTTGGGATCGGCCGCCAAGAGGATCGATTGCCTGGCCCTTTCCTTGGGATCGGAGATCTCCATAATGGCACTCCTGGCCAGCTGCTTATTTTTGATATTTTCTTCTACTCCCCTTATTCGGGCGTGGGCCATTTTTATATCGGCCTCATCGCGATTAATTTGGATACGGTATTGTTCCTCTCTCTTTTTAGAGAAGGAACTGCTGTCGGGCACCATGGTCTTGATAATCAGATCCTCCTTAAACATAGGGACTGGGCTCGCCTGGGTCACCACCCCATGCACTTTATCGAAAATCGCCCT
>CAZEPC010000627.1:0-2469 GCA_964513765.1 uncultured archaeon
ATGAAATCCCCAGGATTTTGTGTAGTAAATCTAAATCCATGATTGGTTCGCTTACACTTATCATAGCCATGATTGGCTTGTTTATTTACTATTATGATTATGAGGATCCTCGATGGCTTCTTCTATAAGCTCTTGTTGTTTTTTTCGGGCGAACTTCACTAAGTTCCTGCCCCTCTCGAATCCAGAACAAATATCATCGATATCCAGTTCGTAAGAAACTTTCGGTTCCTGCACTCTTCCTTCCGAATCGCAATAGGGCTGGAGGAGATTTTTATATTTTTCTTGAAACTCTTCTAATGCATGGACGAGTTTAGTTCGCATCTCAATGGAATTGTTGTCGCAGATAAGTATAGCGGTAATATATTCTCGGGGCTCCAATAAGATGGTGGCATTTTTTCTAGCCAAAGTCTTTATGTGCCCTTTTTTCTTCATAACCTCATTTGTCATTTGAGTGATAGAATGAAGAGCACCTCCGTAAAGATCAATCAAGTTCATATCAAGATCCTCCTTTTCTTGTTCAAGTGTGTCTTTGAATATTTTTTTCCCTATTAAAACCCCCGAATGATTTTTAATAAAGAGAAGAGCATACGCTTTGGCGGGTTTAAAATAAACATCATTCCAGATTAAAATATCCCTGGTGCTAATTACGCCCACGGCCTTGTGATCATTTTTAATAAGCGCCCTTTTATAGTTATTATCTGCCATAAACCGGATGACCAAATCAACGGGTGTAGTTTGATCCAGCATTTGAATTGGTCCCTTCATGATTCTTGAGGCAGGGACCATGTCAATCATTGATTCCTTTATTCCACCCGTAGCTAAAAATCTCACAATATCCGTCTGGGAAATAATAAAAAATTCCTTGGGTGAGCCTTTATTAATGGCTTTATTTGAAACATGTTCTGGGACTTTATCCGGGTTTTTATTTGAGGACATATCTGGGGTGCAGTCGGGGTTTTTTCTTGGAGCTTGATCTTCTTTGTAAATGAAGACAGCTGAAATATCTTTATCGTGTAAAAACTTAATTACTTCCTCCAATGTGGAGGTGGAAGGCATCATATATACATAAGGAGTCATTATATCCCGAGCAATAACGCTCTCAGTATCATAATCTTCGCTATATTTTTCCATATTCACATCACCAATCTCCTTACTCCCCATAAGATTAACATTTTCGCCTCTTAATTAATTTTTGTCCATATGGATCTTTGCATCTTCCAAACTTAACTTTGGGACATAGATTTATAGCAACATATTTCTTTTTAAATCATAGGACTCTCTTTCCAACCGATAAATACAAATCTAATGGGATGGAATCTAATCCAATAAACGAGTGAAGTAAACGAGTGAAGTAAAGAAAAACATTAAACAAGAACATTAAAGAAAAATAATAAACAAAAGAAGTAAAAAAAGCAATAAACTAAAGCATTAAAGAAAAAAAAGAGGAGCAAAGAAGAGGAGTAAAATGAAAAATACCCACCAATCCTTTTACAAGGAGTTTCAGATCCTTCCGGTTGATATAAGGGATTATGATGAGCTTAAGATCCTTGACCGCCAATGCTTTGGCATTGATGGATTCGGAGAGGAACGGATCAAATATTTCATTGAAAATGCCCATCTCTTTTCCAAAATCATTGAAAAACGAATTGGAACTCTTTTAGGTGCCACGATATATTACCATCCCTTTTTCGGGGAAAGAAACGAGTTTTATACTGATCCTTATTGTAAAAAAATAATGGAAGAAGAAATTAAATCGATTTGTCTCTGCTGGATGGCCATCAAACCTCAATTTCAACGTCAAGGGCTAGGCACCCAAATTCTAAAACATGACATCGCGCTGATTCGAGAGGCAAGATACGATTCTATATGTTTAAATTCCCACACCAAACAAACCACCAAATTTTACGAATCAATCGGATTTGAGATACTTCTCAATATTGAAAAATATTATGTCTCTGGGCTCCCTTCGGATTTTATGATCTACAAGATGAATCAAAACTAAAATAATGCGATAAAATTGATAAAAAATAAATAATGATGGAATATCATCTCTTTCTAAACAAATAATGAGCCACGAACCACCTATTTCCCCTTCTAAAGTGGAACATTTGAGCACAAGAAAGAAAGAATATTCTCCAATAATTCCACCAGGTATTTTTTTGGCCATCGCCGTAGGTGTGAGCCAAAATAGGCATAATTTCGTCCTTATGCATTCGCATTCTCTTATACCATGCCATGCATGTTTTATAATAATGTCTGCCGTTGACGCGCCATGATTTCTCCATCGAAAGATCTTTCTGAAAATAGAGGAGTAAATCATCGCTTGGCATGATCCCGTGCATGAAGAAATATTTGGTGATAAACCCGCTGCTTTTCTTCACCTTAAACAGATAAGGAAAACCCCTATAGGCAAAGACATGCACGAAAAGTTTCCCATCGGGTTTTAAAAAACCGGCTAATTTCTCCATA
>CAZEPC010000628.1:0-2465 GCA_964513765.1 uncultured archaeon
AAAAAAACTTTAGCTAAGGGGTCTGGCGACCCCTTTTAGAGATAAGTTTCTATTTTTTTTCCTTCTCTTGATTGCTCTCTTCCTTATCGAGATATTCAGCCTTCCTTAATAATCGTTTGCACCCGGTTAAGAGATGATATTTGCTGGTTGAGTTCATATATTCATAATTGGAGACCAAGAAATCTTGAATATTGCGCTTCAATGCTCGGAGTTTGCTAGATTCTAAGAGCGTATTCTTCCGTTTCAAGCGCCGCATTCGCTTCTTTCTCCTCTTCTGTTTGAGTTCATAGTTTAAATCATAGGAAATTCCGTCTACCAATATAAAATATATGATTCTGGCTAACTTCTGCGCTACCTTAATAAGAGCCTTCTTGTATGGAAGTTTACGAATTATCCGTTGTTTATGGGCGAATCTCCCCAAGTCATGACTCCGATCGCATCGATTTACCAAGTTAGATGCTGCTTGCGTAAGTACTCCACGTAGAATCTTATTTGTATAACGATTAATGTGTCCCTTTCTCTCATATTCTCCGCTTTTATCAACCGTTGGAACCACACCACAATATTTCACCAAGCTCTGCCAGCGATGAAACCGTCTGAAATCACCTAGTTCCAATAACACTGTTAAAGCAGTAGTATTTCCCACACCTGGAATATCCAGGAGTTTAAAATAATTAGACTTTAAATCCTCATCTTCCAGAATTTGCTCTTCTGCCTCACGGATGAGAAGTGATTGTGCCAGATCCTCATTGAGGTATCTGGCAAAATCTAATTGCAATAGGAAGCGCATTTCATCCGGCAAAATGATGGATCCACAATCAATTAAATCGGTCTCATGTTTCTCTAACACCTTGGTGGGCTTTCCTTCTTTCTTTTTCGATTCGATTAAGGTATGAAATGCATCATTCAGCGACCAATGATCGGAGAGATAAATGTCTAAGAGCTCCAGGCACCATTCTTTGTTCAAATTAAATGGAAACTTTTGGTTCACCGAATCTAAGCGGCGTGTGATTCGGTTTTTTAGCCGAGTGGTTTGTGTCCTAATTTTATGGTACGATCGCATGGTATCTCGTAGATGATAAAAATATTCACTCCCAACGTAGCTTGATTGGAGGAGGCTGTCATAAAAACTGAGAAGCGCTATATCCCGCGCATCTGCCTTATCATTCTTTACCCCCAGTTCTGTAATTCTCCAATGGATCATCAATGGATTCATGGGGATTATCTTCTCTATTCGGTCAGGGAATGTTTCCCTAAGTTTATACACCAATTGAAGGTGATAGACACCTGTGCATTCCATCAGGTAATGGGATATCGGATTGTACTTCCTAAGAAACTGAGCGAGCTCATTAAGACCATTCACCGAGTTTCTAAACACATGGTGCTTCACCTCTACGGTGGTTGCATCCTCTAATTGGGCTTGAACATTTACCACAATGGTGTGTTTATGAACATCAAATCCGATGCCATACCGCGCAACTTTCTTTTCCAAATCGATTTCTTCAGCAGTGGGTGGTTTTCGGCGACCACGCTTCTTCTCCCTCTTTTTCCCACGAGATCGCTTTGTAAACCGCAATGTTTTTGTGCTAGTTTTACTCATGTTTACTCACCGAATTCAGCCGTTTTCTGAATTCGTCACTCCTGCTCTAGTGTTGGCTAGGGCAGGAAACTTATTCTATTACTTCCTTTGGCACTATAAACTTCCTCATTATTCGAGAGTATCCAAATATTCATGCCAAATCAAAGGAGGCGGTGTCCAGCTGCGGTCTCGCTCGTCCTTCCCTCCCCTCGTTGAATAAAAAGGGGAGGACGCTTGCATCTATAGCTAAAGGATTTCGGCGACATTTCGTTTAATAGTCTACTCGGTAAATCATAGGGGCGTGACGAGCGGACAAGCTTTTGCCCACATTGTGGCCTTCCCCTCCGAAGTACGGTTTCACTAATATCTCTGAAAGATAATTTGACCTTAAGAAAAGAACCACCCTGTATAAAGGTGATCCCATTCCCCACGCATAGAATGACAAACTTTTTTTCGATGTTTCCAAGATTTCTCCTGTCCACAAAAAGCTATTATTGTTCTCCAACCGTCTCCCAGGACCAGATATATGATTTTTGATCTGTTCCTATGTTATTTTTTGTCGGATACTATAAAAGGATTTTCACCATGTAAATTAGTTATGTTGGCCTATAGGAAGAGTAGGACAATCTCTACCGCTATTTATATTTATCTTAACGTAGTATACCACCTTTTCTCTAATTTTTACTTAATTTCTCCTTTCTAATTTTTTTATGAAGTCGATTTTATGTGAAAATAATGTGATAAATAGAAGTTAGAGGAAGACATTATGTTCACAAGTCAAAACGAATGAAAAAGATTAAAATAATTAAGAGAAGAAAAAAAAATAAAACGAAATTAAGAAAGTAGATTTACCCATTTCATTTGGATATTAGTCCTTTTTTCTCTT
>CAZEPC010000629.1:0-2461 GCA_964513765.1 uncultured archaeon
TGATGGTTTCCGCGGTTGCCTTTCCGATCCCTTTAATTTGGACCAAGTCCTCCACGGTGGCTTTCTGCAGTGTCTCAAAGCTGTTATGGACTGCCTTGAAGAAATCTTCGCCGATCTTCTCTCCCGCCCCTCGAAAGCACCTCAAGTCCCATTTGGAAACCTTTTTAGGTCTCTCTATCGTGAGGTTGTTCTCATGAGTCTCCCTTAACCTGGTCCATAGTTCATGCAGCTTTGATGTGCTTTTGCTGCCATTCCTTTTGCTGCCATTCCCTTTGCTTCTTCATATTATCTTTATGTTCACTTTTTCTCGCATAATTTTTTTTCGGTTTAAAAATACCTTTGACAATTCAGAAACGATAAAGGTTCCTAATAAGAAAGAATATGGTATAATGAATATATGAATATTTTTTGATCCCTTGTGGGTGCCCCTGGAAAATTGATGATTGTGGATAGTGTTAATGTAAATTGAGGCCATATAAATAAAGAGGTAATAAAAAATACGATTCGAAGTGAAAAATGATTCTTTGATTTCTCTCTGAAGTTTGGTTTTGGTATTATAAAACGAGATAAAATGTCTGAAATGATAAGCCCGCAAGGTATTCCCGTCAATATAAAATATGGATAATGATGAATGTATTTAAAAGGAAAAATAGTGCTAAATGATCCATCCTTGAAACTGGTCAGTGTTATTGAATTATCAATTCCATCACGATAAATAAAATAAAAGTTTAACAACAAGAGGAGAATTGCAAAAATTCTCATTATTACCATCGTATCTTTCAATTTATTTGAAGATAATCGAGAATGGAAAAATAAGGTTAAAAAGAAATGGAGAAATGCACCTAATATCGTCAAAAATACTATTTTTGAAAGAACTGAAGGAAAGTAAAGGGGGAAATCAAAAAAATAGATGATTTGGCTCTGTACAAGAGAGAAAGCAAAGATTTGAAAAAAGTTTATTGAAATTAATGATTTGGGGGTTTTAAGGGAATTTTTCCCATGAATTTTTGCCTCTTTTTTAATTAAAGAGATTAATAATTTACAAAAAAAAATAGTTAAGAGTGCATAGCACAGAATTTGTTCTAGTAAGATTTCATGATTGTTTATTTCTATTTCAATCCCAATAAGGGAAACGATTACGATGAGAAATCCAAAAAATAAAATTTTCAAGTAATCTGATTTATCGGGTTCTTTCTTTTTTCGTGCTCTTATACTTTTTACATCTTCTTCCATAATTTTACTCGGAGGGTTTATTTTCTGATCTTTTTCATCAACTTTTGGTTTGGTTTTAATTTTACCAAAAAAACTTGGAGCGAGTAAAATTGTAAAGAATACCAAATTCAAGATAAAATAATGATATAACCCGTAATTCTTGTATAAATTGAGCAAAATAATCAAAAATATGCCTGCAAATACAAGAATTACAAATGTAAGCATAGATTCTTTCGTATTTTTTTTATATTCTATTTTTTCATTGTTTTGGATCGCATATAATTGGAAAATCTCTTTCATAGAACTTGCAGTTATTAAAAGGGTAAATGCGATAAAAAATGCCAACAAAATTGAATGTGTGCGGAAAAACCATGCCGCTCGAACAAACCATGGTTCCGATAAATTACGTTCAAATTTAAGATTTTTTTTTACAAGGAAAATCACTATGATAAGATGCAAAATTTCAATGTATTGAATGATATTGATGTTCAAGCTTTCGAGTTTATTGGAAAATAAGATAAAACCTATGGAGAAGAGCGAAAATAAGACATAAATCCAAACTTGTTTCAAATTCTGGAAATAAAATGAGATTTCTAATGGAGTGCCTATAACAAAACCTAAAAATAAAATATTCGCTAAGCCAAAAGCAGATTTCATAATCATAAGGGTTTTGAAACATAGGGCTTTTTTTTGCATTTTGGATTTTCCATTTTTTTTTTAAGATTTAAGACTTACGGGGGGCTTTTGGCTTCACTTCATGCAAATTAAAAACGAAATCTGCCTTGGTGGAGTGGTGATACATAAAGAACCCAATATCTCGACATTAATTGCACGAGGGCCTTTTTTCGTTTTTTTAACATCGTATTTCCCGATCTGCGACATCTTAAGGGATTTAGGATCTTTTTCGTGCACTCTAATTGACAAAAGGTTTACAAAAAGATCATTGCTCCCATCGTTGTGAACGATAAAACCATATCCCCTTTTTTTATTGAAACACTTTAGATTGCCAATTTCTCTAATTAAAGAGAGAAAATCTTCTATATATCGTTCGATATCAACAATTCGCTCGTTAACAATGCGGATCTTGTTTAAAATGGTTTTAGGATCCTCCTTTTCTTCGCCTTTCACGATCTTGCGATATTCCACGTCTTTGAGGAATTGCCACTCGAGGTGCCTTTCCCAGTCGATAGATTTCGGACCCATTTAGTCAAAATAATATTGTTATTAAGAAAAACCTTACTTTATTTGA
>CAZEPC010000630.1:0-1424 GCA_964513765.1 uncultured archaeon
TTTCGGGAATTGAATATCCCGAATCCATTGATCTCTATTGTACTATTCTTTTTTACCGTCCCCTTTAAATAGGAGTAAAAAGTCTATGACCACAAAAAGTAGTATATAGTTCAATTTTGAAATAATGAATGAATAATCATCCCAATAGTTTCCGATAGTTCCATTATCCTATTAATTCTCATACCCATCATTATTTTTTGTACCCCTAACCCGCCTTCAACCGCGACCCCGAACTTCCGAAATGGCCGGGAAAAAACAATATCTTAAGCCCAATCTTTTCGGCGCCCGGTCCAGTACTTACTATAAAATTCCACCGCCCATCCACAATTCGGATAGCTTCCTTTCCCCTCTCATTTCTCAGCTTATCTTCCGATTCCTCCTTTCTCTCATTTTCTCTCTCATTTTCTCTCTCATTTTCTCTCTCATTTTCTCTCTCAAGTGCTTTTTCTTCGGACAATAGGGGAGGTTCGGAAGAATTAAACACGGAGGAGTTATTTTTTTCGGGTTTTTGCTCTTTGGAGTTGTGCTGAATGGCGGCTTCTCCGGTTGATGAACGATCCTCGGGCTCAGATTGATCCGAATCTCTTTTACTGGATTCGGAGTTTCCCTCCCCTTTTCCCCTTTCCGAAGGGTTTTTGAGATATCTGGCGATGCAATCGTAGAGGGTGGTAGAGCCGACCCCGAAGAACCGTGCAATTGCCCAAGCTGATTTCTCCCCGAGATCCCGTCCCTCTACATTCGTGGCGTTGATCAATGTCCGCTGTCCCAAATAGACCGAAAATGCAAGCCGCGTTCGGTTTGCCATGGGGTGTTTGGAAAAGTGCCCGTAATACTTTTTGATTTTATCGGTTAGTCTCACCTTCAGCTCCAGCGAATCAAAGTAGTAGGAATCTAAAAACCGCCCCAGCGCCCTACCCAAATGGGAAGGGATTTTGCGCGGGGGCGCCTGCTTAAAAAAATAATCTTTCAATTCCGGATATATTTTCATTTTTTGGAGAATTCGGTTCAATATTCGGTCGGGAACGCCCGTCATCTTCAGCATTCTTTGTTTATCTATCCGTATTCCCGTCGATTTACAAATAGTATAGAAAGTGGCCGAAGCCAATGCGGCAGGGTTCCGGATCCTCTTTTTCTTTTTAATATGGGCCCGAAGATGCGCAATCGCCGCCATAAAATCCGAGGTGGGCAGCCGAACATTAAATATGTGTTTTAAATGTGCGATAATCTTGGCGGCAATGGCGGTTCTGCTTTCCGTAAATTCGTAATGCTGCATTCTCCGCATCCGTTGAATCTTTCGATCGAACTCCCTTTCGGCCTTGTACCCGATTTTTGTGCCTTTTTTGAAGAGAGGACGGGCACACTTCCTGGCCTCGGCGGGGCAAGGCCCCCAAATCTCCGGGGACCGGTCGAGCACCAACCCGCAT
>CAZEPC010000630.1:1434-2460 GCA_964513765.1 uncultured archaeon
CAAAGCGGTCAACGCCCCCGGGCCAGCCACAACCAAAAACCCCTGAAGGGTGCGCTGTACATTCCTACATTCACAATCGGTACATTCCCCATAATCCTCTTCCCTCTTGCCCTTTTGGTTACCGCGGTGGTGCTGCCTATGGTTCTTATTTTCATTGTTCATTTAATATTTACTCCGTCTTTTTATTTTAATGTAAAGATTTTGTTTTGATAATTCTTGTATCTCATTTGGATTATTCTTGTGGGTGGATGACTAACCCGGGTAAAAAAATGTCCTTTCTTCTCTTACTTTATTATTATTATGTTCGAGCATTTATTTAATCTCTATCTGGATTCAATATCCTTTCAAACATATAACCGCTCCATACCTTTAACAGATGCGGCCCAATTTCATCTAGGAGTGACCTTGTATCATTTTAAAAAAATATTGCTCTGGGGGCAATTAACCGACCATCACTTTAAATGAAATAAATTCGGATCCTCGTCCGGCGGATTAAACAACCCAGATTTCACTCGAACTTGTGGCTGCGAACGTTGTATTTGAGCGTTAAGTTCGTCGATCATGGCCGCATGGTCATAGCATACCTCCAGTTTGATCTTCGATTTATCATCTAAAATCTGGAATACGCTGGTTTGCGCTTCCTTAAAACAGCAATCACATCTCACCATACATAATCCCTCCTAATTTTCGCCCCTCCTATGTCGTTCTCCCTAAGTGGCGATTCAATTGAGGGAGGTTTACCTCCGTATTTGTCCTTCAGTATTGATTTTATCGTGGAATAGGAAAAGATGGTATGCGGATCACGGTACAAAAACGCGGGAAAGCTCTTTATCTCTTCCAAGTAATTCGCGGCAATCTCTCCGAAAAGCAACCGATTTTGTTCTTCTTTGCGACTTCTGGAGGTATTCCCCATCATCGATCTTTTTGTCCCTTTGCGGGCTTTCCCCCCTTTATTTCCCAACTTATTTTTCATTCGGTTGGATCGCCGCAAAATTAGCCTAAGGGCTTGCCCCCTAAGTTTTGCCA
>CAZEPC010000631.1:0-2453 GCA_964513765.1 uncultured archaeon
CTTGAGTTTGCCAACTTAAATAATTTTTTATTGCGGTCCATGCTCTAGTGATCTCTTAATAAGATCCTTTCTCTGTGAAAACATGCTTATGGATCCAATTTGCCATGGGACATGTGCCGCATTGTTTTCTAATATGACTTAACCAAATCGAGAACTCCTCTTGACAATAATGCCGAAAAGCAGTTCTCATCTCTCCAAGTGTTTTTAACGACGAATTGTAACGGTTTAACAGGGAAGCTTGTCTTGCCCAAACAAGGAAAATGTAGCATAAGAACGTCAGTCCAATAAAGCAGTATTGGCCACTCAGTTCACGCCATTTACATCCATGCAGGCCAAGATTCTGGCTCATGTCCCTATAACCCGTCTCTATAGTCCATCGCAAACTGTAGATGGAGAGTATTTCTCCCGCGCTTAAAGACATATCGTTGGTCACAAACACACGAAATTTCACGCCCTTCGAAGACTTACTTTTCTCCGCGTTTTGAAACAAATCTTTTTCTTTAGGATTTGGGTCTTTCACAAAAACAACCCGGTGAGTTCCAATTTTTGAGAAAAACACGTTGCGAGTTGCGGTTAAATATTGCTTCGTTTTCTTGGTTTTCGGATTTTTTACTGTGGTTAGCGTAAATTCGTCCTCGGGAATATTTTCGAAAAGATCGGTCAGCGATTGCTTTTTATGCTGATAAGTACATTTCCAATTCCTTCGAGGACGAGAAATGTACGATTTGTCGTGCTTTTGAAGAAATTTACAATTATCCTTGGTCATGAAAAATGAATCCATCAGAATTGTTTTGGGTGATCTGGGAAGAGCAAATACCTTGCCCAGTTGTTCCCTCGCAATTGCGTTTTTCTTATTATATAGATCTAGTTTATCCCAGCGTTCGAGTTCCTGTTTTCTCCTATAAAACTGAAAGCGAACAGGATATTCCACACTACCCCCAAAGTAGTGGGTGGTAATAAGCGAATGCCCCAATTTCTGACCGTTTGCCGTTGTAGAATAGAAGTAATCGACCCCTTCCATCTTTTGGCTTGAATGAGGAACGATGTGCTCGTCAATAGAGAGGTATCCGGACTTTTGCATCTTGAGTTCCGTGTTTTCTTGGACGCTTGAAATGAATTTCGAATACATTGTGGGCATTTGGGAGGCCAATCTGTGAATATTTCGATAGAAAGTTCTTTTGCTGGCGCCTTTGACTACCTCATCGTGTATCTTATTAGGAGAAGGGTTTTCTTGGGTAATTATTCCGTTAATAAGCGTTTCAATGGTTTTAAATTCTCTGTCTGTCACGATGGACCTATCCCGGGTAAGTTCCTTTAGGAAATCGCGACAAATGCTGTGAGAATCCAGAATTTTCATCTTATTTCTAGGGAAGCTATCCTTAGATTTAAGTGTTACGAATCTCGGGATGATTTTTGTCGGTTTTTCCAAGATCTTCTAAGATTTTAAGTGTAAAAAATTTTTAGTTGGCAAACTCAAGGTTATTTATATATAGGAAAAATTTAGATAGATAACAAATTAATTGTTTTCTGATAAAAAAATTTAGCTTTTCAATTATTGAATTAATTAATATTATTTATCTAAAAAGATCTTATAAGGAGTCAAAAAAAAATGGATATGGATATGCTATTTTTAAGAGGACCACATAAAATATGGAAATTAATTACTGCAGGAGATAATTTTCTTCCTCCTCTAGGCCCTTTGGCTGTTGCAGCATTTTTAAGAGAAAATGGATATGAAGTAAAGGCTTTAGATTGTTCTTTGAATAAATGGGGTTGGGAAAAAACTAGAAAAGCAGTTAAGAGGTTGGATCCTCCTATTGTTGGTGTAAGTGGACCTATAACATGGACAGAAGAGAATCTTATTTTATGTAAAATGATAAAAAAAATCAATCCTAATTGTATAACCGTTTATGGAGGTCCATTTGTAACAATGGTACCCGATAAAGTTATTTTTCCGGGTTCCCCGATAGATTTTGTTGTATATGGGGAGGGAGAATATACCATGTTAGAATTGATGAAAGAGCTGAAAAAACCAGAAAAAAGAAGAGATTATTCCCAAATAAAAGGAATAGTATATCTGGAAAATGAACACATGAAAATAACTCCACCCCGTCCATTGGAGCCCAACTTGGATAAATTTCCTATGCCTGCTTATGATTTATTACCTATAAAAAGATATGGCCAAAAAGATGGTTTATGGGGGAATGGTGTAACTATTTTTCATTCAAAAGGGTGCGTTGCAAATTGTGATTTTTGCACTTGTTGGATTGTTAATGGAAATATGAAAGATCGTAATCAAACGGGAGCAATGAAGGTCTTCCCTAAATGGAGAACAAAAAGTGTTGATAAAACCCTAGAAGAAATGAAATATATCCAAGATAAATGGAATAAAGAATGTTTTGTATTTACTGATGATACTTCGAAATGGACTAGATGTGCAGTAATTGAACTTA
>CAZEPC010000632.1:0-2448 GCA_964513765.1 uncultured archaeon
ACAAGTTAATAAAAGTAATAACAAGCCAAAGATAGTTTTAGAAAGATTGAATGGTAGATTAAACCATACAGGTTTTTTTAAAAAGTTTAATGAATATTCAGAAAAAAATGTTGATTTAAATTATATTAAAATAAATGAAGGAAATCCAATATTTAAAGGAGATCGCGAAAAAAGCGTTTATGATATCAGCGCCAATCAAAGTTATCCTTTTGATTATAAATATTGGGGAAGAGGGTACGGTAATTGTGATAAGAGCCCATTATATTTTTTAAACGGGCAAGATGGTCTTGATGATCATTTATCCATCAATGAAAATAATTATGAAGATGCAAGTGAATATATTATCAGTTTATATTCTAATAAGGGATATCAATATGATTACATTGGGACAAATATAACCTGGATGATTAATAAAATGAAAAAAATTGGATTAAAAAGGCATTTAAAGTGGATGGATGAATGTATAGATTCTTTTGAAGCAAATGGGAATGAAAAGGTTGAAATTGTAAAGGAATTTCTTCAAAATATAATAAATGATTGATTTTCGAATATGATCTACATATTCACCAAACTTGGCCTAAGATTCTATAGGTATTGACCTCTCCTAAGATTCTATAGGTATTGACCTTGCAGCATTTTAAATTGATACTCCCTTCAGACCCTTTGGTGGAATATTCGGGAGAATAAATAAATGTTATCCCGTCATGGCATATAAAGTACGCCGAGCGATTATTGTCGGCGTTTCCAAGGGAGCTTGGCGATATGTCTGGGGAATACTCCTTACCCGAATACTTCTCCCGAGCTCCCAAGAAGCTTCCCCCATCCGATCGGGGAAATTTTGCCTTGATTACGTCCCTCCCACTAATCTCTTTCCCCGTTCATAACAATGTTCCGGGCAATTTTTTAAAGTGATCATCGGTGAATATCATCGCATAATTACATTTATATATACACGGGACGATATAAATCACAGAAACCAAAAATTGCCCTTTTGAAATCCGATATTCCCATCTCCCCTCTCCCATTTCATCCGGACATTTTTGGGGATTCGCTCCCAGGAGTACCCCTATGACCACTAACATCATCAATATTTACCGATGGAATTATTTTACCCAGACGCTGCTTTCTACATTTATCAGCACGTATTTACCGGTATTACTCACCGTGGTGAGGGGATTTAGTCCTATGGAGGTCAGTTTTATCATCCTCGGACAAATCCCCCTCCTTTTTAAGCCGATCGTAGGCTATTTGTCGGAAAAACAGAAGGAGAGGGGGGAAAGTATCCGAAAAAGTATCCGAAAAGACAGTAAAGAGAATGGTGAGGCCAATAGCAAGGGCGAAAGCGGGATATATTATAAGACGAGATCCGCTTTCCATCGGCGAGTTTATTTGGTCGGGGGATCCATGTCCTTTATAGGCTCTTTTTTTATCTTGGGGATCGTCCTTTACTCTGCATCGTTTTGGGTGCTTTTCGGGATGGTTTTTTTGGGGCATTCGGGACAAGCCGTTACGGATATGGCGGCGGATGCCATTGTCCTGGATCACCAAAGCAAAACCACGAAGTACAAAGCCTCCGGGAACATGAGAATTTTCTCGGTGCTGGGCCTTCCCGTCAGTATGGTATTGTACAACCTAACCGTGAGTTCTTCCCTCCTCTCGGGATGGAGGATATTTATTATCATCACAGGATCGCTTGCCGTTCCCACCCTATATTTCGGATATGCCTATTCTCCCGCCCCCCATCCCGCTTCCGCCTCCGCAGATAGGGACAACGCGAACGACTTCCCGCCCACATCCGGATCTGCTACCCAATCTGTATCCCCCAAACCCACTGCCCAACCCTCCCCCGAACCCACTGCCGAAAAGGATACCCGGATACCCGATACATCGGCACCATCAACCCGGCAGAAGAGCATTTTAAAGCGGAATCGGATCCTTCTGGTTGTATTTATGTTGTGCATTAATGCGCCCGGGTTAATCGACATGCTCAACGAGCCCTATCTCATCCAAAAGTTCGGGGAAAGTGCGTTCGATAAATACGTGCTGATCGGGTCCATTTCCATGATTGCGGGGCTTCCCATCATCTATCTTTTATACAAGCGGCGAGACTGGGTGGAGGAAAGGCGCCCCTCTCTCATCATCGGTGCGGGCATATTCTTCATCTTCTATTATTATTTGCTCAATTTCGGTTCACTAAACCAGATTTTAGCCACCCTCGTTGTTCTTAGTCCCTTGCAGAACGTGGTGAATTTTCTGTTTATTACCATTCTCATGGATCTTACCCCCGGGAAAAAGCGGGCCATGTGGTATCAAATCTTCGGCTTGATCTATGCGGGGGCGGGGATCGGGTATCGTTTTTTGGGGCCGATTGTGGAGGCCAAGATCGGATTCGGATGGACATCGGCGGTAATTGTTCTGATCTTGGCAATCAACATCCCCGTGCTCGCC
>CAZEPC010000633.1:0-2441 GCA_964513765.1 uncultured archaeon
TTAGACTATTTCTCTTCTTCTTGCTTGCAATCTTTATTTTTTGGTTAAGAGAATAGTTTCCCACTAAATTCCTATCATTAATGGATATTTTCCATCGTTCATCTTTTTCTATCCAAAATGATCCAATTAGGATTATAAATTCTATTCCTACCATAATAATAGGTACTAGATACCCAATTTGACCAAAAATCATTCCAGATAGTGTGATGAATATTAAAATAGATGCACTTAATATGGTCACTTTCTTCAATTTGAATAGAGTTGCAAGGATCATCGCCCCCAATGAAGATAACATTGATATTACGAGAAGATTTGCACTGGAATTATAAAATGCCCTTTCATATAAACTTTGACCAGATCTCGGTATAGCTGCCAAACCCAACACTATAAAAAGAAACCAAAGAAAGAAATATTGTTTTTTTCCATTTTGCGTTCTTTGATTCTTTGATTTAATATGAAGTAAAAGAGGAATGGCAATTATCGAGGCTAAAATTAAAAACATGGTTTTCAAACTGAGAATTTGGATAGGGTCTCCATGAGGATCAAGTTTAGGGAGAACTTGAACCATCGATTCTTGAACATCTGTTAGGATATGTAGATTTTGATCATCATCACCGTATTGTGTAGATGATGAAGCCGAATGGGGTAAGAATTGATCCATAATAATATTCAAGGGTACTAAAAATGGGTCGATGTCCTCCGAAATTTCCCGTGCATCGGGATATCCCTCCTGATAATCAATATAAAACCCATTTGTGGCGTTCATATCCCACCAAATATTTTGGTGGTAATCGACAATTTTGTATGCCGCATAAGCTTCCAGATCTGCTTTCACACCAAAATAAAATCCCACTTTTTCGATTGAGAGGTTTAAATTTCCATCACTGAGGCTTGTTTCTACGATTTTCCCATTCAATATGTCATCAACTAATGTAAATGTGCAATTTTTGGTGTCATTGCCGTGGAAATTTAATCCACTTTCTATATACGGGGTTTGGATCCCACTTCCTCCCACCTTCAAAGTTATATCATTTAGATCTACGTTGACAATTACCACAGGGGCCACTATCAAGCTCACACCGCCCATAAAACCATAATTTCCCAAAAAGGTATTCTTCACATGGTTCTCACCGTATAAATTGAATACTTCTGCATCAAAAATAACTTCTTGTAGTCCTGTGCCTTGAAAACTCATGGTTTGATCGTATTCTATCGATTTTGAGAATGAAAAGTCCATCGGATCCAGTTCATTATTGACCAAATCCTCATTAATGGTTTCTATCACACCTCCTTCCAAGGAAACTTGCATATTGGAGTTTATATTGAAATCTACAGAACCATTAATTATTTCTAAGGTTCCGTTATTGGTTTTTCCTTTGCTCGATTTATCGAAACTGAATCTTGTGCTGAGCCGTGGTGCATCTAAGCTCATCCCAAAATTAGCCTCGGAGTTAATGGTAAATAGGGAAGGTATATCCAAGCTTTCAAATCCGGTTAATTCTTCAAGGCTATAGTCAAAATTATAGTCAATATCTGGGTTGATTGTGGTTTCTATTTCAAAATCTGATTCATTTGCGATATCATTATACTCTTCGGTAAAAACTTCTATAGTATTTGAATCAGAAGAACCAAATGGTTTGATATACTTTATGTAAAAAGAGTATTTTGTGTTTGGGAAAAGGTCGGTCACATTATGGTGAAAATCTTTTCTCTCTTTTTCTTTATAATAATCCATCATATATCGTGGAAACCGATGGACTGGGATATAATCTCCCCCTCCTTCCTTTATATATATTTCAAAATTTATTCCCCACTTGATCTCCTCAACCTCCCAACTTAATGAGATGGAGGTATCTGTTTTCCCATCTGAAACTAGAACAACGGGATTCTCTGCCCCTTTTGCATGATGTATCAACGCCGAGCTGGCAATACTTACAAAAATAAGCACGATTGGTAAAATTGTTTTGTTCTTTTTCATATAAAAACACACCGGTATGGTTTTTTATCCATTTTTTACACAAATACTTCGCTCTATTGCTATAAATACATTTCTCCTTGAACCAATTTTGGGGCTATCCTTATTCAACCCTCGCTGGAACAATATTCATACATTTTTGTGTTATAATTGGGGGGAAGCTGAGAAGAAGCTAGAAGTAATCTTCAAAATTTGGATATTTTTTTTTAAATCCAAAGAAAACATCAATTACTATCATTTTTTTGCTTTGATACCTCCTTTTAATAAGCAGAACTCTGTGAGATTGTCTTGGAATGCCACTTTTTTATAGAAATCGGGTTTAAAAATTATATAAAATATTATAATAAGGGGATTAAAATAACCGATTGGTTGATGGAGAATTAAATATGGGAGGTGAAAAAGTGGAGATATCGATCATATATGAGACATATAGGAAGTTTGGGTTATAAAAGTTGTTTTCCGTAAT
>CAZEPC010000634.1:0-2439 GCA_964513765.1 uncultured archaeon
AGAAAATATTATCAAGGTAAAGAGAAGGGAGCCAAGGGGGCAAACGATTTTAATATCGGCTATGCGTTTTTCTTTTGGGCAAATGCCCTCAATCAATTCTTTTACATCGCCGATTCAATTGATAATTTTATCCCATCATTGAACCATTTCCTGGGTAGTGGAGAGTTTGATGTGTATATAGGGGACTTTGATGTTTCTTTGAAAAACCAGATAGTGCTAATGCTTTTTCTTATCATTCTGTCGGGTACTCCCATTATGAAATCAATTGATATCTATATCAGAAAAAAGGAAAACGCACCTGTCTATAAAGCCTTGTTAATTGGGGCGATTATTACCGGTATATTCTATGTTATATTCTTCATCATTAACCGTGCGATTGCTCCCGATGGCTTTAACGGGCAATCATTGAAATTTCAAGGGCAAGTGAACACGATAAATGGAATTATCGTCAATTGGGTGGTTGTAATTTTGATGGTCTATATTGTAATAATCACTTTGGTGGTGGTGTGGTATTTTTTCATCTATTGGGGAATATTAGCAATTAAATCACCAAAAGGGGCCTTCAGAACGAAAGCCTTCCTTATTTTCATAGGAATTCTAACTCTGTATATTGGCTTGTTTGTGGGGAATCTGCTCCGTCCCGATCTTTATGATGTGTGGGGTGGCTGGGCTCAGCTAATGGGACCATCCTTCTTCCTTATTGGGATGGTACTATTGATCCTCGGATTTAATAAGGAGATAATGGATTAATTTCCTTGTTTATTTTTTCTTTTTGGGTCTTTTCTATAATATTGTGCTAAGTTGATATTCTTTTCTTTTCCGCTTTTTTCTTATAAAAATTCTTGATTTTTCGCTTATAAAAAAAAAGCCTTAGGTTTTTGGGGATCCATAGAAGATAAAGATTTGATGAAAATGCTATTGATATCTAAGAACAAGAAGAAAGCATTATTTGGATTGTTGTTATCGATCTTTCTCTTTCTATTGACGGTGGTTGGTGTCAGCTCCCATCCCCCCTCGATCTCCAATCTTTCCTATGATGCCGAAAATGAACAAATAACCGTAAATATTTCACATGGTGTTTCAGATACTAATTCTCACTATGTAGAATCGATTGAAATTAAAGTAGATGATGTTTCAAAGATTTCCGAATCCTACACCAGCCAACCTAGTGCCTCAAGTTTCTCAGAGATTTTCGACCTTGTGGTCCCAGAGGGTGCTCTTATTGAGGTTACTGCTGATTGTAATCAATATGGGAGTGATTCGGACTCCATCACCGTAACTAGTGAACAAACTAATGGGTCGGGCGAGACTGGAGAAGAATCCGGAATATCTGGATTTACGGGAATTGGATGGTTTGGAATATTTGTAATTGGGTCGTTAGCCATTTTTATATCTAAAAAATCTGATTTTAAGCGTGAAAAAGAAGAATTGGGGAGGATGCATTAAGAATGAGCATTACGTCACTATTTCAGAATGCACACTTCTGGATGATGACTATTGCAATGATAGCATTTGGTCTTTCTGGCTATTCTGCAACCGTTCATAAACCAAATCCGTGGTTTAAAGTGCATAAGTTTTCCGCTTTAACAGGTGCAATTTTTGGGATTGTAGGTATTATCTTAACCGGATTAAATCTGAATCTAACACATGGCATAATTGGCCTGATATCTATCCTTTTCCTTGTTGGCGGGGTTATTGGGGGATTTATTGCGCGAAAAAAGAAGGATCCGAAAATTCGCAAAATGCATCTCTGGTTAGGAAGAGTCATCTATTTTGTGGCATTTATCAACCTAATCATTGGCATCTCTTTCTTCTTCTAAAGCAAATGTGAAATAACATAATAGATATGGAGAAATTATAGAAAAAATAAGATCTTTTTTCGATTTTTTTACTCATTTCGATTTTTTTACTCATTTAAATTTTTACTCTTTGGTCCATTCAATTTGTCCTTTATATTTACTGAATACACAGATTAAAAGTGCAACCACTAACAATAAAAGACCGCCCCACACGGATATTATGATCATTTCCATAATTGCCCAAAACAAGATTTGGGGGATTTGATATTTTCCAAATTTACTATAATCAGTCACTATCTCTTCCCATTTTTCTTGTTTCATTTTTTCCCCGATTGGTTTTACAACCACAAATGAAATGGCAATCGCAAAAATCACCCCGAATGAAGTCCATAGGAGCCAATCAATGAATATGGCGCCGGTGCCCCCTAAGCTTCTTAATGCTGTTGAGAGACCAAAATATACCACCATCGCATCAATCCAAGGAATAAATGCAAATAAAATGTTTGCAATCCATAAATACTCCCCGTATTCCTTCAGATATTGTGCCAAGGGGATTTCTCCACTGGTGATCTTTTTCTTTTTGCTTGTTTTTTTCGATTTCTGTTGCTTTTTCTTTTTCTTTCTCTTTTTATCCGCCTTT
>CAZEPC010000635.1:0-2436 GCA_964513765.1 uncultured archaeon
TCGAGAATATGAATTAATACATTCTGAATGGAACTTGGCAACCCTTTACCAATTTTATCTAAAGTAGTAATAACACTTGAATATGTTTTACTTCCACACACTTTAAATGAACCATGGAGCTTAAAAAGCCATCCTATTTCACCCCTTTCCCGATTAAACTTATCAGATGCCTTTTGGAATGATTTTAAACTTACCTCATTGTAACAAATATTTTCTTTGGGAAATTCACGATTATAGAGATTTTGGTACGCACGTTCAATGGAGTTTTCGAAGTTTGTTGTCACCACCAAATGTCCATTATGTAAAGCCCTTGCCAAAAAATGATGATTTTGGTTTGGTGGAATATTTTCGTTGTCCAATGCTTCCTCCATTTTTTCCGTTAATTTATATTTTTCTCCCAAGCCAAACTGAATGACTTCACAGATTTCTTCTAAGCTTCGGTTTTGTGTTTCTTGTTTAAGAAAAAAAAACCCGTCTTTACATTGGAAATTTAATTCAAAATACCCCGAAATCAACGCTTGAGTTAATTCATTTGCAAGCGGTAAATGAGTGGGACAATCTTTTGAAATACCTGCAGCAACAAAAAAACACATTTTATTAGAGCCAAAATATGCATTTCTGATTGTATCCCTAACCTTTTCAAGCTTCCCTTCATTTATCATCATCTTTTCAAGCTTCCCTTCATTTATCATCATCCTTCTTCATTGAAGAACTTATCAAGAATTTTATTATGATCAAATGCTAATTGTAGGTCTTTGGCTTTAGAGATCTCCACGAATTTGGCATCCATCGCATCAGAACTAGCTCTTGGTTCTGAGTCCTCCCTTACATCGCACACATATACATTACTCACAGTATAGCCCCGAGGATCCCTGCCTTTCTCGTCGAACACCCCGAATTTTTTTCGGATTTCCACGGATAAACCGGTTTCCTCCTTCATCTCTCGGATTACGGCATTTTTTTCGGATTCTTCCTCTTCAATAAAACCACCTGGCAATGCATAGAAGCCTTGGAAAGGCGGAAACTTTCGGCGTATCAAGAGCACCTTGTTATCCTTTTGAACAATTCCATCTACAGTTCTATATACTTGCTCGGAATCTTTATCTTCTTCGGCCAAACCCCTGAACTTCCACATAGACCACAAGAGTATGCCAAACATAGTGACTAACACGGTGATGCTTGTTCCTTTTTCAGCTACACCACCACCAACGAGAAGATCGGCAAGATCGGCCAATATGCCAAGACCAAAAAGATAATTCAAGAGATTAATCCTTTTTTCCTGCCGTGAATTGCTTTCCTCCTCCAATTTTTGATATGTCATTTCCATGATGTCCGAAAATGCCTCGAACTTGTTATTCATTCTTTTAAGCATCTGTTTAAACCTAAACTCCTCTAATAAATCCTTCAAAACCTTAGTATAATGAGGTCTGCTATTTTTATCCAGTTCGGAGTAAATAGTACTCATGTGATTTGAAATAGATCCGCGGAGGGATTTCAAGCGTTGGATTTTTTCCTCTATTTTCTTAGATTTATCGTGATAAAGTCTGAATATGAGATCTAACGAATTTATCACCTCAGAGAGTACAAATTGCATGGAACGAATTTCCGCCGTGGGTTTGAGAACGAAAGTTCTCATATAACTCCCCTCTTTCTCAAAAAACATCTTAAAGTTCTCTTCTTTCATATATATAAAGCCAGAATTTTGCCTTATGAA
Source organism: uncultured archaeon (assembly GCA_964513765.1). Classification (GTDB taxonomy): domain Archaea; phylum Asgardarchaeota; class Lokiarchaeia; order Sigyniarchaeales; family Promethearchaeaceae; genus CAZEPC01. The sequence continues at coordinate 1,715 of CAZEPC010000635.1, forward strand.
ATGTAATTCGGAAAGTCGGTTTGAAAGGTTATTTTTCACCCTTGATTGGTATAATTTTTTATTGTAATCTGGCCAGGAGCCGGAATAAACTTCAACCCATTTACCGATGTCCCTTTTGTATTTTTCGATGTTTTTATCGGTCCATTCAATCCCATTCACGGTAAATTCATGAGAAGCCACAAATACGAATATGGGACTCTTCAGATCCCACTGGATCCCGGCATATTCCCGTCGTTCGGCCACATGTTCCTTGAAATAATCAAGAATAATTCCAGGTGCTTGTTGAATACAGACGGGCATAATTTCCTTTTTCCTTTCAGGATTGTCCGGAAAATATTCAAGTTCTATTTCAAAATATCCGAGTTTATTAAATTCTTGGTCGAGATTTTCATCAAGGTACTGGAATGGATAAAAATCCACAAACTTATGCCATTGAAATTTTTTAATTTCCACGGTACTGACCATTTCTTTTACCAAATTCTGGGCGGCCGGATTCCATGCCAATTTTTTTAAATCCTCATCGGATATAGAAATCAGCCGTTCCTTTAATAGATCTTTTATTTTTTTTGATTGTTGATCCATGTTTATCTTCTTTGAATCAATAAGGGCAGACCAAAACCAAATTTCTCGGTCGTAAATAAAGTCGGTTTTTTGTTCTGTTGGTGCCATTAGTTAAATATTAGCTAAACATTAATTAAATATTAGCTAAAATATTAGCTAAA
>CAZEPC010000636.1:0-2436 GCA_964513765.1 uncultured archaeon
AACAATCCAAAAGAAAATTATTCCGATGACAGCCATCTATTCTATTGCCGAACACACACGTTCCCTCCTATTTGCAATATCGGATGGTATGCTCCCCTCTAATGTAGGAGGCGGGTATAATTTGCGAATTATTTTAAGGAGGGCACTCGGATTTATTGATCGATTCGACTGGGAAATAGATCTTGCAGACGTCTGTGAATGGCACGCCGAAGAGCTTTATGATATTTTTCCCGGGGTTAGTGAGAATTTAGATGAAGTGAGAGAAATACTTGATGTGGAAAAGCAAAAATACTATACCACCAAAAAGAAAGCCCAAAAAATCGTTAAAAATTTGGTAAAGAAGGATAAAATCAGCGTTGATAAACTAATTGAATTGTATGATTCAAACGGTATAGACCCTGAGATGGTTAAAGATGCGGCGCAAAAAGTTGGAAAAGATGTTGTCATCCCAGATAATTTCTATCAGATGGTGATTGAAAGACATGAAAAGAAAACTCAAGTGCACGCAACACATAAAAAAGTGGATGTTGAGGTGGATGACCTTCCACCAACCGAAAATTTATATTTCGATGACTTCTCAAAGCTTGAGAATAAAGCAAAGGTCTTAAGACTTAAGGAAGTAGAATGCGATTTTCTCGAACAAGAGCAGAGTACAAACAAAAACACCGAAATTGATGTAAAGGCAGATATAGCCAAGCCAGAAAAATGTGAAAGCCCGCAGACTGCATGGGCATGTATATTGGACAGATCGGTCGCATACCCTACCTCCGGAGGGCAAATGCACGATGTAGGGAGCATTAATGGAATACCATTCGTTGATGCGGTAAAGGTTGGACCATGTGTGGCCCATATACTTTCGGAAAAACCTGATTTTAACGAAGGGGATGAGGTAACGATCAAAATTAATGAAAAAAGGAGGATGATCCTCACACAACATCACTCCGCAACACATATAGTTAATGCTGCTGCCCGGGAATATTTAGGATCCCATATCAACCAAGCCGGAGCCAAAAAAACACTTGAAAAAGCCCATTTGGATATTACCCATTATGATTCCCTTACCGATGAAGAACTGAAAAAAATTGAAAAAATTGCCAATAAGTATGTTGAACAAGCCATAGGATCAAATAATAGGTTTATGACAAGAACCCAAGCAGAGATGCAATACGGAATGAGGCTTTATCAAGGGGGTGCAGTACCTGGAACCAGAATTAGAGTTGTGGAATTCCCCCAAGTGGAAGTGGAGGCTTGTGGTGGGACACATGTGAATAATACCTCGGAAATTGGAAGAATTAAATTAATCAAGTCGCAAAAGATTCAAGATGGAATCGTGAGACTTACTTTCACCGCAGGCGTAACCACGAAAGCCTTAATGGAATCCTTTAGAAAAATTGAAAAAACCTTAGGCGAAGAATTGGAAACTGAACCCCAATATATTGAATACCGAGCAAAAGAACTACTTGAAAAATGGAAGGACCTTCGAAAGGCGAAAAAACGGGGAGAATATACCCAAGATATGCTTAAATTAACCAGTAAAAAGAAGAACGAGGGAACTACAGGTTATGAAGTGCTAAATAATTTAGCAAATTACTTCAATACTTCAATTAAGAAACTGCCCCAGAAAATAAGAAGTCTTAAAGAGGAGTGGGAGGAATGGAGAAAGGAAATCGATGAGATTTCGGATATTGTAGGCGAAGACAATGCCAAAGATTTAGTCAATGAGGCAAAAAGTGTGGATGGATATAAGCTTGTTTCTGCCTACTACGAGGATACGGAAAATACGGTACTTGACGGATTGCTTAAAAATATCTTCGGAGTATCTGAAGAAGTTGTGGTCCTTTTATTGGGAGAGAATAAAGGCGGATATCTCTTTATCGCGGCCCATGGAGAAAAGGTAGAAGATCTGAATCTTTCAACCCTTACCCAAACATTCCTCAAAAAAGTAAACGGAAAAGGGGGAGGAAAACCAAGTAGAACACAAGGGTTTATACCCAAAGCAGCCTTTAACGGCACCCCAGAGGATATTATGGATATCTTTAAGGAATTACTTTAATTTGTCTTTTTTATTTCTTTTTTCAAGAATTCTTATTACTGCATTTTATCAATGGATCTTTGTTCAAATTTTTGAACCATAAGCCAAACGCTTTTATTGTATTGGATTTCATTTTATATTAGAATTATTTGAAGTAATTTTTTACTAAATTGATTATATGCTAAGTATTGGTGAAATAAAATGGTTGATTATCTAAAAAAGGAAGTAAATATGGAATTCGATGAAGCGATTGAAAAAGTTCAAGAAGCGGCAGAATCTGAAGGATTTAAAGTAATGATGGTAAAAAAGATGAACCAAGTTTTCAAAAAAAATTTAGGAATAGACTATCCGAAATACGCTTTTATCCTCGCTTGCAAGCCCGAGTTTGCTAAAAAGGCCTTAGA
>CAZEPC010000637.1:0-2423 GCA_964513765.1 uncultured archaeon
TTAAGCATGAATTATGTAATGAATGCCAGTAATGGTGAAATCGTTTGGAGCTGTAGAGGAGATCTTCATTTCAACGAAGATTCATGGTTTAATAAATTAACGACAAGTAATAATACCAAAATTAATGATAACGTCTTTTGTACCACTAGAAAACGAAATGATGATGGTGGGCTCTCTTTATTGATTAAAAAAATGAATTGTACAAGTGGAGAACCATTGGCCCAATTTAATTATAATTTATCCGTTTCCCAACCCAATTTAGTCTATTCTGATTTTTCCGTGTCCGATGAGAATTATTATGGGTTCGATAATAGAGAAGAATTGGTTGGAATAATTTCACAAGATGGTGGGGAAGCAAGCGAGGTAAATTCGGAATTTTTAAGAATGGAAATTACCTTGGAAGGAACAACCATTATAAAAAAAACCCTTCAAATGGCCGAGGGTGATGGTATTGAAGATTATGGGGATCAAGATACAGAGGAAGGAAAGTTTTTGCACCAATTGAGGCAATGGGGGCTAGAATATTATAGTATCGTGCCCATTCATTGTGATATTGATAGGGATAAAGTAAATGATTATTATGTACGTTTATCTAATAATATTTATCTTCTTTCTGGTCTTGGGTCTGATTTATATTCTCGGGAATTTACATCCCTCGTCGGAAGGAAGGGATTTGATACTTATATATCCCTTCCTGAACAAAAAACTAACCCGGATCTTCTCTCCGTTGATGATTTACTCCATATTTTCCCTGATCCTAAGAATGAATTACGTATTAGTTCTTTCTATTCTGACTATGGAAATGCATATTACATAGAGGATATTAACAATTTTAAGCAAGATTTATCATTTGATGAATATTTTTCTAGTATTTCGCTTTATCTCAATATTGCTATTGCCGCTATTGCTTTGTTATGTATATTTGTAATTTGGAGAGATACGGAAAAATTACCAGAAGCTCCACCGGATAAGGCCCCTAAACTCACAAAGTTCTCAAAGATGCTGCTGATTACCACATTTATATTGTTTTTGGTAATTGTGATATTTTTCTTTAGTTTAGATCTGAACCCAAGAACCACCGACATCTTCGTTTCAAGAAATGCCTCAATTTATTGGTTCTTTATTATTTATCCTTTAACATTCATTTTGGTGGCAGCTATACCACCTGTGTATAATTTCGTGGCACCATATTTTGCAGAGATCCTCTATCTGAAGCTCCAAAAATTATTCTTTAGCTGGAAGGTGAAAACGGGTGCGAAGGATTATGAGGTTTTGGTGATGGATATGAAGGTGCGGGATTATATGCCAACGAGAAAATACATTTTTAGGAGTACTTTACCGTTCTTAATCGGTTTAACTATCGGGATTAGTGTTTATACTGGTTTGGCAGATGGGGGATGGCTATTAAATATTGTAAGGTCGTTTAATCAAGGTACGCCGCCCCTTACCAATCCCGAAAACTTAGGGATTTGGGAGACTGGTGCTGATTTTTCCAGCGTATGGGTTGAGATGGGAAAATATGCCCGATATATGGTTTTAGGATTATTATTGTCATTTATACCATCTTCAATTCTAATTGCACCAGCTTGGTTATTAGACGATGCTGGTGTAGTCTATTATGTCCGATGGAATAAATACAGGGGAGTGAATGATATTGATTCTGTTTCTTCTTGGTTTTTAAATTTCCTCGAAGGGGTATTTGGATTAACTGCAATTACCTCGTGGCTTTCATTATTCCTTCCGATGCTAAGTAATTTAGGGAGATTAGAAGTGGGTCTGTCCCAATTGAAGGGAGTATCCTCCATTTTCGGAGTCATTGTGATTTTTGTTGCTCTAATCCTCTTCCCGTTATTGGCAACTATTTCCATAATAAATTCTTGTAATCAAAAAATGGAGCAAAATGTGGTGAAAAACTCATCAAAATTGTTTGCAATCATGGAAAAGAAGGATTATGATCTTATTCCCAAGGATATTGAAAACATTCTCCATACTAAAGACAAAAAAAGAAAAGGTCCATGGACCTCCTATGAAAATGAAATTGGATTGGAAATACGTGAACAAAACATACCATATGAGAATGATATGTTCTCAAAAACGCCATCTATAGAAAATAAAGAGGAGGATGTGAATTAAGATGAAAAATAAATTTGAATACAGAAGAATATCCGAAAGCCACAAAAAGATCTTGGGTTTTGTTTTGTTTATTCTGATGATTTGTTCTTCAATGAATTTAAGGAAATCTTCGGCATTTCAATATCCAGGAACAAGCTATTGGTTAGTAGAATCCAATAAAGATCTCATGATTACTGAAGATTTTCAACTGAAGGGTCAAATAGATGTTGAGGGGAATCTAACCATTAAAAATTGTAAAATAACCATAAAAGATAATATTTTGGAAAATCTGGTCATCATACCTACATACA
>CAZEPC010000638.1:0-2406 GCA_964513765.1 uncultured archaeon
TATAGTTTAACCATATTTGACCAACATCACCAAATTTAATACCTTTATAATTTGAAAACATATTTAATGGAAAAGATCTTTTTATTGAATTTAAAAATTCATTATGAAATATTTTGTCGAATTTTTTAACAAATTCATTTTTATTATCTATAACTCTTTCTTTATCATATGAATCCATTGATTCTTTTTGAAACCCATTCATGCTTAAAAATGGGGGTTTGTCAGATTTATCTGAGAAAAATTTTTCATTCTCAATGACTTGTTCTTTTTTTAAAACCATATCGTAGGAAACAATATCACCTTCAGTTTGAGAGAGGTTTGTATTTAGAATTTTTTCATAAGAAAGTTTTTTTTCTACAGGTGCTCCATATATTTTCTCATTATTATCAATTTGACTATCATTATTATTATAATAAGTATCCATGGATTTTTGCATATGTATATCTGATTCGAAATTCTTTCTTTTTAATTCATTCTTAAAAGACATAGATTCTGGTTCGGAACTGAATTGTTTTTTATTAGAATCTCCTTCTATTTCTAAATCATTTCTATAATCATAAAGCTCAATATATTGAGTAAGTGAGATGATAAACGGAATAAGAAGAAGAAAGACCATAATTATTTTAATAGAATTTATTTTTTTATGTATAAATTTCATAAATTTATCACTAAATTTTTTATTATTATTTGATATATAAGAAGGGTGATAGAAATTATTTAAGTGTTTAGGGACTTACAATTTTAAACCACAAAACCGTTGATTATTTTGAGTTTACAATTAATATCTTTAAAATTTAACCCATTATCAAATGGCTAAAGATATAACTTTTGACTTTCCGATCATCATAATGATGTTTAATCCAATTTTTTGGATATTATATTATCTTGTTTTTTTAGTTGACCGAAAATTTACATAGTGTCCTTAGATCTCTTAATTGATTGTAAGTCAATCGAAAATCCTTCGATCTCCGACTAATAAATTACCGAGAATTAGCGCAGTTAATTTTTTTAACCGAAATTCGATATTAATATGGATCCATCATTTAGATCTGATCTTTTTTGATATTTAGTACAGCATATTTTTCCGCACAATTTACTGAACAACATAATATCTCGTTTCAAAATCTGCACATAATATTATACTGTTTCGAAATCAGTATGTCATAATACAGCGTTCCAAGGATCGAACTATATAACATTTCATTCGCTTTCTCAAACATTATAACATATTGTTCAGTCTCTGGAACATCATAATATCCTGTTCTCTTAGTTGAACACAATATTATCTGGATCTAGTAATATTTAGATCTCATCTTATAACTTGAAACTTATGTTTCCCGAAGCCGCCTATAGCCTACAATATTACTTGCATATTATGAAAGATAGTTTTTGATCAACCCATGATTTGATCCATCAATCATTATGTTCAACCCCTATATTTTTTCAAAAAATCTTCAAATAATGGTTTTTATTGGATTGATTTTTTTTTACTTTAGGAAATATTTTTTCTTATGAAAGGTTTAGAATATTTTCTTTATTAAGTATGAGAGATTAAAAAAGACATTTTAGATGATTATAATGACAGATAAATATAGTGTAGCGATTTTAGGATATGGAGGAATGGGAAGGGGCTGGCATAAATGGATTGATAAACATCCCGACTTTGAATTGGAATACATTATTGATACAAATACCGAATTACTCGAAAATATCGAAGATAATGAAATTGTTGAAATCGGAAACACCTATACAAATATTGATAATTTAGTAAAGCTGGCGGATCATGTGCCCGATGTAGTTGTTATTGCGACTCCAATTTACACCCATCACGTATTAGTAAAGGAAGTTATGGATTACGACATCCATACCATCTGTGAGAAAAATATGGCCTCCACGATTTATCAAGGAAGACAAATGTTGGAACTTGCTTTGAATAAGCCTAAAGTTTGTACGGCCGTTGGAACTAATTACAGATATAACCCGAGCAGATGGGCGGCCAAACAATTTTTAAGCAAAGAGGATTGCCCCATAGGTGATTTGGCATTTATGCGATGGGAACAAGCAGGTAATTGGGGTGAAAAGAGAAGTGGTTGGCGGAGATTTTTACAAGAGATCTACTTAGAGGACATGTGCACACATTGGTTTGATCTTCTTCGATATGAAACCGGTATGGACATTGTTCAAGTAAAATGTGACACATTCATTCCGAAATATAGTAAGTGGCAGGGGACTTCGACTGCTTTTGTGAATCTTGCCTTAGCGAAACCCGAAGATTTTGATAATCGGAGCAATTGGGTTTGGTGCCAGTTATACGGAGATTGGCAACGGAGAGGTCCCGGATATAGCAAATTCGAGTATTTTGGGGGAAAAGGACAAGCAAAAAAAAGCCCATGGGGAATTGAAATA
>CAZEPC010000639.1:0-2399 GCA_964513765.1 uncultured archaeon
ATCCTCATATTTTTCGCGGGAGTCTATCTCTCGAAGGTATTGGTCGCCCATGTAATTATCCCCGTTACGGCCGAGGATGCCTACAATCTCTTTGCCCACGCGGTATCTGAACAGTCCGGTCAGACTCCTTGGCAATTTTATCTCGATCATTTCTTTTCGACCAGCGATCTCAAGGCCTTAGCCGGGGGAAGGAATTATGAGGCAATGGTTTCCAACTTTTCGGATTCTTTTGGGGCAATCATCTTGTGGTTATACGTAAAATACCTTGTGAAGGATCCCCATGGATCAAAATACACGATTGTAATTCCTCTGTTGCTGGGCGCGAGTATTTTAATTGCGAACTTTTGGATTTTCTGGGATAAGGGCTGTTTATTCCAAGCCGATGCTCCCTATGATCTCAGCGGGCCGGTCGGACTTACGGGAGAATATACTTGTACTCCTCCCGATTGGTTAGATGGAATTGGATGGGGTATGTGGGAATATTCGACGGGCTTTCTTTTTGGACTGGGCTTGGCGATATTTTTGCTTCGCCAAAAAAAGAGCAACACGGAAGAGGCATTGAACGCCGAGGAAACCGTTATCCCGAAATCGATCAAGAACTTTATCACCTTCGCAACCTATTATGGAGTTGTGATCTTTGCGGCCGTGTGGTTCCCGATCGGGTCCATAATCGGGAGATGGGGTGAAAGGCTGGGCTGGTCCGAGAAATGGGATAATCTTTACCTCTATATCATTATTGGTGCTGCTTTAATTTATACTGCGGTGATATACTACTGGAAAAGGAAAGTAGAAAAGGGAGAAAGAAAATATCCCCGGAGACCTGTCCGGACTCACGTATTCTACTTGATGGTGGCGTATTGGGTGGGCTTTTTCATTATGGATCGTTTTATCACCCCACATTCTGCCCCATTATCGGCCATGGACGATATTTTAGATGCCCTAAGCATAACTCTAGGGGTTCCCTTGCTTTGCTATCTTTATTTCCGAGTGATCAAACCCAAAATTAAATCTAAATAATGAGCCATACTTTGTTCTGGATGTTCAATAGCCCATTTATGAGAGGGAATCGAAAAAAATGGGTTTTTTTCCTTTTTATGCTTTACGTGTTTTAATCAATCTCCAATAAATGGTCTGAGATTTCTAAAATTAAGGATCGGCGTGTTCCATAAGCCATGGTAAGTTAAAGCGATAATGTATCTTGGAGGAAAGCACATGTATCATTCCGTTGGGCGTTTGAATCCCAGCTAGATAGCCTTTAAGTTCCCCGTGGCGATCATCAACGATGATGTCCCGCCGAATTCCAAACCCTTCTTGTTTTCTGGCATTTTTGGGATTATTCAAGGGTAAAAACCTTCTTATGGGCCAGCTTTTCCCCTCATCTCTGGAAATCGCGGCAAACAGACCGTAGCATTTTTTCTCTTCTCCAGAAAGGGTGGGTAATTTCATTCCATTCAGAAACCAATACATAAATCTGCCGGATGTTCGAACTGCCCCTGTAAATGATGCAAAAAACAAAGGTCCCTCTTGCAGTCGCAAAAGGACCAATCTTTGCCCGTAACTGATCGGGGGAAAGGACGAGGGGGAATATTCCCAATTTTTCCCTCCATCTCTCGAAATACTCTTGGGCATTTTCCATTTCAAACCCTTTCTTTTATTATTTGCTCTCCCCAGTGCCATGTAGGAACCATCGTTTAATTGAACCGCTTTTGCGTGTATGCCTGCGATCCATGCTCCCTTTTTGTTCCTCCAAAAATGAGGTTTCTCTCTGAGTTTTCCTTTCTTAGTTCTACCCATATCTCGCCACATACCACCTCGTTTTTTTCTCCTCCAAAAGGCGGTTCCCCCCGATCCCTTGGGTGTGGCATCGCATAGCTGAATTAAATCTCCTTCCTGGGATTGGAAAGTTCCGCTAATTACTTGATTTCTCCATTGATGTCTTTTTTCAATGAATCTTGGGGAGGACCAGGTGGCTCCGTTATCTTTGCTGGTTCGCATAAGCATTGCCAGTGTTTTCCATGATGTAGCCACTTCTAATCCGTTGAAATGGTAGAGGGTCCCTTTATCATCATTATATAGGGCTGAGCCCGTCATATTCCTGCCGGGAATCCGAAAGAAGAGGGAACCCGGATCCCATTTTGTGTGCCCCTTTCGCAACCTGGATCCTAAAATGATCATGTCCCGGTCGTGTTCTCCGTGGGTTAAAACCATACTCCTAAGATATCCCCATTATCGCAATAAGTAATCGCGGGGCAATGGTTATGGGGAAATACTTGAATCTTATCTGTTTCCCTGGGAGGTTTAATATAGGGGATTGGCTCTTTATAAATGGGTTGATTCTTCAATTTTTCTTTTTCTTCCTTCCAATTATACGGGGCTTGAGAAACACCTGAGATACAATA
>CAZEPC010000640.1:0-2396 GCA_964513765.1 uncultured archaeon
AATAAGATTATATGTATTCATCATGGAAATCAACTTTAAACTTTTTTTAGTGTTTCACAGGTGTTTTTTTTTGAAGTTAAACAATTTTTCAATTTTTTTTGAAATTCTATTGTGTTCTTCAATTATACTATGGAAGACCATATATTTAAATCTTTCTTATTTCCTTAACAAATAAATAAAGTGGGGTGATCTATAGGGTTACCTAACTTAGATAGTATCAAATAAGAGCGGTGAGAAATAGCATAAAAATCTCCGCCATTTTACCGATGTGGTATTTCTTGAAATTTTTTTACACATAATTTTTCAAGAATCATACAGGTTATACAAAGGTTTAAAGGAAGCAAACTATTAGGTTATCGGCAGAATAGGTGCCTGGACCTAACAACCTCTATCGCACCTTGAATGTCCAAAGCATAGCCCAAGCCGCATAAAATGCGACCCCGGAAAATTAGCAGAAGTATCGAATTTTTACGACTTGGTCTTAGATTTAGCAGTCAATATGTACTGCTACTACTGTGGACTTATTAAAGTGCCATAAAGTAGTTTTCCGCACCTTCATATAATTGTAATGATTACATGAGTGCATATCTGTTCTAAGGGTATCAAATCGCATTTTTTTTCGATCCTATTTGGTTTGAATTACAAGTAACAATTAGATAAGAAGGATATATATATTCTTGCAGTTTGATCCAAAATCTCTCTCTTTTAATAAGTAAAAAAAATTGGATAGACCTACCATGTTTTAGAAGTTATCTTGTCTGAAACATATTGCCTATCACATATCTGGGTGAGTTTAGAATTATTTATAATCAAGCCTAAAAATTGCTAATAAAACACCGTCCCTTTTTAAAAGGTCCTTTCTAAGGATTTATATTTTTCTAGATAAGCTATTTAATCTCCGAGAGTAAATGATTTATCTTTTTCCAAAGATCTGAGAATATTGGAATATTTTTCATAAGATTTCAAGGCAAAAGTTTTTGTAGTAAAAATTGGGTAATATTATTAGAATAAAAAAAAGGAGAATTAGAAAGTGAACTTAGATCGCGATGAGGCCGAATACCATTCAATAGTACTCACAAACGGTAAGCCAAATCGCAAAAGTGGTTTTAAGAAGGCAGTCGAGAAATTCCTTAAAGATCACCTAGGAGATTCGTACTATGTAGAATATGTATATTCAATAGGTGAAAATATTTCAAACATTAATAAATGTCTTTCACATGTTGAAAAGCATTTTGGAGACATTGACAATTCCACTACCTTTAACATAAAGAAAAGCAATTGGAATGACCAAAAAATCGTGTTTATGTCTTGGAAAAATAAAAATCGGGCATTGAACAGAATTTTTGGTTAAATCATTATATGTTCTATTTTTTTCTCCCTTATTAATTAATAGGTTTTCCCTTTTCTGTGATACGTAAAGAGGAACGCAAACCATCTAAATTTAATTGAAATTCTCGGGGCATATTTCTAATATCTTTGTGAAAATCCTTTCCTAAAAAGATACAATATAAAAATATTAAGCCTCGGAATCGGTTTGAGGGAGAGGTATGAATTTTGTCAACTCTTCTAATTTTCGATACTCGGTAGCAGGACCAAAGATTGTAATGGAAAGATCAATCCCTTCTCTTTTTGATAATAATTTCTTGAATTCTGGCCAAAATTCCACTAGTTCTGTTCTTGTAAGGCCACGATCGATGGTGTAGAGGATCAATAGACAATTTAGGAACCTTTGTAAATACAATTGAAGATGCGGGCGGATTAAATTAGAATCTACCAAATTTTCGGAAACATCTTTTGCGATGTCTTTAAAATATCTGAGATTTTTTACATCTAGTGATCTTTTAATGATCTCCGATTCTATAGAATTTTGGATATAGGAGAAGATTATAGAGCCGATTGGATCCTTTTTCTGGAAAAATAAATAAGTATTTTCCCAATCAATTTGATAATACCCCAAATCCGCCTCTAAAATCTTTTCTAAATTCGCCTCAATCTGCTTTTTAGATACATTATAGGTTTGTGAAAAGTTATCGAGCTCAAAAAAGGAGAGGGAATCTTTATTGATGGACTTTTCTAACATATTTTGAAAGATGAAAAATAAGGTATTGTACATATCATCCGTTTGCGGAAGACGAAAGAATTTTTCTTGATCGATCCTCCCGATCATATTGATTATATCTGTGAGGGTGGTTTGCTTCTCAAATCCCCGCTCTTTGTAGAATTCCGTAATTTTATGATAAATCATCCCGTATAAATCTGGGCGAACTGGAGAATCCTCTTCCTTGATGATTTTATTTATGAACCCTCTGCCCCTGGGAGTGAGTGTGTATTTTTGAACATTGCGCATGGTTTCTTGATCCAATTCAGAGATTTGTGTGACATAGTTGATGTTTGGA
>CAZEPC010000641.1:0-2369 GCA_964513765.1 uncultured archaeon
TCCATCGATGTGGCAGTAGGCACAGAAATAAAAACCAAGTTTTCTGTAAATGCACAATAACGGGTTAGATCCGTGATTGAACCCGATCCAATGGGGATCAAATGAGTTATAGAGGGCCCAGATTGATTTTGAATGAATCTTTTTAATTGGTCATATACATTGTCCGAAGGGATTAGAAGGGATCGAGAGCTATGGAGATTATATTTGCTTTTTGTTGCCTCCCATTTCTTGGAAAATGATTCAAATAGCCTTTTTCCTACCACATTCCAAGTATTCTTGTCAAAAATAAATAGAGGGTGAATTACACTCTCATCTTTATCTTGATTTTTTCGAAGAATATGACCTAAAATTCCAGCTAATTGATCCAAAGTAGTTGATTTTTTAATTTTAATCGACTTAAAAGTATGATCTAACCCGCATGAGCAAGGAATTTTAAAACTAGAATCCAGATTTCCATTATTAACAATATCATCAATTTTCATGAATATGTGGGAAAACTTTGGGAAAAGTTTAAATTTTGGGAAAAATAAAAGAAAGGTGATGAGTTACCCAATTAAGAAAAATCGAAAAGATTCAACAGCTCCCAATTTTTGGAATCTTTGGCAATGGTGGCGCCTTTAGGCGCATACATACTATCTTAATTAGGGCTCGATCCATATATCAACGGTCAAAACATCTATATGGATGTTATATCTTCTTATCTCTTTTCATTTTATTTTCTTTGCAAAATTTTTCTAGCAAAAAGTACTTTTTTATCTCTGTTCTATTGTGCTTTGGGGTTTTTCTGGCGGCTATAGGCAGCCAGGGAGCGGTTACCTTTAAATATAATAGAGAACTAAGTGTAAGTAGAACTTTTAGTGAATTTTCTAAAAAACGGAATTGAAAAAAATGGAATTAAGCAAATATAATAATAAGATTTTATTGCCTGTCGATAAAATACCAAGAAAATGGTTGAATATAGCACCATTTTTACCGCAGAAACCATATCCGCTATTATTGCCAAATGGTGAACCTGCAAGCTTTGAAGCAATGAGTCAGATTTTTCCAGAAGAATGTGTAAAGCAAGCAATGTCCCAGGAAGAATTTATAGAAATCCCTGATGAAGTAGTGAAAGCATATGTATTAAGCAATAGACCCACTCCAGTCCATAGGGCTTTTCGGTTGGAAGAAGCAATTGGAGTAGAGGGAGATGACATAAAAATCTATTTCAAAAATGAATCAGTTTCCCCCACTGGATCTCACAAAGGGAATACTGCCTTAGCCCAAGCCTATTTTGCAAAAGAACAAGGTTTGAAAGGACTGGTTACAGAAACTGGTGCCGGGCAATGGGGAAGTGCTCTTAGTATGGCCGGTGCTTTTGTTGGATTGACCGTCAAGGTGTTCCAAGTAAGAATCTCCTATGACCAAAAACCGGGAAGAAGGGTTTTAATGCATTCTTACGGTGCAGAATTATACCCATCCCCTTCCGATCAAACCGAATCTGGGAGATCGTTTTATGATAAAGATCCAAACCATCCGGGCAGCTTAGGAATTGCCATTAGTGAAGCAGTTGAAGATAGTATGAGCAGTCCCGACCTAAGGTACTCTTTAGGGTCAGTTGTTGATTTTGTATGTCTTCATCAGACGGTTGTTGGGCAGGAGGCAAAGACCCAAATGGAAATGGTAGGAGAATATCCCGATGTGGTAATTGGATGCATTGGCGGAGGCAGCAACTTCTCTGGATTGGCTTTCCCGTTTGCGAAGGATAAACTTATCGGAGATAAACCAGACTTAGAGATAATTGGATCAGAACCAACCGCTTGCCCAAGTTTAACGAAAGGTAAATTCACTTGGGATTTTGGTGATTCTGCAAAGAAAGCACCGATTGTGAAAATGTATACCTTAGGAAATGGTTTCATTCCTCCCCCAGTACATGCGGGAGGACTTCGATACCATGGTGCCTCACCACTGGTATCATTGCTCACGAACCATGAAGTTATGAAAACTGAGATGCTTCATCAGACCGAAATCATTAAAAATGGAATGCTCTTTGCGAAGACCGAAGGAATTTTACCCGCACCCGAGACATGCCATGCAATTACGAGTGCAATAAATGCGGCCAAAAGAGCAAAGCAAGATGGGGATAAGAAGGTAATCCTCTTCAATTTCTCAGGACACGGTCATTTCGACATTATGGCATATAAAGAATACATGGAACACGGGTTGGTCGAGTATGAATATCCAGATGCCAAGATTCAAGAGGCACTAAAGGAAACTCCTGATATTAATGAAGAAGAGCTCATGGAAAAGCTCAAAAGTATGATGTAATTTCATAACTTAACAAAATCAATTTTTTTAATTTATAATTGCTTTTTCTCTTTTTTTCTAAT
>CAZEPC010000642.1:0-2369 GCA_964513765.1 uncultured archaeon
TCAAATATTAGAAAAAATCATTCCAACTTACAATTTATTGACAAGAAATCTTCAAACGGAAGATCCAAATCTCCTTTATCGTTCAAATCGTCAATTTGTTTCACAAAATACCTTGTCTAAAGAATTTGAGGGATTTAAACATGAAATGGATCAAATCCACAAAACCCTGTTTAAAGAAGAACTTTCGATTCACCATAAACTCAGAAAAGTAAAATTAGGATAGAAACACAAGATGATTATTGTTCAAGATCTGGAAACGAAGCAAAAACATTCGTTTAGTCTAATTGATTGCCATCATCATATCGGAGAAGATGTGGACGGACGAAAGAATTTAACCTACAAAGGGAGTTTGTCATTTTTCCGAAATATTTGGAAAGAAATTCAACGCAAATACTCTGAGGAGCTCCCCGATTATTTTTCACCTAGGTTCAAAATGCTTTCCATAGAACCACCAAATATTTGGAAACATCTTGAATCTAGTCCTTTACATAAGAATTCGTGGATATTTGATAAATTCGTTGCTTTTCCCTTTCACGATAAATTTAGAATAGATCAATCGAATCCAGTTTCAGATCAAATAACTTATCGAACTTCCAATATTCGGCTTAGTAAATTTATGCGAGATGACAAAATATATGGGCGCTACGTTGGATGGTGTCGATTAGACCTTCATGACGGAGAAAAAATTATTCAAGAATTGGTTGATTTGGTATCAAAGTATGGAATGAAAGGGTTGAAACTGCATCCTTTGAGTGATGATTGGAACGAACCGGAATTTTTTCAAGATCCAGAGGGAATTCTAATTAAAACACTCTTAACTGCAACGGAATTAAATATACCGGTGATTTTCGATTGTCGGTATTCAAGCACGTTAAAATGGATAACTGAGGCAACAAAAATTGTAGAAACCAAGTTAGTACAAGAAGGAAAATCTTTAGCGTATATAAGAAGCCATTTGAAAGTAATAGTGGCTCATATTGGGTTTTTATTGAATGATGCGGATCTTTTGTATAAAGCCCTCTCTCATCCGAACATTTATGGGGATTTAACCGGACAATTTAGCAATAAAACACAGAATCTTTTAAATAAATTGCGCGAAAAAATTAAACCCCCAAAGTTACGAGGATTTTTTGACCAAAACACTCCTTATTGGGCACAAAAATTACTTATGGGTACGGATTACAATTATTTTGAGGAGTTTCATATTGCAGACCAGTTATTATACCTGTTTTCGCAAGATTTCTATGAGAAAATCGATGGAAATCTCTCAGTTTTGGAATCAATATTTTGCAGAAATGCGGAAAGGATTCTACCTCCCATCCCCAATAACATTTTTTCTACTCAACCCCCTCAAGCTTCAAGCAATTTAATTCTTAAGGGAAAAATTGAAAAAACTTCTAATTATCAGATATTAGAAACAATATCTAAGATTTTTTCGGAACAAAATTGGGGAAAAAATCCGTTTTACATTAAAGGTATAAGTTTACTACAAGATTTAATCTCCGAAGGGAAAAAATTAGATAAAGGATCTAGATCTATCAAAGATAGAAAAGAAATTCTTTATCAAAATCAAGATAAATGCCATGCTCAGAACCAAAGCAATGGGCATCTTCAGACTAAAAGTAATTTCAATTTTTTAATTTCACAATTCAAAAAACGATCGGGAAGATTTAATAATTTAATAAAATATTCTCTTGAATGGGCCAATTCTCCACTTTATGCAATTCTTGAGGAGACAAATCACCCCAAATACGATCTTATTTCGATTTTGTCAAAAAAAAAGGTTGATTTTCCAAAAAATAAAACTGATTTACAGAAATTTTTTGAACACACGGATCGGTTCATTAATTTGAATGATCATGAAGAGGATTTTGGAGATTTTCTACGATATTTTTCATCAAAAACCAAAAAACAATTAATTTGATTACCAAAATACAAAGATGATGCTGAAATGGAACGAAACTTAGTCACTCAGATTGATTTTACGTTAAAAGAGCTTATTAAATCATGTCAAAGGATCGACCAACAATATGAATTTCGCAAATGGGTTTGGGAAAAGCTATATGCACTAATCTTAGATAATTTCCATCATAATTTAACAAAACCCAAAAAACTCAATTCAAAACCTTTTATTGTGTTTTTTGAAGAAAATTTCAAGCAGGAGGAAATCCTTAGTTGGATCGAAAAGGACTTTTATTCAGACAATTTTTTTTATTTAGTCCCAAAGAAGTCTGTAAATTTTAGAGTAATTCAAATCTTCCTGGAACTAATTTCTTCAGAAACTTGTTCATCATTTAATATACTGAATGATTCCAACCTTGTCTTTATTCATTCTCATCAATTGTTAGAATCTAAGGAAATCAGCTTAA
>CAZEPC010000643.1:0-2368 GCA_964513765.1 uncultured archaeon
TGTGTTGTGGTTGGTTTATGGTTTTCAGAGGGCGGCATTTTTTCATTCTGGAAGGATCCCTCGCAGGATCTTGGGTTTGATGGGTTCTTTTTTTCTTTTTCTATCTCTTTTTCTATTTCTTTTTCTTTTTCTTTTGCATTTGTATTTGCATTTGCATTTTCTTTCTCTGCCCCCCAACGGTGAACACTCCCAGAATTACTGCCAGCATATTTATAATGAGAAACCCACCGATTGGATATCCCGGGATTTTACTCCCCAATTCGGTGCCGAGTGAGGTATCTTTCAGAACTTCGGAGGGATAATCCACCATTAGTTCGTGCTTGAACTTTTTCTGATCTGTGTCGTAGTCCTTGGTGTCATTGTTAAAAACTTCCAAATCATAGGTTATGCCCATTTTATGCTGCCTGAGAACATTGGTTTCATCACCGTATTTCAGCTGACCCTCTGCGGTAAAGGTCGAATTTCCCCACGGATTGTCCTGATTGGGATAACTCCCGCTTAAATTCACATTTTTGGCGATATGTATGGTATAGTTGAGCCAGCGCTCACCCTTCGCCTCGATCGTAGAACTATTTTCCCATTCCACCACATCCCCCGCTTGCGCTTCAACAGAGAATTCCTCCCCGTATAACCACACCAAAACAACGGTTAATAGGAGGGAATCAAAAATGTCCTCGGGTCCGGCAATGTCACTTGTCTCATCCACATCCTCCATTGAGGCATCAATAGTATTCCAAAAGGCTTGATAGTGGGAAGAGGGCTCGGAACTAACCACGTAACTCTTATTGTCATGCCAAGGAACAAAGTCTGGATGATTTTGGTAGTCGGGGGCGGATTGCAGGTTTCCATCATAGGTGTAATAGGCCCCGGTCACATTCACCTTACTTTCTTCGCTCTGCACCCTTTCCGCTTTAAACCGAAGAAAATCGGTATGGATGTTAGTCCAGGTTTTAATCCCATCACTGTTTGTATCTTTATACTCTTCGATGGTGTTTTTCCACAAAATTACTGTCCCATTCGTGAGCCATACCCCGCCTCCGGGTGCTGCTGCGGTGAGGGCGATATTCAGAAATGCACCGCCGCATAAAAGAGATGCCAAAATAAGACCGTATTTATTCTTTTGTTTCATATCGATCTATTACTACATAGTGTTTTGCATATAAATATTCATGGGAATCGGTTTTTATACGGATTGAAAATTTTCAGAAGAAAAGATATCTAATACTTATGCTGGCCAAATACATTATATCGGATATAAATCGTTTCTCCAGAACTCGTTTTAATTTTAAGTTCAGAATAAAGATCTCTCATTAGGTTATTTTGTTTTATACCTTCGACAAGATGTTCAATACATATTTTGCTCAACGGAGAAAAAAGATTTGTCACGCGGATGAAACCCATAATCTAATGGAAAAAAATGAAATCCCTTCTCTAAAAAGAGTATGTTTCAATTAATTATTTCTCTGATTTTTCGGGCTTTAATTCGCCTATTCTTTCTAATTCCTTCCCAATAAATCCATACAGTTCTTTTACTGCTTTTTTACTCATGATAATCTCACACAGAATTTCGTGGGTCAGTTTTTTTTCTTTAATAAATGATTTAAATTCTTTTTCATTCAAATTATCATCATCATTCTTTAAATCATTTCTTTCTTGCATGTTAATAATTAAATCTGTACTATCAACATTATAAAATGCCAATCGAAAATCATATGGGTTTCTAAAGCCTCCAATAGCACCCGTGATATAATGCTTTTTAAATGATTGATTTTTTTTATATTCTTTTTTTATTTTCGCCTTGATCTCATTGGTATCTTGATTTTGTTCTAACTTCATTTTTTTATTATCCTCTTAGTAATTGTTTTGTGATGTGGTTAAAGATGGAGAAAAAATCTCTTTACCAATTGGTGTTGATGCGGTCGTGCTTTTCCTGAAATTTTTTAAAATTTCATCCAAATCTTCGCGCTCTTTTGTATTATCATGAGTACCTAAACCTTCATCATCATTTGAAATCTCATTAGAAGAAAATATTTCGTTAATCTTTTTCTCGTTATATATGAGATCTGTTAAATCTTCATGAATAGATTGATATATGTTTATTCCAGATTTAGTTAAGAAGTATTTATTTTTTTCAGTTTTTTGAAATAGAATATCTACAGATTTCTTGATATCACCATTTAATGCAAACCTTTCGGGTATATCAATGGCATTCTTTTCATTTAATGCCTTTTTATTGAAAAATACTTTCCTCAAGTAACTCAACATCTTCATTACCGCATGCTTGATGTGACCTCATGGAAAATCATTTTTCAGCACCATCACATCGAATATCAAAAGAAAAATACCCACCGTGCTCTTGAAGATATTC
>CAZEPC010000644.1:0-2356 GCA_964513765.1 uncultured archaeon
TCCACATTGTTGGACACTGTAGGAACTACAAATTTATCCTCAGGATCCACCACATATACACTTCCTCCAGAAAGAGCTTGCAAATTATAAACCAATAAATTATATGCACCTGGTGAAAGATCGGCGGTTAATACATACCACTCCAAATTACACCAATCCATCGAGAAATCCTTTTTTTCGCCTATTGGAAGATCACCTAAATTTTTCATCTTCATATTAAGGCTGCCATTTTGGGAACCACCATCGATTTCTGTGTTATTATCAACCCATAACCAATTCATTTCTCCATAAGGATCTTCATAGGGATTATTATTCCAATTTGACATCGAGAGAAATGTTTTGGGTGAAGTATCATTATCCAATGTCGCCCCATTTACATCAATATTATGTTCTGAACTTCCCGATAAGGATACGGGCATATTATAAGGGACTTCTAAGGCCACAGGCACTCGATTAAGATCTTCAGTTAAGGAAACTTCTGTAGAATCAACAACTTGTGTTTCTGGGTTTTGGATTGCACTTACATTTGCAAAACTCATTACGAACAACACAATACCCAACAAACTAAGAATTTCCATTTTCCGATTAAATTTAAATATTTTTTTCATTTTCATATCCTCCTTAATTAAGATTGTTTCCTCCTCCAAAACCAGTAACCTCCCCCTAAAAGGGCCGCGCCCCCTACGGAAAGACCAATTGCCAAAGCAACCGTGTTAATACCATCACCTTCTGGTTCCACAGCACCTGCATTTAAGGTACTCACTCCTTCTGCATACATTTTGATCCAATATTGGGCATCATAATTACTTGGGTCAGAACCTGAAATATCTATTTTGAGGTAAAATTCATCATGAACCATGTGATCCTCCCAAGTAAAGTTCGCATTCGTCAACCCTAAACTTCCCGAATACCAGCAAGATCATTCCCCACGAAATAATCGACATTTGGACCGCTATGGTCAAGCCATACGTTATTTGGTGAGAAAATCTGCCAATTCAAGTTGCTTGTATTGTTTGAGCGAACCACCAATTGATACCAGTCGACTTCTTGGCTTGCATTCACTTTAATAAGGAGATAATCATCTAATGTATCGTTCACACTTATAGAAAAGTCATAAGTCCCCGTATTATTATAGGGTGCTTCCGTAAAATCAACTGAACCAAGACCAATGCTGCCATTGTTAATAGTTTCCAACTCAGTTTCCACCACCCCAGCACAGCTGTCAAAAGTGGATGCTCTGAGCGCTAATGTATCGTTATATTCATACCAGTTCGTCCCATTCTTAATTTGAAGATCATAGGGTTGAAGAACGATCCATCCTTCCATTGTTCCCACAATGTTCGTAGATTCAGAATGAGATGTTTCATTTTGGCTTGTAGCAGCACTAATATAAAAATCGTTTCCAGAACCAGGTAATTCATTATGGGTAATAAGTCCTGAGGAACTTATCCAATTCTCATCCAAACGTGATTTTTCCAACATATACATTTGTACTCCGAAATCTGTTTGATTATTTTCAAAAGCAGCGGAATTATCATCCCTAAACCAAGATACATTCAATCCAACATTACAATATGTATGATTAAAAGTGAATGGATAAATTACGGGTAAAAATTGCCCTCCCATTCCCCAAGGATTAAAGGAACTAAAATCGATCTCTTCCAAATTTTGCTTTAGTATATCAGTATCGCCGAACTCTAAGGCTTTATGGGGTAATGTAGAATTATTTATGTCAACTAATTTTGTAGTTAATCTGGCATACCCATAATTGCATTGTACAGTGCTTGTTATTGTTTCAGCATTGAAATAATAAACACCCGGAGTGAAAATATATACATCATGGGTAGAGGATGGAGGACAATCAATCACTTTTTGATATGTTTCAAATGATTGCTTATGTTGATCGAATTTTTGGAAATACACAAAGTTTACACCCGTAGAACTTGTACTATTGATAATCGCACCCGTAGTGGTTTCGACCTCAAATTTTCCATAAATCCTGTCCATCGGCCCAAGACGGAATTCTTGGGTACTTCCCAAGTTATAGGACAATACATCTTCACCCCTAACTTTAAAAGCAAAATTGAGATTCGTTTCAATCGGGAGGGTCCAAAAATTCACATTAATCACTACAATATATCCTTTATCTTCCTTTCTTTGCAAATCAAAGGTATCAAAATTGTTATTTTCATCATTTGTGGCGGCTGTTATTCCATAGAGTTTATCTGCTGGAGAAATATAAAACACTTCCGCCGTTTGAAAATAATCATAGAAATCAACTTGATAAAAGGTATCTTTCATCATATCTAAAGAATAAACGGAAACAGGTGTATCTGCGGGATCACAATCTTCAAAA
>CAZEPC010000645.1:0-2347 GCA_964513765.1 uncultured archaeon
GCTTTTTCCTTTTCTTTTCATACTTTTTTTTAAATTTCTTTTTTTTCGATTTCTTATTCTTTTTTGGAGCCATGATATAAGAGGTATAATTTAGTTTGAAAAAAAAATTTTCTCAATGTGTGTTGATCTAGTTTTTTTCAATTTATCGGGTTTTTTCTAATATAAGAAGTACATCATCTCTTTGAAGAATCCTCTCACAATAAACGCATGAAATTTTTAGTGGATCAGGGGAGATCACATCAAATTCGGTCACAATTGGTTCTCGTTCTTTATTTGTTATACACTTGTTATTTGGACACTTAATTATGCCGTAAATGGTCTCTGGGACCTTTACTACAAATTTCTCTTTCACATTATAATCCTCTATTAGAGATACTTTACAATCGGGGGAGATAAGAGCGATTTGATTAATTTGTTTTTCATCTAAATATGTATTGGCTACTTTCACGATGTCCTTTTTTCCGGTGGAGGATGAATGAGATTTCACATTAATGCCTACGGTAATCAATCTACCGTCTTTACCTTCTAAACCGAGAATTTTAAGTACGGATAACGCATATCCTGCTTTGATATGATCAATGACGGTCCCTTTTTTGATCTTTTCTACAAATAATCTTTTATTTTTTGGCTCAACCATGTTCGATCCTAAGTATTAATTAACATCTCAAAACAAAAAATTTATTCATATTAGGATGCTAATAAAAAATGAAGCGATTAAATAAATCCGATGATTTAATGATGTCTAAAAGCAATGAAAATAAAACATCTAAATCCAAAATAGTGGATGAAATCCGAACGGTTTTGGATAAGAGCAATTATCAAATAAAAATAGATTTTCAGAATTTAGAAAGACTTGAAAGCAAAAAACATTATGTTTATGGATTGAACGGGTTTGTGTTCAAATATTTTAATCGCTCAATAGAAAATTGGGGGCAATTATATCAAAATGAGGTTGAAACATATATTTCATTGGCCAACTCACTCCCTAAAAAGTTCCATTTACCCAAATTATATTTTAAAAATCGGGGTTTAATCATTTACGGGTTTATCAATTCCGAGACCTATCTTGACCGATTATTGAATGAAACTCTTGGAGAAGAAGAGATCGATCTCCTTGCCTCTATATTTGTGGAATTGCATAAGAAGAACATGTACTACATGGACCCCCGATTACGAAATTTCTTATTTTCTGAGAATGGAGATTTTTATCTCATAGATTTGGAAGAAATTCAAGAATCACAAGAAAAACACTATAGAGACATTTCCTCTCTTCTGAGTTCATTTTTGGATATATCTCCGAATATATTTGATATATTAAGTGGAAATCGTATGTATCTTAAAAATATAAATGAGG
Source organism: uncultured archaeon (assembly GCA_964513765.1). Classification (GTDB taxonomy): domain Archaea; phylum Asgardarchaeota; class Lokiarchaeia; order Sigyniarchaeales; family Promethearchaeaceae; genus CAZEPC01. The sequence continues at coordinate 1,355 of CAZEPC010000645.1, forward strand.
ATTATAAAAAGAATAATAAAGACAATCAAACCTCATTATCCTCTGTACTTAAGTTTCGCTTGAACTGTGTGGCGACTTGGATAATTAAATATACCGAAAATTTCTTATTAGATTATTCAATCAAAGATAGCACCAATAAAGATAATAGAAATCTCCTTAAAACGGAATTTTGGACCTCTCTAATAATTAAAGGGCTTAAACAAACAAGTGAAAGGCGGCATAAAAAGATAGATTCAAAAATTTGGCGTAAGATTGAAAAAACCCTTCAATATTTCCTAAAGAAGAATATAAACAATTAAAATAACTTGTTTCAAGGTTAAATCCGTGTTTAAAGGTAAAAATTTGCCTTCGCCCATTTTTTTAGCCGGGAGCAATGGGTTTGAAAGGATTTCTTTTTTCTAAAAAATTTGTCCCTATGAGGACACTCTCTGTCCAATAAACATGTGTCATTCTCAATATCATACATCATTGGATAAAACTCACAACCCTTTGGCCTGCTTTTATAGATCTTACACTTATTTTCATTCTCAGGTTCTAGAAAAATACAATGGTTGTCCTTGTTTCTCAAGCACCAATAACCATCTTGATGAATCGCAAATTCCTTAGGGTTTAAGCCAGTGGCTCTTTTAATGTTGTCTATATCCTTTTGGGTTAATTCCATTTCTGTTTCATGGCAACAATGTCCGCAATTCCTACAAATCTCCATATCAATACTCTCCTTATAATTCTCACCAGCCCAATATGCTGTCGCTTTTCTTAACAATTTTCTAGAAATAACAAAATATTGATGCCTAGAGTAAAGTAAAAATTAATTTGATGCATTTTAACAAGTTAAAGTTGAACGAACTAATTATAATTATAAAATGGGAAAGGTTCATATCATGACCGTCTAATTTGAGTCAAGATAACCAGTTAAAAAAGAGAATGGTTTTGTTTTTATGCTTCTTCTGCTTGTTCTGCAGGTTCGGACTCAACGATTTTTTCATACATATT
>CAZEPC010000646.1:0-2347 GCA_964513765.1 uncultured archaeon
AAAAGATTCCCAGAATTCTTTATACCCTTCGGTTCACTTAACTTGCAGGATTATTCGGCGATTGAAAAGATGGACGATTTGAAAAACCAGGGTATAATAGGGATCAAATACCATGCGTTAGAGGGTTATCCTTTGGTTGAGTGTATGGAGTCATTAAAGAGAATGAATGATTTGAAGATGCCTTTAATCGTACATTTGGGAGATACGCCCTTCTCCGGAGTGAATTTAGAATATGCGGATCCTTCGTTTCTCATCCCCATTGCCAACAGATTCCCCGATTTGAAAATTTTAATCACACATTTTGGTACCCCGCTTCATTTCAAGGCATTTTGGATCGCCACCCGTTATGAGAATGTATTTATGGACACGGCCGAATATCCGATATACTGGAAAAAACACGATCTTAATCCTTATGGCCCTTTATTGAGTCCATTACATACAAAAAGGGTGGGGATAGAGAAATTCGTTTTCGGGACCGATTTTCCCATGCCAACTTTGGTTTTTAATGAAGAAAGTGAAAAAGTGGAATTACAGGCTCACTCAATCGAGTATTATATCAATAAATTTTGCGAACTCCCCGAAACATACCTTTCTAATCAGGAAAAGAAAGACATCTTATGCAATAACGTTTGGGATTTTTTGGGATTAGAAAGGGAAGAGATCATCAAGTCTAATAAGAAGATTTAGTAAAAAAAAATATAAATAATCTAATGCATCTTTTTTTTTGGATCAAATTATTTGCATTTTTTCATTATCCATTCTGATTCATATCTCTTATCTTTTAATTACCCCGATTATTTTCTGCACAAAGATTTCATTCTATAATCTTGCTTTAATCTTATTTATTCTGTTGGTTTTAGATTTAGGTTGATTCTGACAATTTGATTATCAAAAGAACTACTTTTAAGAAAGTTCATCTCTAATTTGGTCACGAATGTTTTTTCGATCTTTAAATAGTATGATAAGAGAAAGATAATAAGAATTGGAGGTGAAATTCACAAATGTTCCCAGATGACTCTACTAATCCATAAGGACTTATAATGGAAGTGATTATTAACTGATCACACCCTAAAGGTTTATTTTTGTATTTTTGAACTCTCAAAATACATAAATACCTTTTTTTTTTAGTTTTCCCGTATAATATCCCTGATTATTTCTTTAACCCCATATTTTTCAACGATCTTGGTGTTTAATTCTTCATTTTCAGTCTTTTTAGATTCTTTTTTGAATAATTCTGATATTTTAAGATAGATCCTATTGATATTTCCATTCTCTGCTTTCAAAATATGTACAACTCTCTCATAATTCTCTTTAAGTGATTTTATAAATATAATTCTTTGATTTAAAGAAAAATAATAATCCACAGGCATTTTATCTGATTTATGTTCAGTTTCATAAGGATTCATTGTTCCATCAACGTTTTTACACCCTTTTGGTAAGTATAAGGGAAAATTGACAATATCAAAGAGAGAATTAGATGAAACCCTCGCCACAGCTTTTTGGAAAAGATTATAATCTCTATTTAGGGAAATGAATTTAGATATGGGAAAGCTCGGGTTGTTTATTTGAGTCAGGTCATAAATTGGGGAGATATGAGAATAAATCTTTCTCTTATCACACCAATCTTGGAATTGTCCAATAAAATGACCAATCGCATTTTTTATTCTACAGAGGACCAGGATAAATTGTCTGTCTTGACTGTTCAATTGAATAATTTGGCACATTGGAGCATTAAATACTTTTCTCTTAAGAGAACGGATGAAACGTGGAATTTTATTTGGTTTCAAATTTGAGACATCAAGAATTGCCATAATGTTGGTATGTAACCCAAAAGACTTGTAAATAGGTTTAGCTTTTTCAAATTGGGAGGTCCGAACCAAACCATGATTTTTTAATTTTTTAATCAAGGAATTTCCGAAAGAAAAAATGGAATAATCATTAAGACCTTCAAACCTTGATTTTAAATAGGCAAAATTTCTCCCTTTCAGATTATCATCAGAATAATCGAAGTAATCTTGAAGGAGTGTGTTTTTATGTAATCTTGAAGTAAAAAGGATGCTGTTGAGGTGATCTTTTTGGGAGATTGTCCTGGGATTTGCAGCTTGCCATTCTTTTTCTACCTCGAAAATTTGCAATTTTATACCATACTTATTTTGGATTCTATTTAGAATTCGATTCCAATGGGAGTTAGTATCCTCACAAATAATGGAAGGCAGATAATATTCCAAAACTAATACGGAATCCAACTGGGATCCCCAGTAGTACGCATTTTGAAGGCCATAGTAAAAAAGACCGGATAAGGGCCAAGTATTATAGAATATCCACGGATTGCAGTAAAATGATTGTT
>CAZEPC010000647.1:0-2334 GCA_964513765.1 uncultured archaeon
GTCTGTGGAACAAATCAATTTGTAGGGATAACCCATAGATGGAATCCTTTTGATATGCTTCTCCATCTGATTCGGTTCCGAAAAGCAAAAACTGTAGCAAAGTACATGGAATATTTATTTCGTGAACATGGGGTAAATTCATGTGTCTCTTCTCCTCGGGAAAAGGTAAGAAATGCCATTAGAATCGTGGAGAAAAAAGTTGGGGAAAAGTTTCATTGGATTTGTACTCCCTCTGTGAGAACTACGGTGAAGGGATTTGAAAGAGATATATTTAAACAAATTGATTGGTGTGCCGAACAAGGAGTCACTTTTTGTGGTCCACATCGGATGTACACGGATAATGCCCTTGATATGCAAGATCTAAAAATTGGTGGCCCGGAAATGAAGGAACAAAATTCCCAGATGTTCAAAGGGGGGCTTATCTCTCAAGATGTGTTGGCAAATACATGTGCAATTCCTTATCCAGAGATTGCGGAATATATACGCGATAAAGGTATGATCCCTATGCTTTCCAGTCATTATATTGAAACAATAGAGGCGGTTGAAAAACAAGGTTATGATGCCCAGATGGTAATCCAGCCTTTCAATAAAAAAGGATTTGAATCAAATACAGATCCCGCAATTCTGGCCAGGAAAATTAAAAATACCAAAGTACGTATCCTTAATATAAAGCCTATGGCCGCGGGAAGAATTCCTCCGAGGGAAGGGTTGGCATTTTGTGCAAAAACAATCAAGAAAAAAGATTTACTTGCAGTTGGATTTGGAAAATACAAATATGCGGTAGAGGATGGAAAGATTTTAGAAAAACTCTTTTCCTAATGAATAGAAATTCCCTTTAAATAATCTATTGGGTATGGTTGTGTTTGCATTATAAAATCGAAAATTTTTATTGGAACAGAATATTGATCTCATTTGTTAGATTCAAATCAATGAGTCTTTATAGAAAATTCGGAAGATTTGGATCGAAATCCAATTTTAAAATATTTTTTTGATAAAATTGGGGTCTTTGTCTAGTGGTAAGATGCCTGGCTCCAGACCAGCTGATCAGGGGTTCAATTCCCTTAGACCCCACCAATTTTTGATTTTTATTATGGAAAGTTTGGTTTTTTATTTTTTTAAACCTTTTTGAGTGAATCTTAACTTGTATTTGAATACATAATGAAAAGGGGAAGTTCTTAAATTGCGATTAAGAAATTGGGTTATGGATATGGGATATAATGCTTATGGTGGAAAATCTACCATGAGAAACCTAATAGAACCTATGAATAAATAGTGGATAGGGGCGTTTCGTAAAAATAAAAAGAGGGTTAACGCAAAATGCGTAATGAATAATATCTATATCCCACAAAAGTGAGAAATAGATAAAATCAGTGCCCCTATCCATTTGTATATTATTGTTTTTCCCATATAAATATAACCATCTTTTGAGAAATAAGCTATTTTTTATTTCGAAAAATAAGTTAAAATATTATCTTAAATAATACATAGCTATTATTATGACAAATCTTGGATATATCGCTGGGGGAAGTGAGAATGCTGTAAAGAATGAAAAACCTCAAAAGACTTCAAGAGAAGCTGACAATTGGTTTGAAAAAATCTTAGCTCAAAAACTTAATTTATTAATTGCACTAGGGATTGTTTTACGAATATTTATGTTATTTTTTTATTATTATCAAAATCGAACCAGCCCATCATTTCATTGGGGAGACATTAAGATAAATTGGGATTCTGAGGTTTATTACCCCTTTATGACTAAATATATTTTACAATTTTTCAGGATGCTTTCTTTTGGGAATATAGAGATATTTGCTTTTTGGGCATTTTTATGGGATTTAGGGATTACTTTTATGTTTTATTTTGTTTTAAAAAGCTTCAAAATCAATAAAACAAAGCGTGGTCTAGCTTATCTCTTCGTAAATCCCTTTTTCTTTCTCAATAATTCTTTCAGTTTGACTAATTGTGGCTATCATTTTACAGATTCGATTTTCTTCTTTTTCTACTTTTTAGCATTGATTTATTTACCTAAACAAAAAAAATTCGAAAGGTATCTCTTCTATTTCTTTTTAGCACTTTCGATTGGTGCAAAATATTATCCATTCCCCGCAATTGGGATATTATTTTTGAAATATTGGTACGAAAAGAAATGGAACGAAATGAAAATTGGAATTGTATCTGTTTTACCGACTTTAATTTTAATTTTAATAGTTCCATATTTCATCTCGGAGGAGTATGCCAAAGAATTAACAAATTGGTATAATACGGGTGCGGGGGATATTTCTGTTTTCATCCGAATTATTCCCAGTGCAATCATCTTTGTTATTTGGTTCATATTTA
>CAZEPC010000648.1:0-2332 GCA_964513765.1 uncultured archaeon
CTAAAAGTGGGTGATCAATTTCCCTTAAAAACACAACTTAATGAGATTTTTTTAGAATGCTTGGAAGAATTAACCCATCAGTCTAAGATCAGACCAAACACGGTGGATCCAATAACTCAAAAAAATCAAGGACAGAATAAGGGGAAAGGAATGCCTCCGGTATATCAAGAATTAATCAAAGATTCCTCTGATTTAATAATAACTGTCTTAAATAAAGGAGGAGGATCGGAAAACATCTCTAAATTATTTATGCTCTCTGCATCAACGGGTTTAGAAGACATGGTCCCTACAATATTAGAGCATATGAAAAATGCAGGAGGAAAACCTTGTCCTCCAGTTATATTAGGAATTGGCCTGGGCGGAGATGCCGTAAAAGCGATGATGTTGGGTAAAAAGGCACTTCTCCGACCTTTGAAATCCCGAAATCCACGCAAAGAAGTCGCGGAACTCGAAGATGAAATATTGCAAAAAATGAATGAATCAGATATTGGTATTATGGGACTGGGAGGTAAAAATAGTTGTATGGATGTTCGGATAGAATGGGCGATGAGACACCCTGCCTCATACCCAGTGGGACTAGTTGTTCAATGCTATTCACACAGAGCCAGAACAATCAAAATTACAGATGAAGGACATGTTCAAATTGGAAAATTAAATGAAAATTTCAAATTTGAACAAGAAGGAGGGATTGAATGTGAAAAATAATAAAAAAAGCGAGAATTTGAATCAAATACCAAAAAATATTCAACAAACACCAAAAAAAATTCAATTACCAACTAACAAAGAAACGATAACGGATTTAAATGCGGGTGACGTAATTTACATATCGGGAATAATTGCCACAGGCCGGGATTTGGTACATAAGAAAATAATTGATTATGTTGATAAAGATAAACCTCTTCCAAAACACTTTGAAAAGCTAAAAGGGTCAGCAATTTTCCATATGGGACCAATTATAAAAGAAAATAAAAAGGGAGAGTATGAGATAGTAAGTGGTGGCCCCACAACCAGCTCGCGAATGAATAAATTCCAAACATCCGTGAATGAAATCATTGGAAATCATTTTGTTATCGGGAAAGGCGGAATGAAAGGTGTATCATGGGAAAAAACACCTGCAGTTTATCTACAATATCCCGGGGGAGTGGGTGCAATTACAGCTAAGTTTGTGAAAAAAGTCATCGGGGTCGAATGGAAGGAGCTTGGTCCAGAAGCCGCATGGTTTTTAAAAGTAGAAAATTTTGGACCGTTGTTAGTTGCAATTGATTCCCATGGGAACTCATTATATAAAAAGCATTAAAAATAGATTTTTTCTATCACAAGAAAAAATGTTTTATTCTTAATTGAAGAACTATCAATATACGTCGTAGATACAATGAACGAAAAAATAATTATAATTTTAAACAAATGTACATTCAAATTGGTGTATAATAGATGAAAAGAAAGTATAGATCTCTTTTATCAATAATTTTTATCAGCGTTTTCCTTTTTGGTAATTTAATGGCTCTGAATAACAGAGTGTTAAATAATAAGGACGAAATAAATACTACGAACATCCAAAAAGAAAAAGACCAAAAAGATCTTAAGTTAGAAAATAGTCCAAATATGGCAAGCACATCTGTTCTTTTAGAGAATCTTGAGATGGCGGAAAAAACAGCCAGATATATCATAAATAATAGACATACGTCTCACGGGGGACCTGGATTTGCTTGGAACAATGAAAATGGTAATCTTCCATTGACATACGGGGAAGGTGCTGCAGGTATTGGGGATTTCTTCCTTGATTTATATGAAAAAACCATTAATGAAACATACTTGTTATGGGCAAAAAATGTAGGGAAATGGTTAAATTATCAAAATCGTACTTATAATACAGATAGCAACTTAGCGAAACGGGAAATGATTGATAATAAACCATTATCTAATAATTATACTGGGCTTATGAGAGGTGCTGCCGGTGTTGGTAAATTTTTAACCCGGCTTTATTCACATACCAAAAATAATACCTATAAAGATCTTTCCGAACAAACAGCAAATTACATTCGAAGCTTAACGGTTCCAACCGTAAATGGAACTGGAAAAAAGGTAGCATTGCGTGAATTTGACTCACAATTATGGGATAATATTCAACCAAATAGTACCGATAATAAAATCCAGTGGACCAAAATCTACGGGGAATATGAGAGTGGCCAGGAAGATCCAGCAAATACCAAGGATTTCACTAACTATTTACAAATTAATCCAAATTCCACCACAAATATTTCAATAATAAATGGATTGAATAATAACAACGCAAGCTATCATTTAGGAAATTTTGATTATCCTGTAACCGATA
>CAZEPC010000649.1:0-2328 GCA_964513765.1 uncultured archaeon
CTCTGATTTTTTTTATAAAAATCTTTTGCTGAGGAATATTTTATTATCTTTTTATTTGCACCACCCACAGATTCCATTTGTTTTTCCTTTTTTTGTTTCATTTCCTTTTGCATTTCCCATAAAGATTTTCTGGCGGTGGAAATATCTCTTGTTCCGAGTCCTTCTCCTTTGTCTTTATCTATAATAAAACCGAACTCATCTCTTTTCACACGGTCTTTCTGGGCAAAAGGATTGTAATCTCTGTCCCGTACCTTATCTCGTTTAGAAATATGCCGGAGATCCCTTTTAACATCTTCAATTTTGGCAGGTGTAGCACCATCTATAAATTCGCCATCCTCATCAAACATGCTAATGATCGCCGATAATGGATAAAGAAATTTTAACACAACTTCTTGAGGTGTTATCCATCCCTTGGGATTTCCATATGCCCAAGCTTCAACATAAATTTTATGTTTATCTTGATTAGAATCGTAATCACCGTAAATAGGAATATCTATACAGTTTACAGGAAATTTATAACTTTTTTGATATTTGAAACTGTTTTTATAAGAATTGCTAGCGATTTTTTTTATTGTTGCTTGAAGAGTAGCCACTTGTTCATAATCCCCCCTGTTTAGTATATCACAGAAAAGATCTACAACTTCCTGTTGGTAATAATCTAATAATTCTTCTTTTCTATTTGAAAAGGTGGAGTATGGATGAAATTTAGGCATTACCATATCTCCGACTAAAGGTTCCCATACCAATCCATAGGACCCGGGGTATATCACAGGAGCATCGATGCTGAATTGAATTCGGGGGAGAAGATTTTTTGGTCCAAATAGTGGTTGGGGGAAAAGTATTTTGATAGTAAGTGATTCAAATGGCATTCCTTGCAAATTAACTTTAAGTTTTTTTTTAGCTTTTCTTTTATATGGTATTTCATACCATCCACCATCTTTTTTATTAGGGAGTTTCGCAATTCCTTCAATTATTTCAACTTTTGGATCTTCTATTTTCTTGATATGTTCATATAATTCAACATTATCGTTGGTTTTAAGACTTCCAAAGTACTTTAAAATTCTCCCCTCAAGTTTTGCCAATATATCATTACAAGCATCAATAAATTTCTGTGGGATATTCATTTTCTCTACTTCTTATTTTGATTTTTACTTTTTTTATAATTTTCTTCAATTATTTATTTTGTATTTTTTCAAAAAAACTATTAAGATTGGTTATTTAATATTCATTCAAGAGATATATGACCGAATCAAACTTAGAAGATGGTTTTATTCCAAATGAGATATTGGAAACCTTAAACCAAGATATTGGATATTCATGGCTAATTAAGGGTTTGGCGGGTGTTGGAAAAACCACATTCGCTCTAACATTATTACATTTCTTTGAAAACTTTGAGCCCATTTATTTAAGCACTAGAGTTGCCCCTACCTCGCTTTTTAAGCAATTTCCATTTCTGGAAAATCGTTTAAAATCCTCCAATATTCTCGATGCTACCAGGACATATATTCCTCCTGTTAAGGATCCAAAGGGAAAAAGGATGAAAGATCATCTTATGAGTACATTGCGGTTTAACTCCGTTCCAGAAATTTTAAAAATCATTTATGACAAAGTCGATCAATATAAAAATCCCATTATTGTGATTGATTCTTGGGATGCAATTATGGGGATGGCCAAAGATAAAGAGAATTCAAAGGAAAACATCGAAACTCTCTTTACCGAATTTATTAGGCAATCTGAAGCGAAATTGGTATTAATTGCCGAATCGAAATCATCAAGTTTCCTTGATTACATTGTAGATGGTATTTTGACAATTAGTGATGACTTGGTGGATGGGAGAACTATTCGGGTTTTAAATATTAATAAAATTAGAGCGGTGGAAAGAAAACAGAAAAAATATGCATTTACCCTTCATGATAATCATTTTCATACATGTCTTCCCTTTCAAGAACAAGATGTAAATATCATTAAGAAATGGGAGAAAATGGAAGATAGATCTGAATTGTTCTCTACAGGTTCATCTTCTATTGATGAATTATATGGGGGTGGTCTTAGGCAAGGGACATTTAATCTCATTGAGGTGGAATCAAATGTACCCATAAGTTCCTATTCTTCAATAATTATTAATTGTATCTGCAATTTTATCCGAAACAATAGAGGAGTCATTATCCATACAATGGATGGAATTAATAGTGATTTATTGGATAAAAAACGTCTTTTCCTCTATCTTGAAACTGATGCGATTTCAAAATATATGAGAATTCTCACCGAGAAAATAACCGATAGAAATGAAATTCGCCCCTACATTATCCAAGCAGATAAAGAAAAGTT
>CAZEPC010000650.1:0-2322 GCA_964513765.1 uncultured archaeon
AACTCTTGTAATTCCCCTTTTTTTGGGCTATCTTCCAGCGAAAGCAAGATTTCGATCGAATTTTTAATTGCCCCGGCATTGTTTCCATTTTTTCTTGAAAATGACCGCCCATTCGCGAGGTAATTGGATCTATTTCCCCGTATTGCATATCTCTGGCCAAAAAGGATGAAGTTTACAAGAATGTCCATCTTTTCCTCCGAAAATTGAAATGATGTGCCATCAAGAATCTGAGCAAGTTGAGTGAGGATATTTACATACACCTGTCCATAGCTCGTAATTGCTTGCTGGGCGCCATGCTGATAGAAGGTATAATCATATTTTATACCTTCGGTGTCCCCATCCGATAAAAATATCTCCTTTTCGGCCTGAGCAACGGCTTTTTTAAGAAGATAGGGTCTATCAGCAAAGAATGAATATTTAAGGGTAGTTTCTACGGCGTCTAACAAATTTGCCCCCGTCCAATCCATTTTATCGTGGCAGTATGAAAGAGTCCCTCTTTTTATGATTTTTTTCATTTTATCAATTTGCTTCTCGGATACATGGTCTTTAAGCATTATCCCTATATCTGCCATATATTGGGGAGTAGAAATTTCATTATACCACCAATTACTGTTCTTGAAGTCGTTATTAAGCCAATAATCTAAGGTTCCTATGACATAGGAGCGAATGGTCTCGTTCGCGGCGATCAAATCTTTCCCGTAATCGTTTATCATGCCCGATAACCTCGCTAAATGCGCTCGTGTCTGCCAACTTGCTCTGGATTCATCTTCATAATTTATATCAATAAAATAATATCCATCCGAGGTATTTTTTAAATTGCCCACGAGATCATCGGCCGCCGCTCTGTTTGGCTCAGCCCAGAGGCTTTCTGCATACCTTTGTGATAGATCGTTAAATTCAACCACCTCTTTTTCACTTACTATATAGAAAAGCGCATCCAACTCGCCGCAATACACGCCAAATCCCACTCCAGTTACGATAATGAAAATCGAAATGGCAAGGTATTTTCTTTTTTTCTCTGCTGAACTCATATTAACTTCTTAATTTTTAGAACATTTATTTCTTTTCAAGGTTTTGAAAAACATCTTCTATTTCCTTAATTTGAATGGTGTTGGCACCCATATCCTTTAGCTTCTTTAAAAAAATCTGGGGTATGAGAGTATATAAGCCGTGAAGTAATTTAATTCTCAACGGGTATGTGTTTTCCTTTTTTTGGAGTAATTTTTGAAAATGCAAATCGAAGGAACTTTTAATTAGTCCCTTTACAAAGGCCTTTAAGGCAATAAAATGTTCCTCCGGCTTGATCTCGACGAGGATCTGCCTCTTCGAGGGTAATTTTTTTTTAATTTCATCTATTCCGATCTTTTCCACATCTTTTACGGATCCTTCAAAAATCACAGTATGTATACACGGTATGGAGTATTCTTGCTCCTCAAAAAACCATACAATATAATTATCAATCTTTAGCTTCTCATTTCCTTCTGTATAATAAATATTATGTTTTTTACGGTTTGTAGTCTGGGTAGTTTGTTTTTTTCCATTCTTATTTCTTTCCTTTGAACTGTTATTTCCCTCGTTCTTTTCACAAAACTCCACAATTACCCTTGCCCCTATAAAGAGGTCCATTTCTGAGAAAAATCTGTCATTTTTTATTGGATATTTTTTCTCATAAGCGTATTTTTTTCCTGTTTCATCAAGATCCTTTCTCTCTCGTAGTGGATCAAAATTCCAGTGTTTTAGATAATAATCTCTGTCGTATAATGGCATTTTCCCTTTTCTCCAAAGTTCAGATATTTGCTTATTTCCTAGTAAATATAAAAAAAATTTCCTTAAAAAATAAAAAATTGAGGGAAGCAAAATACATTCATTCCTCTCTCATATCTCTTCGCTTATTGACTAAAACATTAATATTTATTTACGGTATTCTCCTCATTCAAAAGGGCTTCAAAATGCTTATACACCAACTTGGGTTCCCATGACCGTGATAACATCCTTTTTGGGATGGATTCCAATCTTCATAAACTTGATATTATCAGATAAGACTTTGCCCTTGTAAATAAATTGTATTTCCAGCATTTGGTTTAATTTATATTCATGTTGAACCCTCTTCTTTATTTCGGAGACTTTAAAATTGGGATCCACTTCAATCAGCTTGATTGCTTTATCTGGCGGAACTCCCGTCAATCTGAACCTATACTGCATTTTTTTCACCTATCTTTTTTTAGAAAGAAATCTCAAAATCCACTCTTGGCTCCAATTGGATATGGAGATCCTTGGAAGTGATTTCCTAATCCAAAATATAAATAATTTTCTCTATCTCTT
>CAZEPC010000651.1:0-2316 GCA_964513765.1 uncultured archaeon
CCCTATTAATTTGGTTAAGGGTGGTGAAAATTGTGGCGATGAGATAAATCCCTAAAAATTGTGCGAGCCGTTTGGCAATTATGTGCTTTTTTATTCTGGCTCTTCTGACAGAGTCTATCCAGAAAATTAAGAACAATGTCCCTATTATTCCCTCCAAAACTATTTGAGGTAAATATGTGGTATCTATTAATATCATTTTTATCCAATTTCGCTTAATGAAAGAATTTTTATAGACTTATCGTTCACTCGAGGAATGTGTCTTTTCATCATTTTTTCTATTTTTAACTCGATATATGGAAATCCTTTTATCTTGTATATTTATATTCATTAAAACCAAAATATTAGTATGGATGAGGAAAAAACCCCTCTCTCTATGAAAGAAATAGACGGATGGGAATTAATCGGATATCATCGGGTTCTTGGGGGGTTTTTGTATAATATTGTATTTGCAATTTTTGCGGTCGGAATTGCATTTATTCTTCCTCTTGTAGTGCCGTATGCAGAATCTTTGGGATATTATAATATTCTTACGGGGATCTTTAATTCAATCTTTACCTTGGCGGACCTTGGTTTGGCCTCTGCCTTATCTAGATTTGTGGCGGAGTATCGGGTAAAGGACCCAAAACGTGCAATTCATTACATTCGTTTCTTTATATGGTTCCAAGCAATTACGGGTTTAATACAGACAACGGTTGTGTCTATGATTGGACTATGGGGGTTGCGGGAGTCCGATTTATCTTTCATGCCTTGGATGTTTGTTTGGTTATCGATTGTTCAATATCCGGGTTGGCTCGGAGTGTTTACTGAGGCACTAAAGGGATTTCAACAATACGGTAAGGTGGCGCTTGCGGGGTTATTAAATACTGTGGTTTTTCAGTTGATTACTCTGGTCTTAGGTTCCCAATTAGGTGCTTATTTTGGCAATAAGAACCCGCAGATCGGGGGAACTTTGGGATGTGCTATTGGGTTAGTAATCGGCTATTATGTGGATGATTTCACCTCGGTTATCATCACGGGCTGGATGTTCTCTAAAGTCATCGAACCAATGGGGTATAAACTAAGGCATGTATTTATTCCCAGCTTTCCGAAAAAAGTGGCCATTGAATCTCTAAAATTTGGCATAGGGGTGATGCTTTTTGTTCTTTCTTATCAAAGCATCGGAACGATAGTATCCTTCATTTATGTTAGTTCTCTTCCCCAGTATTCTACTTATATCGGGACGCTAACCATGATCGGACCGATAATTGGGCTTGCTGAAACCGTCAATACTACCCATATTGGAAACCATCGATCCGCAGTTTCCGAAGCCTATTTCAATGATAAACATAATTATGCGGTTTATATTCTTTCTAACGGGTTCAGAACTATTGGAGAGATCACATTTCTCATTTTGCCATTAACTATTCTCATAGCACCTCTTGTGGTTGGAAGCTTTTTCTCCGATTATATGGGCATTTTCTCTATGATTTTTGTCCCAAAGCTCATACTTTCAACTATTTTTCAGCATTCTCATTTGATGAATGAGGTTCTGATCGGAACGGGAAACCACAAATTTAACATATTTATTACCGTGGTTGAACAGCTTGTTAATTTGATTGGAGTTCTTGTGTGTATCGATTTAGAACTTGGGGTGTATGTGTTGCTCATTCCCGGTTTCTTTGCAACCGGGGTAAAACAGGGTTTGGGGTGGTGGTATATTAATCACCGAATCATTGATCTAAAATTAAACAGCTGGCAGAATTGGATCTCGCCGTTTTTCGCGGGCCTTGTTTATTTGGGACTTTTCTATGGAATCTTACAACTTCTTCAATTCATTTTTACTAATTCTTTAATTGTAATTGTTTTCTATATCTTCCTGGGGATTTATGTGATGCCTGGTCCGGGTTATTTCCTTCCTTTGGGGTTATTTGGCGGATATGATGAACATACCCTTGAAGATTTGAAGAATGCCAGCATGTTGGCAGGTCCTTCCAAATTAATTACCAACCTTTGGTATAAAGGGGCTCAAATAGGATCCAAAAAGAGTCCCCTTTTTGGAAAATATCCGCTTGCTTATGAGGGTGTCGGGGAGGAGATTCGGGACTTGATGCTAATGAAGCGGGAATCGGATAATATGGAAAATAAAGTATCCTCTGGATATTTCTAAGATAATCAGGGGTGCTTAACTTTGTTTCATTTAGTTTTCACTTTTTTATATATCTGCTTTGTATCTAGTGCATGAAAACCCAACGAATAATTTTTAGCGGATTGATATTTATCTTCTTAACTGGGGTAATCTATTTCATTCCCCTGGATTGCCGGAATCAATTTGAGGAT
>CAZEPC010000652.1:0-2314 GCA_964513765.1 uncultured archaeon
AATCGTTATAGTGCACGGATACCTCGGGCATGTGCTCCGAAAACAGAAGCATATCCTCGGATAAAGACCCGTCCATCTCCACCGAAAACGAGGGCCACACCTCCGGAATTCCGAATAACGCATACGGAAGGGATCTGCCCCCGAGGGAAAAGCCCTCCTCCATAAAGTGGGGGTGGGAAAGAACTATCCCCCGTTCGTCTAAAACCTGCGCTTCGCCGGCGGGAAGGACCCCGAAATCCTCAAAGCACAGCCCGGGGTAATTGGCCCGTAGGTACCCGAAATTAAAGAGGTTACCCGTGTGATTGCGGTAAAAGCGGTTTTGATACCCGCCGTCGGTAATATAAATCTCGGTGAAGGAAAGGCCCCTCAGATCGTTTCCGTATATATAATTGCTGCTGCTCCAGGCGTTACAATCGAAGCCGGCTAAGTACTCGAAATGATTATAAGATACCTCGCAGCCCGAAGAGGACACGAGGTGGATGGGGCTGGCCAGCAGCCTACTACCCCGTAACTCAATATCTTCCGACCCCTTTATCAATACATCGGTGGAGTTTAAAAGCCCGTCCGTCACCGAAATATGCTCCGAGTACTTGAACTGCAGCGTATCGCCGAAACTGCAGTTGATAAAGCGGATGTGCCGGGCGCCGAAAATCGTGAGTGAATTGAAAGTTGCGTTGATGAATTCCAAATGCAGATCGGTTCCGGTGATGATGAACCGGTGGTGGGCGGTGTTCTCAATTCGATAGGCACTTTCCCACGATCCCCCGTTCATCCACGGGCTCCAGTCATTGTAATGCTCGATGTCGCGATTATAGTATAACCCGGGACACGCATCAGAGGGATCGCCTATCCCCTCCGCCTCCGGAGCCGGAGAGTCGGGTAACGCCGAAAGAACGAGGGCGGCCAATAAAAGCGATCCGACCGCCAGCCACGCGACGCGTAGGGGCTTTTTCTTGAGACTGGCAATGATTCCCTGCTTCGAGGCGGTTTCCCCGGGAAGAGATGTGTGCTTCATCTTCGATCGCCCCTCCTTTTGCGCTTGAGAAAGTTGGTGATCTTGGCGGTGAAGCTCTTCTTGAGCTCCGGTTCCTCGGGCAAGGGAATGTCCAAAATATGATCCAAGAGGCTCAGGATAATCCGGCATTCCTTGGCCTTTTGTGCCTTGATTATATCGCGGGCAATCAGCCGGTCCCGAACATCATCTTCATACAACCGGAACAGCGTTTTTTGCACCTTTTGGCGGGCTTGTAGCGATTCCACCATCTTTTTGAGGTTCTTAATACCCCGCTTTACCAGCCTTTTGGCCTTTTTCCCCTTCTTTCCGGTATCCATAAGATCGGAATAGTTGAGGTAGTACTGGTGAAGGGCAGCCTCAAAGGGGTTGTCCGCGCTCTTAGTGCCGCCGTACGTTCGGGAGAGCATGGCACGGGCACCCGTCAGGAATTCTTCCATTTTGGCAACGTCTTTGGGCGACATATCGGTACCCCGCAGTGCGGAGATGATCCTGCCGGTGAGGTCCGAGAGCCACCGCGAGATCCTCTTCTCCAGTTGGACGGTGAGGTAATGTCGTACATTCTCATCGCGAAACCGCCGCAAGAGCCGTCGGGTTTGCAGGCGTATGCGCCCGTCCCGCAACACTGATTTGTAATCGTCAATAATGCGCTTAATACCCTGTCCCGTATAACAATCTACATCGAGGCGGTGTTCCTCCGATGGTTCGGGAGAGGGCATAGTGTGTGCTTCAGTCAATGAGAGAACCTCCATTCTTTTTAAAGTAGTTATAGATTTTTTGCCCGATCATGGCGTGATAACCGGTTCGGCGGTGCAAATTATCCCAAATGACCGCCTCTTCGGTAAAGGATTTTCCCTTGCATTCGATGGTGAGCCAACAGCTCTTTGCATACGAATCACCCACGCCCATGAGTGCCACATCCTCGCATTTCTCGATGTCGAGCCCCAATCTACGGGCGGCTTTCGTGTCGAGTATGGAGGGTTCGGCCATCAGATCCAACGGTGCATCTACCCGGATCGATTTGCCTGTTTGGGGGTTTGAAATCACCACCTTCAGCAACTCCGCCCCCTCAAAACTTTTATCAAGCTTTATGGCAAACACCTGCATCCCCAAGGCATCGTGTAACCTTTGGTTGAGAAACCGCGAATTGGACTGTTTGAGGTGCCTGAGAACCTTTTTGTAATTGTCCGACTGGGCCGACCGGCGAATAATCTCGAGGGATTGCTCCAAATCACGCAGATTCTCCAGAGCCCTCTGCTCCACCCCCGTAAGGGTCTTGAGCACGTTGGGGTCGGTTTGGAA
>CAZEPC010000653.1:0-1074 GCA_964513765.1 uncultured archaeon
AATATTCCAAATTTCTTGATTTTAGATCTTTTTATGGAGGATCTTTTCCAATTCCTTTTTAAATACTGGAATTTGAGCCGCATTACGATATTTTTTAAGAATTTCTAACCCAAACTCGGTGATTTCTTTTACTTTTACTCCGCTAAAGCGGAGCAATTTTTTAAGAATAGAATATGCATTTTGGTCTAATAAAACTAAATCAATATCAAGTCGCTTGGCGATCGCCGCTCCCTCACATTCGCCGATATTTTTGATTCTCCGAAGACATTTCCCTTGCAAATAATTCTTTTTAATTTGTTTTCTTCCGGTTAAGTGTTGCAAATACTTTCCCGCGTTTTTTTTATCTCTCTTTTCCAAATTAATAATCTCTAATTGTCCATTTTCAAGTATATTCTGCTCTTTTTGGTTTAGTTCATGAAGGATTGATTGAGGGAGAAACAATGAACAATTTTCTAAGATATATTTTCGGCCTATACGGCTGTTTGCAAGAAAAAATAGACAATCAGTATCAATAACACATTTATGGTTCATTTTTGGTTATCACTTGCCGTTAAATTGTTTTTCGGTGTATGTATTTTAAATTATTCATATCGATAAAATCTCATAAAATTTCAATGAATTAGTTCTATTTGCATTAATACGCATTCTTTTATCCTTCTTTGAGGTTTATTTTATTGTTTTTTTGTTTTCATTTCTTTTTACAATTTCATTTCATTTCTTTTTACAATTTCATTTCATTTCTTGCTACCTTTTTATTGTTTAATTTTTGTATAATTTTATTTATATATAGAGATTAATGTTATATAAATGATTTTATTAATTTAGCATGAGATATACCATAAGTTTATTTAGTTATGAGAATATATTTATTTAGCATATCTATATTTTAAAGTGGTTTTATGGGAAGAACAACAATAGAAGTATTAGATGATGACATTTGGAATTGGGTAAAGTATAAAAAGAATAAGGCCGGGGTTGGATCCGTGTCTAATATCGTTTTTAAACTATTACGCCAATACAAGGAAATGGATTTAGAGAAAATTGTATTTTTACGTGAATTGGAAAAATTTTTTG
>CAZEPC010000653.1:1084-2288 GCA_964513765.1 uncultured archaeon
ACTTAAAGAATTATCGGCAAACTTAGATATGAACCTTGAAAATGTCAATAAATCCCTTAATCGCTATTTTGGACCAAACTTTGAATTATTCACCAGGAATAATGAAATAAAAAAGAGTAATATAGATTCAGTACATCGCCTTATGGTCGAATCAGATTTAATCCCCAGAGAACTTTCAATCTCGTTTAAACTAAAGGATTTTATCAAAAAAAATCGGCTAGATATTTCAAGATACATCGATGATTCAAAACATGAAATAAAAGCTATATCCGAAATTGAAATTGATAACAAGCTAATTCTTTCTATCCTCTTTCCTGACCCAGAAGAACGGCACCTGGAGATATACACTGAAACTATTCAGCTAGTCGAATCTCTGATAAATGATAGAAATATCAATAAACTTCCTTGCGTAAATTGTAAAAATCACAAATGTAAATTCAGAGATCCCCAATATTTGTATTATAAATCCGGGATCCACGGCATCGAAAAGGAAGACATTAAAGGAGATTTCATCTATGCTATGCTCACTTCCAAAGAGTCGGGGATAAAAGATAATCACTTGGCATGTTATGGGTTTGTGCTGGCAGTCTCAATCTATTCTCTCATCCAAAAAAATCTCAAGCTCGTTGATCATTTTATCCGCTCAGAGATATACTACGGGCAGAAAAACCGTGAGATGAGAACTCTTCTTAAGCTTGTGAGAAAAAAATTAAAATCTGAAATCGTGGAGAAGGCGAATGATGAGCGAGAAAGACAAGAGATTCTTAAAATTATCGACCTTACGGGGCAAAAACAAAAAACGGTGGCAGTTTAGGCCATTTTTTTGAGATGATTGAAATGATAATCCTCTTATGGACGCAATCGTTGATACCTCCAGTCTCAAGAACTATTCCTTCATGAAAAACGGTGAAATAGATATAAAGGTCCTTATTCACAAGGCATTCTGTATTTCTCAACTAACATTCCTTCATATATAGGTTTGAAAATCTTAAAATGGGATTCTCTATATATACCTCTCTAAAATCTTAAGGATTCCTCCTTCAAGAAAATTGCTTGAGAAAAATTGAAATACTGGAAAACTAAAGATGTTACCGCTAAAATCCTTCTTATATATTAATGTATCGTTTAATCTGCATAATTGCGGTAGCAACTTTTTGATGGTTTCCGCGGTTGCCTTTCCGATCCCTTTAATTTGGACCAAGTC
>CAZEPC010000654.1:0-2276 GCA_964513765.1 uncultured archaeon
ACGAAATATAGAGATCTTATTATCAAATGAAAATGTGAAACCAAGATTTTTACCGATAAAATTTGTCCCCACAAAATGCCTAAAACAAAACAGGGGTGCATGTGGTACGAAATGCAGACTTTGTGATCAATTTAAGGACGGGAATTGTGATGGATGTCCGGCATCCAGCTTTGATTAATAAAAGACGCTCACATCTATTTTTCAATTGTCTCATGCATTGAACCACTCCGAAACCCTTGTAAATCCATGGTTATATAGATAAAGCCTATTTTTCTAAGTCTTGTATTAATTTTCTTTGCAATTTCTATATCATTTATTTTCTTTTGAATTGTGGGTCCTGCTTCAATTCTGGCAAGGTATTGTTCTGATGGTTTTAGTTTATGGATTCTTACCCTTAGTGATGTTTCAAAATCATCCAAAAGCTCTCTGATGTACATTTCTGAATGATCTACCATCTCAAGAATCTCTTGGGATAAAGGTATTCCGAACGGAACTCTGGAGGCCAGACAAGCTTGAGATGGAATATTTTTGGAGGGAAGATCGAATATTTGGGACAATTTTAATACATCTTCTTTAGTAATTTCCGCTTCTGCCAGAGGTGATCGGAATTCTGATTCTCTCAATGCTTTCAGACCTGGCCTCTCTAATGAGAGATCTGAATAATTTGTTCCATCTACAAAAAGATCATAATTTGGATAATCATCTTGTTTCAAAGAAATAAATTCTTTTAACTCAGAGAGTATGAGTTTTTTACAATGATAACATCGATCTCGGAGATTTCGGTAAATTTTACCTTGTTCAGTTATATCAATATTCAAGACTTCAAAGGGGATCTGCAATTCTGAAGAAATTTTTTTCGCATTTTCAATTTCTTGGCTTGGTGTGGTTTGGGCTTTAATTAAGACCGCTATTGTTTTTTTGGAATATTTCTTAGAGAAATAAGCCACCAAACTGCTGTCTAAACCTCCAGAAAACGCAACCAGAACTCTTTTTCCCTTCAAAATTTCTTTTACTTTCATTAATTTTTCATTCAATGCTTTGGGGATGTTCATTCCTATATTTTCTTAATTCTTGGGCATTTAACTTTTTTTATCATGAAACTTTATCTAATCTATGAAAGTCGCCCTAGCACAGATGAATGTCAGATTGGGACAACCCGAAAATAATGTGAATAAGATGCTTAATATGATTGAACGGGCAAAATCAGATGGATGTGATATTATTGCATTCCCTGAAATGTGCATAGGCGGCTATTTATTAAGTGATCGTTGGTTGGATCCCGAATTATGCAGAGAGTTAATGAGATATAACGAGATTCTCAAAGATAGTTCGGAAGATATTGTAGTAATTTATGGGAATGTATATTTTGATGAAGATGTCTATAAAAAGAACGGCTGGCACCCCAATAAAGATGGAAGAATACGACGATATAATGCTGCCTATGCCTATTATAATAAAAAGCCGGTTAAAAGGGTAAAAAAAGTCCCCCATATTCCTTTGGGGATCCAACCAAAAACACTTTTACCTAATTATCGACTATTTGATGATGACCGTTATTTCTTTTCTTTACAAGATCTTGCGATAGATTTTAATATTCCTTTGGAAAAGATGTATTACCCATTTATTATAGAAAAAGATGGGAAATCTATAAATCTGGGGTTGGAGGTATGCGAAGATTTGTGGGTGGCGGACTATCGCAAAAATCTTAGTCCCATCAATCCCACTCAATATTTTATCGAAAATGGGGCCCACTATATTCTTAATATCTCGGCATCTCCTTGGACGTATTGGAAAAATGATGCCAGGGATCGGAGAGTTCAGTATCTCTTTAAAGAAATGCAGAATTCTAAACGTCAAAGTTTTGTTCCCTTCTTGTATGTGAATAATTGTGGGGCTCAGAATAACGGTAAAAATATCGTTACCTTTGATGGTGGTTCAACGGTATATAATAAGAATGGAGCACCAGTTATATTTGATCATTCATATAAAGAAGAGATACTCGAAGTAGAGCTTGAGCAAATTAATGCAATGCAAGAACCAGATTTTTTAGAGGAATTGCAAAAAGATATTAGTGAGACTAAAGCAGCCAAACATAAAAAGAAAAAAATGAAAGGTTATCGACAAAGTGAGTTAAAAGAAAACTCAAATCAACATTATCAGTTTGAACAATCAAGAAAGGAATTAATTGCCAAAATAACTCATGATTTAAGAACACCTTTAACTTCAATAAAAGGTTATATTGAAGCTTTAGAAGATAATATGAATAATGATGAAGC
>CAZEPC010000655.1:0-2273 GCA_964513765.1 uncultured archaeon
TTTGTTTCTCTAGTCACAATGGTATTTATGGAAAAAGAAGATCTCTTTTGTAGTAGCTGCGGTTCAATTATTTCAAACGAGCAAGAAAGTTTTCAATGTTGGAATTGCGATTATATTGAATGTTATAACTGTGGAGTTTCCCGTCTATACGAAAATGAGGATGAAGCAGCCTCCAGAAAGCTTTTGCCCGATGATGTCGGATATTGCAATAATTGCGGAATGACTTGGGGAATGACCATTCTTCCTTTTTCGTTAAAAGAAATTCAGTCAAAAAGAGCTGGTGTGGATATTCTGGGGGTTATGGATGGTGGAGAGTTAGTTCCAAAACAATGGGCATCTCAAGCGGAGTCTAATGCTTTGTTTGAATCCAATAAGTCTCTTATAGAAGATATGAAAAAAGCCGCCCGCAGCGAGAATTTTGATGTATTTTTGGATGATTTTGAAATTATCTCAAATAATTTCCAGCAAATAGAACACGCAGGTAAGGTGGGTATGACATTAGCAGAACAAGCAAAAAAAGAAATTGGTGTAAATCGTGAAACCGGGACTCAAATGAATATTGCACGTACATCAAGGAATTTGGGTAATTATTACCACCAGCTTATGGATAATATTCAAGATCTGATTTACGAAGATATTTCTATTGATGAATATCTCGAAAACATGGAAAAAATGTTTCCCCATTTTCTGGTGGAATTACCGGAGAAGTCAATTCAAGCCTTTTATGACCTTAAAAATATCAGAGAAACTCCCGGAAAAGGTTTTGATGCGACTTGGATTTCCAAAAAACTTTCTGAACTCTTTGTTATTCCCCAAAAGGAGCTGGAAGAAAAATTGGAAAAAAGAGGAAAAACCGCAGAAGCTACAATCAAAATGTCAGATGGATCGGTTAAAAAATTCTCAACCGAAGGGGAAGAAGGACCTGTTAAAGAAGAGACAATCAAGGAACCCGAACCTAAAAAGTATCCAAAAATGTTTCGCGAAGATCGAGGTTCTCAAAATAAAGATTAAAGATGGGAAGAATGTGTTTATTTGATTTCAATGGGAAAAAATACTTTTTTAGAGCCCATTTCAGAGTTTTTCAATTTCATCTTGGAGCTCTCTGATTTTTTCCAGTTTTTCGGCCTTTTTTTTCTTATCTCGAATATATTTTGCCATTTTAATTCCCCTCAATTCCGAGATCTCCTCTATCATCTCCGTGATTTCATCATAAGTTGCCAAATCTCCATCAAAGTCCTCTTCCATTATCTCTGGATGGATTTTCGTTACTATCTCATTGAATTTGGATACGATCCTTCGTAAAATAATTTTTGGGAATTTTCTGTCAGTCAAGATGGCTATAAAATAGTTTTCCTCTACGTGGAAAGATACTTGATATGAATCTGTTCTGAAAATGGAGATATCCTCGTGGAACATCTTTTGGGAAAATGAAAAATACGAGGAAAATAATCCCCCGACCAAGTTTCCATCCGATATATTTCCTGAGTCAAACTCTGATACTTCCGCATCAATCACGCACACTCCAGCAGGTTTCTTAATTACCCAAATGTGATATAATTTTGGTAATCCCATTTTTCTTCATATTATAATATGTAAACGGCTTAATAAGCATTTAGGATTGAAACGATAAGTCCCACTACTTTACTTTTGCTAATAGAAAAACGGAAATGGAAGCTCCTAATTATACATGCGAGAAATTCTTAGATTCATAGAGATTTCATATAAATTATATACATAGAGATTGTAAATTAATTAAGATCATGAAAAAACATGCATGTCTGAAATGCGGTGGAGAAGATACTGTTTTGAAATGTACAAATTGCGGAAGCTGGATATGCCCATTTTGCATTCTCTTGAGAGACCCCGAAAAAAAAACAATTTGTCCACTCTGTGAAATGGAGGGATTTAAAATATATGAAATTGAAGTAGATCTGGGGGAATCACAATAAAAGGGCTCAATTCTCACCTAAAAATTTCATTTGCTTTTTAATGAGCCTCCGAAAATCTCTACTTTTTCGGAGTACGGAGGTAATCTGTGTTATCTCCTCTCTGACTATATCGACGATGGAGGCGACCGATGTATCTTTCCTCAATAATTTAAATTCGTTGAATTGGTTAATAAAATATATGATGGTGGAATACGTCTGTAGATCTCCGATAAGATTTTTAGTGTGCATGTGTGCATGACTGAGATCCAGTTTTTTATATGTTTCTCGGGTCATTGCATCGAGAACCAGGCTATTTATTTGTGAAATGTGGGGATATTCATGGAG
>CAZEPC010000656.1:0-2261 GCA_964513765.1 uncultured archaeon
TTAGTCGGTCGAGAACCAATTCATATTTCTCCACCAAATATTTTTCTTGGATTTTGATTTGAGTCCCATCTACAGTTTTCGTAACTTTTGGAAAAGCCATAATTTTCATTCCTTTAATTTTAAATTTTGAACTAACTTCACTATCTGATAGTTACCATAGTATTTGTAATAAAAAAAAGATACTTAGTTATTTGTGGTACTCTAGTGGGAATTATACATCAAGATCTAGATCTTCAGATTCCTCAGTAAAGAATGGTTCTACTTTAATGAAGGGTGGTGTTCCAGGTTGTTTTGGTGACTTTAGCATTCCTAACTTGAAAGGATCCATCCCCATTGCCAAACCAAGTAATTGGGTTATATAGATAACCGGGAAAGTAAACGGTTCTTCAATTTCATCTTTAAATGTGCCATTCACTTCCATCTGCCCCAAATCTAACTGAAGATGGCAAAATGGACAGCAATCTACGATGATATCGACCCCTGCTTCTCTCATATTCAATAGCTTTTGTTTGGTGATGTCAATCGATACATTTTTACTGGCTGTACGTAAAGCACCTCCAGCACCGCAGCACATTAATTTATCTTTATACTCAATGGATTCTGCACCAGTAATTTCTACCAATTCATCGAGAAATTTTGGGTCCTCCACAGAGGAATAGTCCCATGGTTTATTATAATGGGGTTTTAAAATATGACATCCATAATGGATTCCAACTTTCAGCCCATCAAATCGCTTTACAATCATCTTTTTGAGTTTATCTAAACCAATCTCATTGTATAATACATCAACAATGTGCCTTACTGTGATTGAGCCTTTATATTCCTTCCCGATTTCCTTAAGTGCTTCATTCACAAATTCTTTTTTCTCTTTTTCATGTTGCAATTCATAATTAACATCATTGAGCGTTCCATAACATCCATTACACATGGTCACAAAATCTCGGTTTTTTGCCTCGGAAATGCTGATATTTCGGGCAGCCAAGACCAACCATGTATCAATATCAAAGGATCGGAATACTCCAGGTGCCGGACAACATGATGCTCCCTCCGCCTCAACCACACCAATCTTTAATTTATCTAAAACATGACGGGTCGCCGCTTCTACAAAGGGATATCTGTTAGGTATTACGCATCCCAAAAACATAACTAGGTTATATCCATCGGGATTTTCTTCCATTAAACCTGTCATTTTTTCCTTGAGCCAATCTTTTCCACCTTCCAAGTAATCTTGCATTTGGTCCATCCACATCCAAGATTGGTTATCAATGGAACGTGCTTTTTTCAAGGCATCCATAGATTCTTCGGTTTTATCTTGAATCCAATACACCATTGCTAGGTTAATCCATAAGCGAGCATCTTCTTTCTCGATGGAGGTTATTTCCTCGAGTAATTTCTCCGCTTTTTCATTATTTCCTGCTCGAATGGCGCATAATGCAATATTGTTCTTTAAGGCCACTTCATTTACCTCATTCTCGGTAAATAATGCCTTGTCTTCGATTTTACCGAAATATTCCATGGCTTTTTGGAATGTCCCTTGTTGCACATTTAATAAGCCCATGTAGAAATTTCCGTATGGTAATATATGTTCTTCGTCTTTTTCCAAAAGTGTCTCTAAATATTTTCGTGCGTAAAACATGTCATGATTTTTGAGTTTTATGATCCCCGCGTATAAAAGAACATTAGGATCTTCAGGGGCTAACGCGATTGCCCGATTAATATATTCATCTGCCCGTGAATTTCCGCCCGAAAGTAAATTGACTTTTGCAAATCCCAACCAAATTTGAGCATTCGCACTCTCGATATCCGCTGCTTTATCGAAATATGTATTGGCTACCTTAAGCTCATTATTTCTAAGGGAAAGTTCCCCGAGCTTACAATATCCCTCCGCGCTTTCAGGATAGAGATCAACTGCTTTTTGGTAATAATGTTGGGCTTCAACAATATCATCTTTCGACATATAAAGATCGCCCAATTGGATGAGTTTCTCAACCGTGTCTTGCTCTTGTTTCAATTGGTTTATTTTATTTTGAATATCTTCCATTTTTGTTCAACCGTTGTATTAGAAGTATTATTGTATTTTATGAATTATATTTTCTTTTCGGAAGAAACTATAATTTTTAAGTCTAAATTAACCTAGTATTTTTGCAATTTTAAAATGATTTTCACACTTTTTATAGAAAATTAGAAATAAAAAGTGATTTTGCGTAAAAAATTTTTTAAAAGTGTCGAAAAGTGAAAAAATCAAAACAAATCATCCACAA
>CAZEPC010000657.1:0-2249 GCA_964513765.1 uncultured archaeon
CTGTTAGAGAATACGGGTGTTGATTATTTGGGGGTGTCATTGGATGCGCTATTGATGTTTTGCTCCCCGAATGTAGTGTCCGGGATTAAGTACATTTTAAGGGAACAAGGGATTCAGGTAAGGCAGATTGGGAAGGTCACAGAAAGCCAAAAGGTGGTATTCATATCCCCGGATGGAGAAAAAAATATTCAACCGCGGTTTAGGGAATCTGCCTACACGGAGATTAAAAAGATTGTGGATGAAGACCCCGAAGATATGAATGAAATGGAGGCTAAGATTATGAGAGCCTTTAAAGAAACCCAGCAAAAAAAGAAATACATTCTTGAGGTGATTCTCGGTCGTGAAAAGACCAAACATCAATAAATCTCTCCAAAATGTGGCCTTTCCTTGTAGAAAATAGTGATCTTTACTTTATAAAGATTTATGTAGAAACATTTTATGTATGGGGTATGAATCCCGCTCCCAGATCCAATTAGGGTTAAAATCTATTTTGGGTAGTATCTTAGAGATAATTTTATCCCCTTCTTTTGATTTTTTCTCAAATTTCCACGTTTCTTCCTTTAATTTATTTTCATGGAATACTTTCTGAGTGAATTTCTTATCCTTGGGATCCACAATCCATATTTCCTTCACACCAGCCTCTAGATATTTTGGGACTTTCTTTTTTAAGTCAATTTCTCTGGTTGCATAAGAAAGTATTTCAATTACAAGGTCTGCGGGACCTTCGATTTTGGTTTCTTTTATCTTTTCAAAGTTTTCCTCGGATATTACCATTAAGTCGGGTTCGGGATTCCAGTCTTTCGATAGTCGCATAACTAATCTTGACCCGAATACTTTTCCACCTTGGTGAATTTCGAAATAGATTTTTAAAAGCGCTAGTAGATATTTAAAAATTTCTTCATATTCAGTATTTGCCGGTGAATGTATGTAGAGCACCCCATCCAATAATTCATAGTTAGAATCTTCATTTGATATTTCCCAAAATTCCTCTTCTGAAACATTGGGTTTCATAACCAAAAACTCGCCTTTAAGATGAATTTTATAAGGAAAGTGAGAAATGATCTCCATCACTATAATAAGACAATTTTCCTTATTTATTTTTTTTTCTCAAATTTCTATAGAATCTCCCACTCCGAGATATTCCAATGCATCACCCATAACGGATTTTAACTCCTTATAGGCCCGTAACCCTGTACAATGCATTGTATAAAACTTATCAACCCCGTAATTTAGCAAATCTTTGCCGATCTTTCTGATGTTCTCGGGGGTGTCGGCGATGCTGTTTTTAAATATGGGGATCCCCATCATGTGGAACCCTCCGATTACCGCTTTGATCTGCTTCTCGGGCATCCGATTCTTCACAACATCCAACATGTTTCTTATTCCGTTATGGCTGCAGCCGGTAATCACTATCAATCCCTCTTGAGTTTCTATAGCGGCAATTATTTCATGGCCGAAGTCATCTTTTTCTATTCCGCTTTTCGTTCTTTTATATAATCTCTTATTGGCCTTTCCCAAGGGTCGTTCTTTCTCCAAATTCGTCAAAATATGGAAATTCGGCAATACTTCTTTATCCTCCTCCAGATAACGGAGCATTTTGGGTTTATCTGTTTTTAAAGATTTCGGGATTCCGATGTATTTTTTGAGAAAGAGGAGCTTAAAATAAAAATTACCATCTGCGCCGGGTCCAAGAAAAACCTCCGAATCCGGATTTATGTCCATGAAATAAGGGAGTCCTCCAGTGTGATCAAAATGCCCATGAGAAATGATCCCTACATCTACTTTTTCTAAATTTTTTTCCATAATTTCTGCGTTTCTCGAGAATTTCTGACTGATTCCGGCATCAAAGAGAATTTTGTTTTCCCTCATTTCTAAAAAAAGGGAAAGTCCCGATTCTGTTTCGAGTTTCGGGTGATTATTCTTATTCTCGTTGTCCATCAATACAGTTATCTTCATTCTGATAATACTCCAAAAGGCAGATACGATTATCTGCCATGTGATTCTAAGCTCTTCTTAAACTATTAAAAAGCTTTTCTTCTATTATTCCCTCAGAAAGTAGATTGGTAAAAGAAAAATATAGCTTCATATTTTTCTCCAACAAATTCGTGATAAAATATATCTAAAATTCCCCACCCACGCAGCCCATTCTCAGCAGTTTTTTCTGCCGAAAAAACCCAGAAAAGGCCAGAAAATAAGGTCAAATTAATTTGACCCCCAATTTAATCAAATTAATTATTAATTCTATTAAC
>CAZEPC010000658.1:0-2230 GCA_964513765.1 uncultured archaeon
TGATATATTAGATGGAGAGTGGTAGAAATGACAGAAAGGCTAAAATTAACATATATTGGAGCTGGATCACATCGCTTTAGTATTGGATTATTCAAGAATATTATAGATGCCAAAAATCTTCATCCGATGGATGTATATTTGGTTGATATTGATCCCAAGATGGTAAAATGGACCTCCACACTCCTTCAAAATATGGCCAATAAAGCCAATGTTGATGTTAAGGTCTATGGTACCACCGACAGAAGGTTGGCATTTGAAAATGCGCAATTTATATATAAAAGCATATCGGTAGGTGCTCAAAAAGCAGAATGGTTTGATAATTATATTCCTGCGAAATTCGGTATAATTCAAAATACAGGAGATACATGTGGGCCGGGAGGCTTTTTCCGGGCACTGAGGTGCTGTTATGTGGTTGATAAAATCGCGAAAGATATGAAAGAATTATGTCCAAATGCAGTCCTTTTGAATTATACCAACCCACAAGCTCAGATTGTTCAAGCGGCTCGAAATGTGCATCCTGATTTGCAATATATTGGATTATGCCATGAACTTTTTGGTGGGATGAAGGCTGTTCGGCTCTTGATGAATCGATTGGGTCATAAAACAGAGAGCTGGGAAGAATTTGATATTAAATATGGTGGAGTAAATCATTTTGTATGGCTCACAGATCTTAAATTAAATGGGAAGGATTTATATGGAGAATTACGTGAAAATGCAGAAATGGCATACAAAAAGAGCATTGGGGCACGGAGATTTAATTGGTATTTAACACTTAAATATAACTATTTCCCATATCCCGGATCCCGGCATGTAGCAGAATTTATGCCTCAATATTTTAATTATTTCAATCATAAAAACGCCTTTGGCATTGTTAACATCAGAAATGTATATGATTTGGCTAAAAGCCATAAATGGAAAATACAAAGATTCAAAGTGTTGGGTCAAGACTTTTACAAAGATTATGTGCCGGAACCTGAAGAAAAAGGAGAAAAGGCCATGGAAATGACCACCGATTGGAAAGAAAACAATCCGACTCAACATGTTGTAAATATTCCAAATAAAGGATATGTTTCAAATCTACCCGAGGGTGCAATTGTGGAGGTCCCAGGATATTTTAAAGATGGAAAAATGATTGGCAAAAAGGTGGGTAATTTACCCTCTAATATCGCGGATTTGGTGAGACCATTCACTAAAGAATACAAAATGGCTGCCGAAGCAGCGGTTTCTGGTGATAGGGATTTAATTGTCGAAGCCCTTACTAAAATTGACCCAATGGCAAAAATGATTGATGATGCTGAAAAAATAGAACATATGGTTGATTTGATGCTTTATTATCAAAGAGAATGGCTGCCTGCATTTCAAGAAAGTGGTGTTATTCCAAGCTTGGATGAATTGAAATCTCGGAAATATTTTGTATCTAAAAAGGATCTGAGTTCATATTCCGAAGCCACTAAGGTTAAGTATCCTCCCCGAGAGGAACTGAAGAAAAATGCAATCTTTGTCGAAGATAAACAAACCCCAGAAGAAGTGGGGGATACTCTGTAATATGATATTCTCTTATTAGCAAAACATCCAGAATTTTTTTCTCTTTCCTTTTTTCTCTTTCCATTTTTCTCTTTCCATTTTTCTCTTTCCTTTTATAATTTCTTTTTGAATTAATAACATGGGAGAAGTAAACCTTGCTGATAGATTAATCAATTATGATTTCAATCATCAAATAATTCAGAACTTGTTAGATTCTGGTTTTAATAAATTGCGGAAAATTCAAAGAAAAGCCCTTGATAAAGGATTATTTGAAAAAAAATCATTTCTAGTTATTGCACCATCGGGAAGTGGAAAAACGTTAATAGGGGAATTTGGGGCTTTACATACCGTACAACATACTTTTAAAAAATCAGTTTATTTGGTTCCTTTACGATCTTTGGCCTTTGAAAAATTTAATCAATTTAAGAAACTATATTCGGAAATAGGTATTGATGTAGTTGTTTCAGTGGGTGATATGGAAATTCCCAGAAGTAAACTAGAGGGTGCGGATATTTTAATCCTTACTTATGAAAAAATGGATTCTCTACTTAGAAATAGAAAGAATGATTTTCTTGAATATACTTTAGGCACAGTTATTATTGATGAAATCCATATTTTAGGCGATAGCCATAGAGGTGGAAGATTAGAAAGCTTAATTGTTTCATTATATCAATTAGATGTTAAGCCTCAAATAATTGGTCTTAGT
>CAZEPC010000659.1:0-2228 GCA_964513765.1 uncultured archaeon
AGGTCGGAGCGAGCCGGTTATTGAGGTGGGTAACCTAGATACCAGCCGGGATATAACCGGGATAGAAGATACACTGCAAGGAATTTGGCTGGCCTATACGAAAGGTAAGCCCGGAGAAACCTATAATCTTTGTTCCTCCAAGGCCACGAAAATTCGTGACATTTTGGAGTTTCTCAAATCTCTGTGCTCTAAGGATGTGAAAGTTATTGAAAATGCCCCCGAAAAAATGCGGGTGAGCGATGAACCAATTATTTTGGGTGATAATTCCAAAATCAAGGAATTGGGATTTGAAATCAATCAACCTATAAAATCGGTCTTGAACGACATGTTTAATGATTGGGAGTCCTATTTTAAGGAGCACGAAACCTACGAACATACGCAATAAAAACATTTTACTAAACTGAACTGGTTATTAAAACTTTTTTTAGATCTTAAATTTACTCGCTCAAAAGAGATTCAGAAACAATTACTGGACACTTTAAAATCCCTTGCACGCGATTTATAATATTTCTACGGGAACGAAACCCGTACTGGTCTCGGGCGACTTGGTTCACCTTGCGATTCCAGTGTTCATTATTAGATCGAATACTGTATCCTCTCTTTAAGTGAGGATTAGATGTATAAAATTCTCGATAGGCAAAGATTCCTTTCTCTTCCTTGATTAAAGTATGAATTACTGATTTCAATTTTGAATGTGATTCTGTCTGAATGAGTTTCTTCAAGAATTTCAATGATCGATACGATTTCTTTTGAGCTTTGAACTGATAGTGAAACTTTACAACACCTCTACGAATCTTACGCAGAAATGGAAACTCTTTTAGGAGTTTTCTAAGCGTATTACTTTCATAAGATTCCATATTCTCGGGTTTTTTCAGCACTAAGTATCGTATTTTAGAAAAATTGGATTTTCCTTTCTCAAATGTCTTTCTTTTAGAGAGAATTAGAGTTCTCCACCTTTGTCCAAGCATCTTGGCGAACCTCCGCCAATTCTTAAGTGTAAAACCACAATCGGGTAATGCCCCCCTAATTTCTTTAATTAAAATTGGGCTATGTTCCCACATATTTAGTTTTTTTGATGAAAGCATAGATTTCCAGTAGGTTCTGAATGATTGATATGATTTGGCACATATAATAGGAAATATAAGACAATAAACAAAATATGCCGATTGCAAGAACTCATTTTTTATATCCGGTACAGAGTTTGGCAAGCGGTGTGTATCTTCAGCTAAAATTGTGAGTTTTCTTAAGGATTTAAATTCCTTGATGATTGAATTGAAACGTTTCCTCTGAATACGGGAAAGTTCCTTTAATATTCCCGTGTTTAAGAGCTTTGCACTATGAAAATAATCATGTCCGATAGTAACTTCGGGGAATATTTCCAAGGTTCCCGCCTTTAACTTGCTGGAAAAGTCCATAACAACCATTTTTGGATGATTAATAACTCTTCCTTTCATTTTTTCCCAGACTTTCTTGACTTCTTTTTCGGATTCTCCTCGTGCCAGTATACCACCAAGCGCCCGTCCTCTTGACGAGTCAGATACAATAAGGAGGCATTGATTGTGTCTCTTCGAATTTCGTTTTTTTTTTGTTTAACCGATTTAAACGTTCCGTCAATAGAGAGGACCTCGGAGAGATTTCTTTCTTCTTCCCCAACTCGCTTAAACTCAGTTGGGAGCTTTTCATTGGCATCTTCGGGATTTACCCAATTAAGAATTGTCTTTGTCGATACTTTCACATGATGTAAGCGGTTTAAATCCTCTGCAACCCTATTTGCCGAGTCTCCCTTTTCTAGAACTCTATACTTTGCGTAATCTATAACGGAGTCTGTGTATCGTGCACCTCCCTTGATTAAATGATGATCCACTACGAACGTAACATGACACTTTTTACACTCCCACGTTATTTCCTCATACCTTACTATTCTCTTGGTGTTTATATCCCCCATATCCTGGAGAGTCCGAATGTGATATGTTTTTCTGCGAATTTCCTTACTTTCACATTGCGGACATTGTTGGGGAGGGTGATCTAAATCAGAGATCTCCCTAACTTCCTTTCGTATCTTAATGTTTTGGGATTTATTCATGTATTATAAAAGGTAGTTCGGAGATTTAATACTTTACATTAAATCGGACAAAAAAGGGAGGCTGCTTAGATGGATCATAATATATTTATTTTTAAACTTAGAAATACTCGGAGAACTAATCTTTACCATGGGGAAGACAAGAAAA
>CAZEPC010000660.1:0-2228 GCA_964513765.1 uncultured archaeon
ATTTCCTAAATGAGTGTATTTGATTTTAATAGAGGGGAGAATAAGCAAAAGTTAATCCTAATCCCTTTATTATTTCTTAAGAATGAAGAAAGATTATCAAAGCCTTCAAAATTTTGAGAAAAAACCAAAAAAAAGTTATATGTGTTTTAAGGGATTGTAAGAATGAGTATAAACTTCAATTTTAAAGGAAACCCATGTAAAAAAGAATTAACCTATATTTAACCCCAAATGTTCGATTTATTTCATCAGATCGCATATCGCAACCAAATTTACCATGAAATTATAAACCGCCGGAATGGCTGGTCACAAGGTCAATTTCGGCTACTTCAACGGTTTGATCGCCCACAACTTGTTCATTTCTCTCCAATTCCTTGAAGAGGTGTCCTTTCTTCACGAGCTTGCCGTTGTTGAAAATTTGATGTTGCTTGTATAATTGGTCTAATTGCTGGCTCTTTAAAGGCTCGCCCGTATTTTGAAGGGTGGTAATGGCTTCGTTAAAGATTCGATCGATACTCATATCTGGGTCTGTTATCTTTACAAAGAAAGGTTTATTGGACAATGCAGTGTTAATTTTTACTACTAAGTTTTTTTCTGTCATCATAATTCACCAATATTTTCTAAATCTATTAAGTCATTTTCAATATTTAATTTTATTGCATCTACAATTATTAGATTACAAAATCAATATTTAAAGCTATAGGTTTTCTTACGACAAAAAAGAGGAATATTATTAATATACCCTCTTTTTAATTTTACCGATCTTTTAGTTAGAAATACTCCGACGGGGAATTCTGTTCATAAGATAAAAAAGTGGAAAAAATTAGAAAAGAAAGAAGGATAAATCACTTAAATTAAGTGGTAATTTTTTTGGTTTCATCGCCTTGAATCCTCTGAGTTGCAGATGCATCATTTTTAATGGTCTGCTCAGTTATTTCCTCTGCTTGGCTGAAGAGGTTGGCGTATTTTTTATTAATTTGAGGGTTAATTTTATGATTTCCTCTGACCTCGCTAAATTTTACATTAATCTCTTTTGTGGTCTTTAATTTCTTTCCGAACTCAAATTCAACATCTAATATATGATTATCTCCCTCGCGGTCAATTTCCGACATATCTAAATCAATATTGGTTTTCAAAATTATTTGGTATGTATCTCCCGCTTCGAAAGACCGTAGCCAAGCCTTTCTCTTGTCTTTTATCTTTTCAAAAGGCATTCTTATAATGGTGGGTTTGTATTGAACCGCATCATTAATTTCTATGGTATGGTCATTCACAGGTTTCAAAGTAATTGAAGGTTGGTTATAAATGATTCTGGTTGTTTGTTCCGTGGCGATGGTCATTTTTTCTCGTAGATTCTTGGCATCTTCCGCATAAATATATTTCCCTGTGCTCTGTTTGGCAATCTCGTACAAGAGATAGACATTATGTTCGCCCAATGCTCCAACCGTATCAATTGAGGCTTTATGTTCAAGAGCTAGGTGGGCCAGATGAAAATATTCTTCATAATTCTCATCATCTTCATTCCCTAACTCGACTGGAACATCTCCTGGCTCTCCATCAGTGATAAGAATAATTTTTTTAGGCAGATCGCCGCGATATCTCTTAATTCTTTTAATTCCCTTTTCTAAGGCATTGTATAAGGCAGTTCCTCCTAACGCCTTGATTTTTTTAATGTGTTTAATGATCTTTTTTCTTGATTTGTCCGTAATGGTTTCCTTTTTAATTACGGTTTTAACGGTAGATTCAAAAAGAATTAAATTAAATTTTGTGCCCTCAGGTAGTCCCTTCACTTGGTCTATGAGGGATTCTTTGGCGTTTCTAATCCGATCTCCGCTCATGGATCCGGAAACATCTAAAAGCCACACTCCGAAAAACGGGTTGCCGGAAACTCCTGTCTCGGGTAGAATCTTCATATCTAAGCTTAAAGCCAAACGATCGGTGGGTGGTACACATGTAGCAGACTGTAAAATATTAATATAAGGTATTTTCTTTAACATTGTTTTTTCTCCTAGTCTATTGCTTTAATTAAAAATGGGCTTTCCAAATTTTTTAATCTTTCTTTTGATCTTTCTTTTGATCGATCTTTTTAATTGTTTTTTCCAAAAGATAGGAATTCTCTTCATAAAAGGGCCTATAAACACCATCATGGAGGGAGAAAATCTCATCTTTTTCCTTGCTAAGCATAGAAAAGCCTGCCTTTTCATAAAACCTCAGTGCCCACTTTGCTTTAG
>CAZEPC010000661.1:0-2227 GCA_964513765.1 uncultured archaeon
GATGCATGAGTATGGCCACTCAAAAGAATATCAACTCTCATTTGGTTTGCTTTTTGGGTTAGTTTTTCCTCATCCCCTCTGGGCTTAATTTGATGACCGTGAATCATGCCAATACGGATTTTATGTCCATTTAGATGTAGCGATTTAGAAATTTTCTCTTTTCTCTTAATTTCGGAGATATTTCCTCGGGCCTTATGATAATAATCCATATTCCCCATAACGGCGTATATATCTTGGAGATCTTTGTTCACTTGTTTGATTAAAAAGCGGTAAAACTTGGGGGAATCGGTAAAGTCTCCCGTAAAAAAGATGAAATCAAATCTATTCTCGGAGAGGGTTTTTCGTAGGTTATTTATTTTCTTTCTTAATTTTTCCGGAAGCCCATGTTGTCGATCCGGAATATGGGGATCTCCGAGTATCAAAAGATCTAGGGGCATCTCATAAATCACTCTTTTTTTCTTCTTCTATTTCTTCGATAATTTCAGGTATTTTTCTAAAATCATATGTGGTATATTGGGATTGTGGAAATTCTTCATGTCGAAATGCATCTTCGAGCTCATATTTCACAAGAATAGAGGTCATCCCCAATTTTTCTGCCGCATCCAATTCGTGATCATCCCCATCAGCAATATAGATACAGCGGGAGAGGTCTTCGATCTCCATTAGCTCAAGTTGATGATGAAAAATCCGCGGATCGGGCTTTTTTATCCCCAACTCCGAGGAAAACGATGGAAAGGGAAAATACTTCGCCAACGGGTTATCCGGCCACGTTAAGGGGGTTTCCATTGAACAATTTGACACCATTCCAATTTTATACCCTTGGCCCTTGCACCATTCCAATAAATCAAATACGCCCTCCCGAATTCGGAGCTGTTGATTCTTGATATAATTAATCCTATTTTGGGCTGCCCGGTCGATCATTTGTTTCGAAGGGTTTTCTTCATCGGATTGGCCTTCAAAATAATATGCAAGAGCAGTATTAATTCGGTGGGTTACACTCGGGTAATTGCCATCGGGATAATGTTCCCATGCTTTTTTCCACGCAACTTTAAATTTTTCCAGAGAGAGGTCCAAAAAGGATGCCATTTGTGTAAGATGTTCGTTATATTCTGATCTCTTGAAAATTTCCACTAAAGTTCCGTTCAAGTCAAAAATGACCCCTTCAAAGAAACGAGAACACCTTAAATTATCTTTTGTAGTTGTTGATACCATATAAAATCCCTTAAGCAATTTCTTGAATGTTTTAGTGTATGTAGAAATTAATAAAAATTTAAAAAAAATTGCTCAATAATCTATAGGCTTAAAAAATATTATATTTAATTACTGGGAGACTTAACCTCTCCTTTTAGAGATGCGTTCAGACAGCCTCTGGAACCATGGAGGGTTCACAAATCCCGTATATCCTGCAAAAACAGCTAAAAATATGGCAACCCAAGAAAGTAGCCAAAACGGACCGTAAATTCTCTCAGTTAAAATATCCCAGATTTCATTAACGATATTCATCACCCAGAGAGAGATAAAGAAGCCGGACATTAAAGTGATGGAAAGAACCGCCGATTTCCCTTTTTCTTCCTTTTCTAAAACCAGTTTGAAGTAAAGGTTTCTTGATTTAATAAAAGAGGGTATATAGATAATTAGGGAATGAACTAAAAGAATTGCAATTGTGATCAAACTCATAATATCGACATTCTCTTCCCCAAAAACAGGTACAATCAGCGTGAGAACGATTGAAATAATGGTAAAAACCAGCAACCAAGTTTGTTTCTTTGGTTTCTCTTTGTATTGGGTAAAAACCTCCAGATAGAAAAGGAAAAAGGCATAATTAGCCATAAACACGAATATTTTATAGGCTTGATCATAATATATTGCGGAAATATTGGGAAAAAGGGGATTTTCCATAATTCTTTTATTAAATTGGGTAAAGAAAGTAATGATAATTGCACATAGATATAAGCCCATGAAAATTGCAAGTCTCTTTGCAATGAGTGTTTTTTTGCTTTTAGCCCTTCTCAGGGTATCAAGCCAGAAAAATAAGAACACAAGGGCCACTATTCCTTCAAAAATAATATGTGGTAAAAATTGTGTGTTTAATAGGAGCATTTAATCAAACCTAAGAGATAATTTAAGATAAATTTTGAGGTTTTAAACCATAAGCAACATGAAATGAAATAGGACATAAATCAAGGGGATTTATAAATCCCCCTGTTTAGCAGAACTGGACATGCGA
>CAZEPC010000662.1:0-2226 GCA_964513765.1 uncultured archaeon
TTCAAGTATTTTTCATTAAGATCAGTAAGATATCTTTTATATAAATCATTTTCACCTGATAAATTTTCATCTTGACCACTTACTTGATGAATCCCAGGCATTATGAATGATAAAGATAACAAACCAACTAGTAAATATACAATTTTAACATTTTTTCTCATTTCATTTCAGCTCCTCAAATATTTTTATTCTTCTCCCGATAGTAAATCTTTAATTGATTTTGACAATTTTGTACCTGAAAGTTTCTTTTGTTGAACAAGAATTAGAATCAAGAATACAACACCAGCACTTATCGCAACTCCAATTATATAAGTTTGATAAAAGGAAACAAACCCCACATTTCCTTCAATTAAGGCATCAAGGCCATAGAGTGCAAGCATATTGGTTCTTAAAAGCCGTGTCTGATTTGAAAGTCCTTGTTTTATTGAGACACTAGAACCAGTACTATTCACCCATTCAATATATCCTTCCACGACACCATCATCAACAGCTATTTCTTTGTTATAAATAAATGATTTATAGAAATTGTTATTGAGAGCAACCACAACATCTTCAAGAAGCTCATTATAGGTATTGACGGGTCTTTCAAATTCCCAAAATCCTAGGAATGATTTATCATTTAAACCAGTCACTTTTGCTAATTGACTCAATGCATACGCAAAGAGGGCATTATCAAAGCCATGTTTTATTTTTTCATTGTTGTAAGTATCATCTACAGTAGAGTAACTATGAAATAAGCCGCCTCTCCCACTATCCCAAAAATATTTCATCAAGGAATCAATAATAAGATCCGCTTTTTCAAGATACAATTGCTTGCCAGTTGCCCCAAAAAGATGTGCAAATGCCATTAAAGCATAGATTTGTGTTTCTGCATAATAAACAACCCTTGAAAACTCTTGATCTTCATTATACATATTTATCTCTTGATTCCAAACAAAGGAATCAACATACGAAATTGCATTTTCGGCCCTTTTTATTGCTTGTTCAACAACAACATAAGAAGGTTTATCCTCCGATAAACTGGCTCTGTATAATTTAGCAATATGAGCTGATCCAGCAGCCACTAATAACGAAAGGTTTGTTAGAGGATAATCAAATCTCGGATCCCCAACTTCGTGAACCTTTTCACCTGTTTCAACTGCGGTCCAATATGCACCTTTTTTTGCCTCATTATGAAGTGTCTGATTATATTCCGCTTCAAAATCTCTAATATAATAAAATATGTCCTCAAGTTTTGTAAATATATCTGAATTTCCTGTATATTCAAACGATTCAGCTAAAAATTCAAGAGAATAGGCTTGGTTTTCCAAATACAAGGTGGTTCCAGATGCCCCTTCATAACCAACAATACCTGCTTGAATATCTAAATTAGAGACAAATCCATATATCTTATTTGCACCTTCAGCCCAGCTTTTAGAGTCTTCACTCTCTCTTACTGCAAAGTCCTTAGAGAATGCCGCCATCCCTAAAAGGTTCTCAAAAAGTCTCGGCTCGGTAGGATCTTCATATCCAAATCCACCTATTACATCCTCCCCATCGATTCCAGCGCCAATTAACTCGCCTTTATTTTCACTAAGACCATAATTCTGAAGATATTGATCTTTTATTGTTAAAATATTATCTTCAGCGACTTGGACAAGATTATCTTTCATTATGGCATTACCAGGGATTATAAATAGATTAACACCAAACATTACCAATAGGATACTAATTGTTACATTAATTTTTTTCATTTCAATGATGGCTCCGAATAAATTTTGTATTTTTTCTTTATTTCTAAATTTTTCTTTAATTAAGAATTATTTTGATTTTTTAAAAAAAGATTACATTAGCCCTCTAACTTCTTTTGAGAGACCAGAACTTCCAAAGCCTCCCCTACGAATGAGGTACGCAATAATGATTATTGCACCAAGAGTTATAAGCATATAAATAATATATGATTGATAGAATACATTAAAGGGCATTTCACTAACCTTTATAACATTTAAGTTGTATAAACCCAATGAATTGGTAGATATATGC
Source organism: uncultured archaeon (assembly GCA_964513765.1). Classification (GTDB taxonomy): domain Archaea; phylum Asgardarchaeota; class Lokiarchaeia; order Sigyniarchaeales; family Promethearchaeaceae; genus CAZEPC01. The sequence goes on from CAZEPC010000662.1 coordinate 2,023, forward strand.
ATATTACCATTAATAACATCATTTGTATGATTTACGGAAGAAATATAACCGGTAATATCTCCATTTTCGGCCCACATATATTCATTAAGAAATTTCATTCCATCTTTTGCCAACATCATGTATTTATTGGTTTCTCGCTCAAATTCCCAAAAATCAACAAATCTTTTTCTATTTTGTCCTTTAAGCTCGGCTAATTCGCATAAA
>CAZEPC010000663.1:0-2226 GCA_964513765.1 uncultured archaeon
TGCAAGGTATACTGAGAAGATCTCAAAATCTTTTTCTGGGATTTAGAAAAAATTAAATTACGAATCCTTCTTTTGGTATTGAAAATATGTATTTCACCCTCTTCTTGCAGTTTTAAATAATCATTTACTTTCTTCCACAAATTAGAATAATTATGCCAAATAATCTCCATAAGAGCCTTAACAATTTTTGGATACCATCTCAAAAGAGGGTAAATTTTCCCATAAATTTTGTGATTCTCCACCACACGAGTGATTAATTCCTTTGGATATGCCAATTTCTTCACATTTTTTGAAAAAAATAGTACATCCTTATGGTAAAAAGACAATTTTTCTGGTTTCGGTGGATTTTTTTCCAAAATTGAATCTTTTAGTTGGAAAAATTGGGAACACCACTTTTGGTCAATAGGATCAAAAAAGACAGAAAGTTTCGGTCGTTGGATAAGTCTTTCTCTTGGAATACGAGTAAATATAACTGCAACATTCGCATTAAAGAGAAGAAACTGTAATATATAGAAATGGGAAAATGGAACACGAATTGTGTAGGTTATTGGGATGTGCTTGATATTTTGGGATAAGTGAGGACCCAAGATTTCCTTTTGTTTGTATTTCACATAAGTAAGGTAATTTTCCTCTATAAAAGTAATTTTTTTACGGGTTAACAAAAAGAGATCAAAATTTTGTTTTGAGTAGAAACATGCTAAGGAAATATGATAGGTATATCTATATATGAGATCTCTCCCCTTGAATTTATTGAAAAAGCTGATTAAATATTCCCTTTGATCTTCTGAACTCATATTTTTATATTTAACAATCTTTTCATAGGATCTTTTGAGTATATTGACATCATGTTTTAATTTTGGTGGAGATGTTTTATTATCCATATCTTTCAGGTGAGAGGAAAGATTTTGAATGTTCCTTTTACAATCCTCAAGAAAGTTAGAGAATGTATCAAGTCTGCATTTTTTGAAAAACCAGGCATTATTTACTATTTTTTGCAAGGTTTGTTTTAATTCTTTTTCTCTTTTCTTATCTTCTTGCTCATGCAGTAAAATATCAAAATTATTTAAAATTAGATATATCGAGATTGGGCCAATTAAATTCTGCTTTTTTGAACTAAACGGAAAGCGTCTAATCACATATGGGTCAAATTCTTCAATAACTCTCTTCTCATCCTCCAAATCATCAGAAAAAAGGGGAAAATATTCACCCAATGATCGATTTTGTTTAGATTCAAGTTTCGAAGAAAAATTTAAAATTTCTTTGTTTGAAATAAACTCCAACAAGAGGAATTGCTTAATAATACCTTTTTCTTGTAAATTTTGAAAGAAATCTCTCATTTCCTTTTTTGAGATAAATTCGGGAACTAAGAAAAAGAAATGAACAATACGGTTATAAATATAAAAGTAATACATATTTTCATAATAAGAAAAAAGATTTTGGAGATAACTGGGCAAATTGATAACATTGTTGGGAAATATTAAAATAATTCTATAAGCTTGCAATCGCAAATCATAAAATTTCCTCCAAGGATATGTCCTTGTGAAGAAAGCCAAATTTAATCCTTTATCATTATTATTATTATTAGAGGGCCTTTTTTTAATTTTCTTTTTAAGATATAGATCAAAACATGGGATATTTGCATCATAATAAGATTTTAATATGGAAAAATGTTTGGGAGTAAAAGTAGTATAAAGTATGTTATTGATAAAGCGACCAAGTTGGCGTATAAATTCGGATTTATCCCCATTATAATCCATATATCGAAGCTCACTAATGATATTTCTCAACTCGAGACTAGAAAAGCCCAAACGAACAGATCTTTTATTATTCACATTTAATTGGGACATGATATCTTCAAAATTATTCTCAACCCAATTTTTTAGTGTTCTATCTTTCGGACTACGGGAAAGTGAGGAGAAAAAGAATTTTTTAAATACAAAAAGAAATACGATTTTAGGGATGAAAACATCAACACAATTCTTTTCAGATTTTAGATTCCCCCACTTTCCTAAGAATAATGAATTATAGTCATAAAGAGAAGGATCTACAAAGCTAAGAACTGCACAAAACTTTATCAACTCTTTTTCAATGAGTCTATACTTTTTACTAAGATAAATTTGATTTTCATGAATGAAAATGCCCAGAGTTGAGGGACGAATGTTTAAAACATTATTTTTCGGAAGAATTATAAATTGTTCACTATGCTGTTTAGCTACTGATCTATAA
>CAZEPC010000664.1:0-2208 GCA_964513765.1 uncultured archaeon
ATATTCCCTATTTGAAACATTTGGATATCTCCCACAATGCCATAACAGACTTACCCCCCCATATGAATCGGTTGATCTTTCTCAATTATTTTGATTTCAGCAACAATAAGATAAGTGAAATCCCCGAAGATATCCGTAGTGAAACCATAGAATTCGATTTTAATCGGTTTTACTTCCCTCCAGATTCTATTGATGATGGTTCATCTTCAAAAAATTATACGCCCCGGCGGATTTAAATATGACATTTCCAAGGAAGAGTGCGATGATTTCTTTGAGAGGGTTTTTCTCTTGGAAACCCTCCCAGATTGTGGAAAAGATACAAACCAACGAACTTAGCGGTTTACTCAAGGATTGTAGACACCCACATCCACAAACATCTGTACTGGATTGCGAAAAAGTATCCTCCGAGGACAGCTACGCCAAGCGGAAGTTTGAGCGGTTTATCCAGGAGTACAACGCCAATTTCCAGAGGAGATGGCAGACCGAGATCGTTCCTTAGCAATATTTCCACCACTTTCTCTTCTCTTGGATTTCCTTTCCTTTCTCAAGATCCTCCTTTTTCACCAGAGTCCTTCCCTTTCCCCCCATTTTCTTTCATTTCGAATATTTCGATCATACATAATATATCGGCCCTAATAGTTTAAAGATATAAGAAAAATTCACTATGGGGGAGAGTTTTCTTTCTTCTGGCCTCGACCACCTCTTTAAATTCCTTAAAGGGGGCGCAATGCTCATAGTCGTCGCATTTTTCGGTAATAAAATCGGCATAGACGGGTAAAAGAGGATGATAAAGATCGGAGGGGTTTAGGGATATATTTTTCCTAATTTTATCGATTAGTCTCGTAGGTGTCCAACCATTTAATTCCCTCCAGAACCCATCTAATTCCGATTCTATGCCCAAATTAAGCCTAAAAGGAGCATCCTTGAGTTCTGGATCGATCGAAATGAGCGGATTTCCCCTTAAATATATTCCTTCCACCCCATTAAGTGAAAGCAAAGATCTCGAAAGTACTCGGATTTTGTTATGGTACAAGACTATGCCGTTGGGCGCATTTTTAATGGGATTAGTTGGGATGAAATTTGTAATGGTATTTTTGGTCATCGATAAACATACTAAATGCTCCATCCTTAGAAGGGTCTCGGGTATTTTTCGGAAATTATTATGATCTAAAAAGAGATGAAAAAGTCCTGTGAGCTGAAGGATCGATTTGGGGATCGTTGCTTCGGAAAGGGCTTGGGAATTGAGATCCAGTATCTCTAAAGTCTTATTTTCCCCCTTAATTTCAAGATGCTTGACTTTTCGAATTGATCGTTTGAAGCGCAGCGTCTTGAGAGCGGGGATGGAAAAAGCACTCGCCGGGACGGTTTCAAATCTATTTTTTCTTATATATAGGGTGGGCACAGGGCATTCTTTTAACGTTGAAAAAACCGCGGGATCGGGGGGAGGTTCGTAGAGGTATAGGTATTTTAAAGAAGGCACCTTCCGTAAAATCGAAAAATCGGAAATTTGACAATCGCAATAAATCTCCAATTCCTCGATCTTTTTCCAGCCGCAAATTTCGGGGAGGAGGTGCTTGCGGGTTGGATCTCTATAACTCAAATATGTGATGTTGGGGAAGGTACGGGCGAGTGCCGATATTATCTTAGAGGGCATGAAGGGGCCGTGATAGTGGCAGGGAAAGGAAGCCCTTTTGATCAAGCCGCATTGTGTCTTAGGTAATGCCTTGAGACCCTCCAGAACATGCCCTTTTTTCAATAAAAGATGCTTTGCTAAAAGATGGGAAGAATCGGAAAATGGGTTGAAGATTATGATAGCAAGGCCTATATTATTCTGAAGGTCGCTATCGGTGTCTTTAGGATTTACTTTATACAAGTGGTGCTTCGCTGCTTCAGTTAATCGGTCCCAGAATTGGGAAAAATCAATGGTGCTTCGCTCATTCATGATTCATCTCTTTTATATTTGGTTCCTAATATTAGTATGATTATTTTTCATTTTAAGTCTATGGATCTTTCTGTCAAATTTTTTTGAAGGGCACCCGATTGCACAAAATACGGAAATCATACGGCTTGCGGCCCTATGGTCCCAAGTTGCCTACCGAAGGAGCGAATCACAGATCAGTGATTCCATCCCCTCCGCCGTTGTATTTGCTTCCGGAATAAATTAGAGAAGAAAACCAAAGAGTGGGTGAAGAATATAATTCCGGGGCG
>CAZEPC010000665.1:0-2198 GCA_964513765.1 uncultured archaeon
CCAAGTTTCGGATGACAATAGCCTGAGTTAAAGTTATCCGTTGTATTTAGAATTCAGCTGAACATTTATTCAGGAGACACGGGGATTGAAAGGTTCTTCCTGGTAAAGAGGGAATATTCGAACCATGTGGTCACACTCCCATACACGGGGATTGAAATTTGTCTATTCCTTCAATTCTTGCACCGGTAATTGGCGTCACACATCCATTCACGGGAATTAATGAAATGTAGCGTTTTTCAAAGCTTTTTTACCAAAGACTTTTATTTTGATAAAATAAATACTTTATAGGGATTGAATGGATGGAACAAGGGTATATCCTCATAGAAATGTTTAATATATTAGATATCATCAAACATAATTCGTTCTCTCCCTTTTGATAGGGTTTTCCCAGACTTTATCTGGATGATATATGTTCTTAACCAGCCCAACTATTCCATAATTAGATTGAGATAAATTTGGGAAAAAAAGACGGAAAGTGAAGATGTATGACAAAGCGTGAGATAATTTTCCTCCACAACATCAAGATATTCGTGGGGAGTTATATTCAAGAAGTGATATTTGATGAATATTTTAAACAATTTGATATACATGACATGCGCTTTCGCATATTGGGTGTAAATAGCATGTTAGAATTGTTGGAATCTCCCTACAAAGAGTTTCAAAAGACTCCTATGGCAGATTATACCTCAAAGGAAGCATTAAATCGAAATGGTGCCGGGAAAGCCTTGGGGAATTACAAAGGTGGAATAAGAAAGGCGTTATTGAAGCGTAATGATTTAAGAGATACTTATAAAAAGTTAAATAAGCAATTAATTAAACAAACCCTCCAGGAGAATGGAGATAAAATCTTGATGAATCGCATTGATCTCTCAAATAAGGAAATTTTTCTCCATTGGGAGGGTGGAACCTCTAAGTCTTTTTTATTGGGCATTCTTCCGTTTAATAGCGAGATTGCCCAAGCAAGCGGGGTGAACGGCTGGATCCATGGCACCTACAAGAAAAACTTTTCCAATCTTCCGTACTTTTTGGACCTTCCGATTACCTGGGGTGTTTTAGATCGACTTGATTCCTATGAAAATTGGAAGGTTGCTTTGTACCACGATGATTACCCCGATTTTATGATGATCGTGGCAAGTTTTTTGGAGAATATAAGGGCTATACCGATTGAGAGGTGTCCTCTTGAATCAATTAAAAGTATTCGGAGAAATTTGTTCCCAAGAGATAATTTCCTGACTAAAAATAAGAGAGAAAAATATAGGAAAGGTAAGAAGGGTATAAGGAAAGAAACTGGGCAGAAGGATGAAGATGGGGAAAATAGTAAGGATAGGGAAGAAAGGCTAAGAAAAAAGGACAACAAAAAGTTCTGCATTAATATGTGCTTTAGCATTCCCAATAAGATGGATGTAATGGAATTTGAAAGGAAATTCCGGAATAATATTATTTTTAACCTTAAAAATTTTCTGAATTATCGAAAGGATTATTTTAGAAATATGTTCAAGGAAAAGGATTTTGATGACTCATTAGATATTGAAATAACAATCATCGCAGGTGAAAAAGGATTAAAATTTTTAAATGAACCAAGTTCAAATGAAGAAATTGATCTAAACGACTTTATCGGCGATTTTAAACATGGGATACGAGACATCTGTATGGATGAACTTTCTTTAACACTCAATACTGTGGATTATGAAATGATTGATCGGACACTTTTTCATTTCGAGGAAAACAAACGTGGTTTTATCCCAAATATCGGCGAAACTGATGCTCGCTTTCAGAATACGGTTATATTCCGTATTTGGTTCGATGTGAATATCTTTTTATATAACCATTTTGAAAGAGAAACGAATCGATGGAATAAAAAAGAGCTCAACCAGTCTGCTGAAAATTATATCAATTATATCGAACAAATTTATGAGCGTAGGTCAGGGCACGGTCAAACAACCAAAAAGATCATAGAAGAATTAGAAAAAACCAAAGATCATTTCTAAAACCATTAAATTCTAACATAACCGAGAATGAAAAGATGCGATAACTCAGAATGAAAAGTTAGAATTATTTTAAAAAGAGAAGAACGAGAATTGAGGAAGTGAGTATTTATGAAGGAATTGGAGAGAAATTATGCGGGTATCAAAATATGGGGAATTCCTACGGAGTTTTCTATGGTTAAATTATTTAAAGAGATGGGAAAAAATTTCGAA
>CAZEPC010000666.1:0-2197 GCA_964513765.1 uncultured archaeon
TTTATCGATATTGGGTGATTCGTTAAAATTGTTTCCATAACATCCTGGTTCCGCCCACCCGAGATAATCCACTAAAATCAAAACAATATTGGGTTTGTCCATTTATTTCTCTATGTAAAAATAAGCAAAGAAATTAATTAATTATTTCTCTCTATAAAAGTAAGTAAAGAAATTAAAAATCATAATAATGTATTTTTAATCGGAATGATTAGACTTTATCTCAAAAACAGCAGATTAGAATTGCAATCTTTTCGTAGCGTCCAGAAGAAACCAATCTTTCATATTAATATCTGGTAAATTGAGAGTTGTCGGGAAAAGTAAAATCGTCATGGCGAAAAGTAAAAAAAGTTCTAGCGAAAAGTAAAACAAACAATATTAATTGTAAACTAAATCCATGAGATTTTCCAAGCTCTTTGCGCTTTTATCCCACATGTTCTCATCGCCCATGTGTGTTTCAATCGACATAAAGAGAGGATCGGGTGAGGGCTCAACAAATTCTTCTTTATCCATATCCTTAAAATAATCCACTATTTGTGGCCATCTGCAGAAATCCTCGTCTTCGTTGACTATGGCCGTTTGTGTCCCACTTTCGGTCATTTTGCACCCCTTCGCATGGAAATATTGTATATATTTTCCTAACTTTCTCAGCCATTCATCCGTGAGAATCCCGAATTTTCCGAATTTATTTGCCACGTTTGCCGTATCGTAGAGTAATCCAAAACCAGAGCCACAATTATCCTTTCCTATTCTGAGCATTTGGTCCAAACCTTGATTAATGCCACCCTCGTTTTCACAAATAAGTGTCTTTCCTTTGGCGGCTGCTTTTTGCTTCATTTCATTAAGAGCGTCCTGCCATTCTTGATAGATCTGCCAATCGTCCCATTCATCCACATCTTTTACATCCCATTTGCCTCTGAATCCGAAGCATCTGATGTAGGGGGCATCGTAGATTTCGGCAACCTCAATTGCCCGATCAATAAGCGAGAAATTATATTTCCAGTTGGTGGAATAGTTGCTAGTTTCTTTGGGTTCTGGATTAACGGAAGGCGGTAATACTTTCAATAAGGGACTGGCAATGCTTGAGACTTTCAAACCGCACTCATCGATAATATCTTTTGAGTCTTTAACGGTTCGATCGTCTATCTCAACCACATTTCCTATCCATACTTTTCTGAGTTCGATGTATTTGACCTCTTTCTGCTGTAAATATTCACAGACTTCATCGAATTCCAAGGAGAATTCATCGGTTATCGCGGATACTTCTAAATCAACCATACTTAGGAAAAAAGATTGTGCTATTAAAAGCTTGTTGGCATTTTTTTAGATGTTAAAAATTAACCAACTTGGGCATAATTTCTCCTGCCTTTCCGTGAATAATCACATCGGCCACCTCATCCATTTGGGTTTCCTCCAAGTTAAGAATGATTACCTTTGCCCCTGATTGTTTGGCCAGAATGGGCAATTGATTCGCGGGAGATACAACTAAACTAGAACCGATAACAAGAAAACAATCGCTATCGGTGGTAATCTCTTGGGCACCCATAAGAGTATGCATGGGAAGGGCTTCATGGAAAAGAATTACATCAAATTTTACCCTTCCGTCACATTCAGAGCATACCGGGGTTTTTCTCTCCTCTAATTGCTCCAATATTTCCTCTCTTTTAAATTTGGTCTCACAATCCACACAAGTGGCTGTCATGGCACTTCCATGTAGCTCATATATTGGCACCTCAGAGCCAGCCTTTTGATGGAGCATATCAATATTTTGGGTGATTATGCCTTTTAACTTCCCTTTCTGTTCCAAGGTCACCAGTGCTTTATGTGCGGGGTTCGGGAGGGCCGGTTCCACCATTTTAGTTACTTCCCGTTCCAGTTCCCAGTATTTTTCTGGATCTTTCAAAAACATATCATAATTCGCATATACATATGGATCATATTTTTCCCAGAGTCCACCTGGTGATCGAAAATCTGGGATACCTGATTCGGTACTAATTCCAGATCCGGTGAACACTACCACATTCTCGGAATTTTTGATGATGTTTTTGGCTTTCTTTATGTTTTTCATTTTTGGCTTACTCATTTTTTCCTAAGTATTATTTCTAAAGCATAATTAAAAAAGTTGAGGATAATAAAAGACAAAGAAGCTATAAGCAATAAAGACTTTGATTGCCCAATTTCAAAAAATCTCATAAAGCAA
>CAZEPC010000667.1:0-2194 GCA_964513765.1 uncultured archaeon
TACACGTTTTCCATTGATTAAGATTTGGCGTAGGGTTTGAAAAGCGTTAAACAGACCATGCAAGGCTTTGGATTCTAAAAGGATTTTACCTTTTTTTGTATAAATTATGTAGGATTCCTTGTTTTTTTTTCGATCTTTCTTAAAGGTTGGAACTTCCGGAATCTCACTTAATTCCTTAGCATCGTTAAAATTTATTGATAAATTAAAATCTTCCGCTAACTCTCTGGAAAATTGTTTAACCAAATCATGAGAGGGGTTTATATCGACAGTACTGATCTTTATGTTTTTCCCCAATATAAAATAATTATTCTTAAAAGCAATATCATTAGGATAGGGAAGAAATCGAAATTTCTCTCTAAAGAAATTTTCTTTTTTAAGACCTTCGAGTGTAAAATCTTTATTTTCATTAACATTGATTGATATTATAAGCCGCATCTATAAATTATCAATATTTATTTAATTAAAAACTATATATATTTATTAAAGGAAACAAAAGATATTTCAATAGCCTTCGGAGAAAGTGAGAAAAATTGGCAGAACAAGAAGAATTACCGACACTTGAGGGAAATTTACCAAGCTTACCTGCAACCCTTTTAAACCTTTTGGACATTCCAAGCCCATCTAATATACCAGATCCAATCCACCCAATCGTAGATTTATTCAAAGGAAGAGGTATTAACCGTATTGTTTTAAATGTATTAGACAACTTTGGGTTATTTGAAACGACTTATTACAAGCCAGAGTTCCTTATATCTAAATCCAATGCCCTATTACTACTCGCCACACAAAATCCTTATACATTGGGAGTTTTCCATCAGCTTTTTTACGGAGGATTTGATAAAGATTGTGGATTTCATCTTCTTAAACATATCAATGAAAATGATAAATCATCTATTTTGGTTGGAAGACAGAAAGATATTGAGCGTTATGATGAGGGAACGCCCTCTATACCAAAATCTGATGATATGAAAACTTGGATTGAAGCCGCTAAAGTGATCAACCGGTATTCCTTAAGTATTCTTCATTATTTGGACTTTGAGGAATTATATCAGACGGGCCGTGGCCAGCGCAGCACACCTGAAGAATTAATCCAAAAATTAATCAAAAGGAGCGATAAATGGTTCCTTTCAAACTTCAAGCAATTACGGAGTAAAAGCCTAATGATAGTTTTGGGAAATCACGGAAGATATCAAATCGATATGGAATATCAAGGTAAAGTCGCTGAATGGCGAGCTGCAAGCGTACCCTTAGCAATCTTCCTCTATAAACCATAAGTATTAGATAATCCACCAATTTCTTTTTCCTATTACCTATTTTTACTTTCTTTTCTAATCTATCTCAATTTTTATCAGAAACTAACTTTAAACATCCATAAAAATTATTAAGAAAGAGTGAAGTTTTTTATTTTAATGAAAAATCAAAAAATCAACATGAGTATTCTCATTTTTCTTATAATTTTTCAGACAATTCTTGTCTCAAGTGCCCGATCTGTCTCTCCATGGACCCCAAACACCTCAGATCCGCCGCCAGGGACCTATGAACATGTAGGAGGTTTCACATATACTGCGGCCGAGGGCCCCTTATATACAAATATCGAAGAAATACGGGTTGATTTTTGGCATGTGGAAGAAACTGATACCCTTGTAATGTCAATTACCATCGAAAATGGAACTGGAGATAAACAAGGCAATAATATTTTTAATCAAGGCGCCCCTGCCAGCATAAAGCAAGATGTGAATGATTTTATAGACCTATTTGATGATATACTCAATCTTCCTCAAATAAACACAATTTGGGATTTAATCACCGACGGAGTGCATTCTGTCAATTTAGTAGCAAAAAGACAGAATTTATTAACTAGTGGAGTGACCTATACGTCATTTGCGCTTGACTCGGAAGAAGATTACCCCTATTTGGATGCCGGAAATGTTTTATATTCCAATAAAACAACGTTGGCTTATGCAAAAGATATTGATTTAGCCTTAATCACAATAAATTGTTCTTATAGCGAGTTTCAAAATAACCAGAACGATCTTGAAGCATATGCGAATAAAATAATAGGTGAGATGAATCAATTTTTCAAAGATCTTTTTGATGTTGCCACTTTATTCATAAGTTCAGATACTCATCTCACTCCTACACTCCCCCAAGTAAGCGATATTAATGATATGAACGATGCTGTGCCGTATGTGCT
>CAZEPC010000668.1:0-2166 GCA_964513765.1 uncultured archaeon
CCGGGAAAGGAAAGTTGCGGACATTATTTAGATTATTGTCAATTCGTACAAGGTTCCATCCCTAACATCTATCTATACCACATTACAAACACGAGCGAAGCGGCCATCGCTAAAAGAAGGAGCAACGCGGTTATTATCAATCATTCAAGTCCTAAATTACAGATCTCGGGACTTAATGAGAAATTTTCATTGCTTGAAAACTTGTTGGACGAATATACACAGTTGACCAGAAGCGGTCAAAAATGGGATGAAGACAAGCAAAGGAAGACACAATTCCATGAAGAAACCATACAAGATTTAGAAAAAGAAATTTGGAATGCGTGCAAAAAACTGAATATAGAAGCAAAGAGCATCGAAGATATTGAAAAAATACTTTATCGCTATACAAGATCAACCATACCAAATGGCTTACATGTATTTGGAGAGAGATTTGAAGGAAATGATAAGGCAGAGATGATTCTGAATATCCTCCTTCATAGCGGCGATGTGCCCGAATCTATAGAAGATGTCCTGAAAAACATCGATCTTTCAGATCAAAATACCCTCCAAATATTAAAAAATTTCATAAATTCCCAAATAGGAGAGCAAACAGCAAAAATTCATTCATCAAAAAGCCTTTCTGCGTTAAAATCCGAAGAAAAAGATGAGATCGGCCAATGGATACGAATTCAATCAAAGAAAATGAGAAATTGTCGGGAGATGGAAAATTTAGAAAGAGCATTAAGCGGAAAATTCATTATGCCGGGAATTGGCGGAGATCCCATCAGAAATCCAGATGTATTCCCAACTGGGAGAAATTCGTTTGGTTTTGATCCGAGATTGATTCCCAGCACCATTGCAACCAAAAGAGGAGATCAAATCGCGGAAGAACTACTTCAAAAATATTATGAGAGCCACCAAGAATATCCTCAAACGGTAAGTGTGGTACTTTGGGCATTTGAGACAATGAAGACCGGCGGTGAAACTATTGGCCAGATCTTCAACTATTTAGGGGTGAAGCCGGTAAAAGAAAAATCAATATGGACCACAGAACTGGAATTGATTCCCTTGGAAGAGATGAATCATCCGAGGATTGATGTGGTTATTACGATTTGCGGGATATTTAGAGATACATTCCCGAACCTCATTAATCTCATAGATGAAGCTGTAGAGCTAGTAGCAAATGCAGAAGAGAATCACGAACAAAATTTTATCAGGAAATCGAACTTCCATCATAAAAAGATAAAGGACAATTCCAGGAATGGGAGAATATTTGGTCCTCCTCCCGGGAGATATAACACTAATTTAACCGATATAATCAATAAGAAAACCTGGAAAGATGAAGAAGAGTTGGCAGAGGATTATCTAACAAACATGTGCTACCAATACCGAAAAAATGTAAACGGAGTAAAAGCACTGAAAGAGTTTAAGGAAAGCCTCTCCGGAGTGAAGATGACCAGCCAAGTAAGGGACTCCGCAGAGTTTCACATAACAGATCTCGATCACTATTTTGAATTCACAGGTGGGCTTACAAAAGCATATGAAGATTTAACCGGTGAAGACCTCGAGATTTATATTGCAGATTCCGCCAGCAAGGAGATCAATATATCTAAGATTGAGGATTCTATTAAGGAGGGAGCCATAACCCGGAATTTGAACAAAAAATGGATTGAGGGAATGTTGGAACATAAATTTCATGGTACTCAAAAAGTCGCAGAAAGAGTCGAAAATTTATTGGGCTTAGATGCTACCACACACAAGGTTAAAAATCATATCTGGGAGGAAAGTTTTGAGACCTATGTCAAGAATGAGGAAATTAAAAACCGGCTAGTTGAAAATAATCATTTTGCAATGATGGATATGATAGAATCATTTTTGGATGCCGAAAAACGGGGATACTGGGAAACCTCCCAGAATAATATTGATGAACTCAAAAAACTTTATTTAGAGCTGGATAATTGGGTAGAAATGGAATATTCCAACTCCCAGTCAGAATAAATTAAGATTAAATCCCTGGGAATCTCACAAGGAGATCCACCCATCATATTTCAGAGTACCAGCCTTGACCCCGTGGTCCTCCACGATATTTATGAATTCTTGGGGATCTTGGTTGCAATCAAAGTTTCCCGGAGTAAAGGCTTCCCAATGGATAATCCATACCGAATTTAAGGCAAGTTGCGAACCCGA
>CAZEPC010000669.1:0-2166 GCA_964513765.1 uncultured archaeon
TTCCTTAAACCAAGCAATCACAGGATCAAATCCATTTGACATAGATTAATCTTAATTATTCCAGAAAATAAAAGTTTTGGTTGATGAGAGAGTGAGGGAAATTACCTACGATTAGAGAAAGAGTAAGAGAAAAAAAATAGAAGTAAGTTAGAATTAATAAGGAATCTTGGAAATCCTTATATGAAGATGTCAATAAGAGGGCTTAGTTCCTCGATAAAACTCTCTATTCTGAGCGTTTCTGTTCTCAGATCGCTGGTTAAGATCCATAGATAAATCATATCATCTTCATTTTCCTTAACATGTTCGGCGATAAAATGGAGGTTATTTTTCTTGTATTCCAGCTGGTAAAAATCTTCGACCCGCATTCCTTGAGAAAGATGGAACAAATAAAGATTCTGAATATATGCGGCAGTATTATTAAGCATATCCTCCTCGTTTTCATTTTCTCCATAAGAGCCGTAAACCAATCCCGTGGTTGAAACCAAAGTAGCAGCCCGGGCATCAATATCTTTTGTGAATTGTTTTAAAAGTTCTTGAATAACAACGGCAGATGTTGAAATTCTCTTTAAGGCTTGAGAGAAGACCCGTTCAATAGAATTCCGTTCGTAAATAGAAGTGACCGCATATGCAATATCAAAATCCGGGGGAGCAATTGCTTGAATTTTGGTGATTAGATCTACTTTATTTGAATTGAGTTCTTTATCTCCACTTATATCAGGGTCAAATTTAGTAAAAACCACCAAAATCGGTGGTGCCAATTCATATTCCTGGTATGTTTTAATTATTTTTTTGAAATATTCCAATGATTCCTCGTATCTTTCGGTATCTTGAATATCAATGCAATATAACACTACATCTCCGCCCGCACCAAAGTACATATCTGCTTTATCGAAATAGGTTTCCCTATAACTTTCTTGGCCACCCATATCAAATGACATGATATCATAGCCAAATAAGTCGACACTCTGTCTCACAAGACCTCGGGTTGGAAGCAATTTTTTTATAGATGAATATTTTTCGGAAAGTGCCGTAAGCATGGAAGTTTTTCCTGCATTATCCAAACCCAAAAGCATGATCTTTTTCTTACGAGCTCCTTTTTCTGCAATTTGGGTAATCTTCCAGAATATCATTTCGGCGACCATTGCAATCTTTCTTAATTCATCAGGATCTAATCCTTCTATAACTAAATCCTCTTGATATTTTGCAAGATCTTTAATTGTTGTAATTCCAATACCTTCGAAAAAGGGGCCGTATTGGGAGGTAACAATCTTAAATGAGGTAATATCAAATTCCAAAATGTCTGTAGGTTTCTTTATGCTGCTAAAATCAACATCTTCATCAAAAAATGGAATGATGGGTTTTAAATATTTGGGAGTATCTGCCATATTGATCACTTTATTTTTTCTTTTTTCGTTAATATTTTCAATTTGAAGATCCTAAAAAATTTATTTTTTCTGGGTTATATTCAATGTTTAACCACAATTTTATCAATTCTCAACTAATGGAACTATGGAGGGAATATTTTTTTTGGAGAAAAAAATCATATTAAACTAGAAGCTCTTTAAGAAAAATTATTGACAGAAAAAGGAAGATAATATGCCAGACGCAGTATCAGAAAGTATTACGTTAGTATTAGATACCTCACGATCTATGTATAGAAAGGATTACAGACCAAATAGACTTGAAGCTTGCAAAAATGCGCTTCTTAAATTTGTGGAGGCTAGATTTAAAAACGATCAAGATGTGGGGGGATCCACCGCCTTTTCCCTAATCATTTTCAATGAAAAAGCCAGAAAAGTGTTAGATTATGATTCAGGTGCAAATTATGAAACAATAAGGGATGTTTTAAATAAAGAGGTGAAAATAGGCGGAAGAAGTGCCTTGGGTGATGGAATTGGAAAGGCAATAAAAGTGCTAATTGAAGATATTAGAAGCGCTGGAGCTCGAATCCCTCGAATTTTGATTTTTTCAGATGGAAAATTCACAAAATCCAAGGTTGATCCCTTAAAGATGGCAAATTTGGCCTCACAGCTCCAAATGCATATAGATACTTTTAGATTAGGAGAAGTAGAACATTTTAATATCATGAAGCGACTTTCTGATGTCACGGATGGGAAATATACATATAGCAATAACTCCCAACAGCTTCTTGAATCAGCAGAGGAT
>CAZEPC010000670.1:0-2164 GCA_964513765.1 uncultured archaeon
TCGAGGGAAGTCCCGCATTAATATTAATGGGCGGACATTGGTGCCCCTATTGTGCGCCTCCCGATTGGGAATATGGAAAGATTGCAAAGAAAAATCCTTTCTTTGCCCAAGTATATTATCATAACCATGACCCGAAGGATATTAACATCTACAAATTTGAGGACTGTTTGGCAGAAACCGACATTAAAGAAAATGAGAAAAGCCCTTATATCATAGATATGGGCGAATATATTGAGCAAGTCCGAAAAGAACCTCCCAGGGAATCTTAATATTTTGGTATATCAAACCTCTATTTTTTTCAAATTAAATGAATTCTCATAAAGTAATGAATCGACATAAATTCTACATGATTGTCAAGATAAACTCTTCATATAAATTATATATGGTAATGGCTGATCAAGTGGAAATAAAGGAATTGAAAACTACCTCAACATAATAATTTAATAAATAATAGGTGATATGATGATCAAAAAGATATGTAATCGAAAGTGGTATGCAAGAATTTTCTTATTTATTTTTACATTGGGTGTATTAGCCCCCAGTTTTCATGACATTCCCAATCAAAATCAGAAGGAAGATTATGATTTTGATGTCAATACAAATATTCAGAACAAAAACAACTCTTCAGAATTAGAAAATATCGCAGACCCAAAAGTGGGAGGGATTGCTAACTGTCCCGAGTTGGCAAATGAAATGGCCCCCATAGTAATCAATATGGAACAATTTTCATCCATAGCAAGCGCCCTCAATGGAAAAGACTATGGAAATATCAGGGTCGCCTATTATTCCTCGGATTACGAATGGAAAAAGATTTCCTTCCAAATTGATGAAATTGGGAACCCTTATCGGTGGGAAGATCATTATGATCCTTCCGCCCAGGAAGACCCAAATCCTCAACTGTATCAATTCAAAGGATATATTCCCTTTGGGGACCCTTATGGGAGAGGATACGATGAAAACCCTGGGAAGATCGATGGAACCGATGAATTGATCTTTTACGCCCAGAATGGAAGGCGAGTTTCAAACAATCTATGGATGGACCCTGAGACCTTCTCTCATCGAATACATTTAATTATGAGACGGAAATTATTAATAATTCTTATATGTATATTTACTATACTTCCTCAGATTTGGGTTTAATCGAATCGGAATCTTGGTATCAAGATTATGTCTCTTGGGACGCTTCTGAATTTCGAGTTTCAAGTTCCCTATATGAGTTGGAATTTGATGGGGGAAATTTTGATTTGATTGACAAAATTAAGATCAAAGGTACCTCTGAAAAGGATCTAATTAGGTCTTCCAGAAAAAGGTTTAGAGAGTGCGAATTGGCGGATCCTTGGTACTCGAGAACCGAAGGAAGCTGGCCCAGCGGAGACGGTTTTGATTATCCGGGCAACTATGATACCTATCGATCCGCATTTGACGATCCAAGTGATGCATATGACGGAAATGACGGAAATTTGCAGAATGCCCCCACTAGAGATAATGATATTGCCGGAGAAGGAGATCATCGGGCAGTCATTGATGGACCATGCCGGGTAATTCTTTACTCCCCGAGGTTCGAATATTCAGACTCTGGTGAGATAATCGGAATTCCAGCAGAATTATTTGAACAGAGTCATATTTGGCATAAATTTTATTATAATATGATGATAAATCAGAGACCATATGAACATATTGACGAACCACCTTCTTTGGCCCCCGATTTATATGTGTACTATTTCTTCCAAGAAATTATGGAGTTCAGTAATAATATCAGAAATGATTTGACACTTTATTATGGTGCAGATTCCAGTAATCCCCATTACGGACAATTCAGCGGGGGGATGAAAACATTGTATCCAGATGGAAATCCGAATAATGATGGATATAATCACAACGGTGACCCTACCTCTGGTGCAGTAGATCCAGATTCGGGAGATTCCGTTAATCCTAATTATCCAAACAATTTAGCAGTTGCGGATTGGAGGCTTCTCACTTCAGAATCTCATGGTGGCTTGTGGCAATATATGTGCAGAGAAGAACAAGCCGGACAACCAGGACTCTCCGAAATGAACATGTATTGGCATGACGGCTCAATATCGGAAACAGGCATAGAAATGGAATATGGACAGGTTACAGGAGATGGAATTACTATTCCAGAATTAGAATATGTAACAATATT
>CAZEPC010000671.1:0-2159 GCA_964513765.1 uncultured archaeon
TAAAGATCGGGCTCTTCTGAATCTATTTCATTAGGCGCTTTATCGGGAATATATTTTTCGGCAGTATTAATGATCTTATCCATATACTCCACCGCTTTAATTGGATGTTTTCCAACACTAGTCTCCCCCGAAAGCATGACTGCATCAGATCTGTCATATACCGCATTAAACACATCATTAACCTCCGCCCTGGTAGGCACGGGATTTTGAGTCATTGATTCCAGCATCTGCGTTGCTACAATTACTGGTTTTCCTACCCGATTACATTTTAGGATCATCTCCTTTTGTCTAATGGGGACGAGTTCTGCTGGGATTTCGACACCTAAGTCTCCTCGAGCTACCATTATACCGTCCGAAACTGTCAAAATTTCATCAAAATTAGACACAGCAACCGGTCTTTCAATTTTTGAGATAATTTTCGTGTCAGAAGCACCCGCATTGTTTAGAATATTACGGATGGTCCGAACCTCTGCCTCGTTTGCTATGAAAGAAGCAGCAACATATTCTGGTTCCAATTTCGCTATAATTTTCAAATCTTTCCTGTCTTTTTCGGTAGGATTTTTCGCACTTAAAGCACCGGAAGGAATATTCACTCCCTTTTTAGTTGAAATCGGACCAGAAGTAATTACTTTAGTATTTACAAACCCTTTCTCATAATTTTTTTCAATAATTTTCAAGCGAATGAGTCCATCGTTAATGAAAATTGAATCCCCAATATCTACATCTTTGAGGAATCCATCATAAGAGATGCATGTTTGGTGCTTATTACCTTTTACTTCTTTCTGATATATTTTAAATTCATCACCCACATCTAGGACCGCAGGCTGTTCAAATTCTCCAACCCGTATCTTTGGACCTTGGATATCGCAAAGAATTCCCACATCTGGACAAACTTTGTGAATCCTGTGGAATAACTCTACCATCTCATCCCCATTTTCAGAAGCATGTGAAAAATTTAAACGAAATACATCAGCACCAGCCTCTCTTAGTTTTATAAGCATATCCTCTGAGAATGTAGCTGGTCCAATGGTCGTAACTATTTTAGATTTCACGACTTTATTTTTTATCGACATTATGTTAGCATTATCTTTATTGCTATAAAACATTTAAGGAAGTTAATGAGCGTCGAAAATAAGCTGACAAGGATTAAAAATAGGGAAGAAAAACGGACAATTATTGGTCTTATGGATATTTTGGAACATAATTTCGGCTTTAATTTCAATTTATCCCAAGAAGGAACGGTAATAGAGGTCCAGATGGTTTCAGCGGGTTTAGTTCATATTCCCAGGGGATTAACGAGATTAAAAAATTTGTATAAATTACAATTACAATCAAACAAAATCAAACGACTCAGAAATTTAGAAAAATGTACATCTATACGGGTAATCAATCTTAGCGACAATCAAATCCGGTCGGATCAATTAAAATACCTTTCTTCTCTCTCAAAATTAAGATCGGTGGATTTAGCCTATAATAAAATAACATCAATTAAGACTTTAGGGAATCTTTCAAATATTGAATCCATAACAATTCATAATAATAAAATTGAGAAAATCCCTAAATTCCCAAATCTTTCCAAATTAAAATTCCTAAACCTTTGCAACAATAAGATCACTAAACTCCAAAATATCCATGTATTAGAGAGTCTTCTACAGTTAAAGCTCAAAAATAACCCATTGGGTCAAAAAGATCAGGAAATTTTGAGGAAGGGGACCGAAGAAATCAAAAAATATTGCCGAAATATTTCAGATAAGAAAAAAGAGTAAGACAATAATAAGAATATGAGATATATTCTGGGAAATTAACTATTTCTCGATAATGGTTTCTTTAATTGTAGTTCCAAAGTGAGTTGCACCTGGTCCAACATGAACCATTATTTTATCGCCGGGCTTAAGCTCCGTACAAGAAACTGCTTTTAAATCCTCTCCCACAAGCCTTACAGTTTCTGCATTTTGAATAGTAACCAACAAGGGAATGTCCCCCTCCTCTTTTTTAACTTTTAACTTAAATAAGAGCATTGGTCTGGTTTCAATCTTAACCCTCCCCAATGAGACTATTCGGGTTTCACCTTCTACATTCACTACTAATACTTGTTCACCTGAGTGAAGCTCTGACAAATATCTGGTCCTTGTTCCGACCGTTCCATCTGCTTTCTCATC
>CAZEPC010000672.1:0-2156 GCA_964513765.1 uncultured archaeon
ATTTCCATCTGGTCTTTTTGAGTAGGGGATATCCCAGTTTTTAGGATTTAATAAATTGCCCAAATAAAAACTCATATCTTTCTTTTTTATTGATTTAACCGGGTTGATTATTGAAATGTAGACTCCATTTTTTTCTTTGATAATGGGAGGATTTGGTGTAATTATGTTTGGGATGATTCTTGATGATACTTTTTTGATGATCTTTTTAAATGAAAATTGGATGTTGTTTTTTTGGTAAAGCACTATAAATTTGGACATTATAATTCTACCAAATAATTATTTTTATTATTAATTTTCCTAATGTTAATTAATTGGTTGAATATGAATATTATCAATAAATCAAAGAATTATTATTTCTAAACAACATAATTTTATTTATAGAAAAAAAGGTGGAATTTTTAATAAAATGACCATGAAAGGAGTAATTTTGGCGGGGGGAACCGGATCCCGATTGAAGCCGTTAACTAATGTAACGAACAAACATCTTTTACCCGTATACAACGAACCGATGATTTATAAGGTGCTCAAGACCCTGAGCAAGTCCGGGATTGAGGAAATTGTGATTGTGCTCGGAGGGGAGAGTGTTGGCGATTTTGTGAGGTTATTGGGGGACGGATCCGATTTTGGGGTAAAATTGATGTATGTATACCAGCAAGGCGCAGGCGGCATTGCCGAAGCACTTTCACTTACGCGGCCGATTGTGGAAGGTCATGATGTGGCCGTGATTTTAGGCGATAACATTTTCGAGGACAGATTTGAAAAACAAGTCCAAGAATTTGAATACGATGAGGAACACGATTGCTATCTATTCCTCAAGCAAGTCCCGGATCCAGAAAGGTTTGGGGTGGCAGAAATTGGTTCGGACAATAAGATTGTGAGTATCGAGGAAAAGCCCGACTACCCCAAGAGCGATTATGCCGTAACGGGGCTATATTTTTACCGGAATGATATTTTCCAGAGGATTGATTATGTTGTTGATAATATCGGCTACTCCAATCGGGGGGAGCTCGAGATTACCGATGTGAACAATTTGTATGTGGATGATAATTTGGTCAAGCCCGTTATTTTGGACGGGTTTTGGTCGGATGCGGGTAAGTTTGAAACCTTATTGCGCTCAAGTAATTTCGTGAAAAAATTTGAAAAACAGAAAGAATAAGAAGGATAAGAAGGATAAGAAGGAAAAGAAGAAAAAGAAGGGTAGGTTTTATTGCATACTAAAATAAGTGAGTTGGACTGAAAAAAGTGGAAAAAATTGAAACCGATTTACCTGGAGTGTTTTTAATCAAGCCCAAAGTTTTCAAGGACGAACGGGGCTTTTTCTACGAATCATATTCATATAAGAAATTCTGTGACCTCGGAATTGACACCAAATTTGTCCAAGATAATCATTCCAAATCAGTGAAAAACACGGTGCGAGGATTACATTTTCAGTTGTATCCGGGCCAGGAAAAATTGGTTCGATGCACGAAAGGAAAGATTTGGGATGTGGTGGTGGATATAAGGGAAGAGTCACCGACATTTAAACAATGGTACGGGGTTGAACTATCCGAGAATAACTTTTTGCAAATCTATATACCAGTAGGGTTTGCCCACGGATTTTCGGTATTATCCGAATCCGCAGAAGTCCAGTACAAAGTCTCCAATTATTATAATCCTTCCATCGAACGCGGAATTAAGTGGAACGACCCTGAAATTGGAGTGGAGTGGAAAACTAAGGTTCCCATACTCTCGGAAAGAGATAAAAAAAATCCCGATCTTAATGAGTTTTTAGATAAAAACAAAGATCCTTTTTCAAAGATTTAGAATAAATTCTTCTCTAACTTGAGTTAGTTTTCCACCAACACATTTATTTTCTTTAAAAACGGACAATAAGAAATATTTAGGAAAAAACTTATTATTCTCGGATTCAATTATTTAATCCTTTAAATTGAACAACTTATAGGTTTGATTAAAGGAATTAAATATTTCAGAATATGATATTGATAAATTATTCAAAATTATTTGTTCCAATGATGAATAGTTTTGAGTTTTATTTTCGAATTTAACTAAGAGATAATCAATCTCATTTTCATCGATAAAGTCGTTAATTTCATTTTCTGTTCCATTTAAAATCGGATCGGTTCCAAAAAAATTACAAGGTGTTATTCGAGGGATAA
>CAZEPC010000673.1:0-2151 GCA_964513765.1 uncultured archaeon
ATCTCAACAACCTCAAAATTCCCTACGTGTGTCCTTTTTGTCACGAGGACAATCCCAACGAACACTTATATAGATCCTTGGAATTCTTAAGGGACCCCGGTTTTAACGAAAGTCCAAAACATTCAATATACTCCTACGTGTGTAGGGTACACTTTCAAAAATACACAGAAGATTGGAGCACTCAAAGTTTTAAAAATGTCATAAAATGGTTTCTTATTACTTTTTCTGTGATGATATTAATTTATATTATTATCCGTAGCATAATAATATCTTTGGCAGTAACGGTTATTGTTTCAGTTTATTATTACGACTCGATTTTGAAACCCTTTATAACCAGAACTAAGATATTTAATATCAGAATAACCGGGTTCTTGAAAAGTTACGTAGAAATCACATGTCGCAATCGAAAATGGGAAAAACGATTTAAAGAACTCAACTCGGATTTTAACTACCAATGAAAAATATTGCTCAAATAATCGTTTAAAATAATGTAAATCACCGAACGCCAAGAAAGAGTCAAATATAATGATAAAGATTTTTGATCTCTTCGGTTTGGTTTTGTTTTATCTCTTCCAGAAGCCTCTTCATAGCGGTCACATTATCCTTTTTTGTATTTGGGTTAAATAACGAAATCATCTGAGTTGAATGTAATTTTTTGGTATGTTCCATTCTCTCTATATAAAAGGAGGTAATATGGCCTATCATATGTATATTTTTATGGGAAAAATGGCTTAAGATAATAGAGATTTCACTATGAGAAAACCACCAACTATTCTTCGGAATCCACAAAGAAAACCTTCCAATTTACGGAATTTGGGATCCTCTGAACGGGGGGATGGTAAATCTAAAGATGATAGGGCTATTATTCGGCGACTTCGGATTAAAAATATTCCCCGCCTTCAAGAGATTTTTTGGGATAGTGTGGGATTTGTGGAGGAAGATAATTATATTACCAAATTGAGCCTTTGTGCCAAGAACCTCAAGGAAATTCCCCCTTTCATTTTTGATTTGAATAAAATTACCTCCCTAAATCTCAGGTCCAATAGAATTACAGTAATTCCACCGAAAATTAGAAACCTTAAAAATTTAAAAGTTTTAATCTTGGAAAATAATCGAATAGACTCCCTTCCCTCAGAAATTTTTGAGCTTTCTGAATTAGAATACTTAGATCTTGATGGAAATGACTTAGAAATCCTTTCTCCCGCAATCGAAAAGCTTAAAAACCTCAAGAAACTTTATCTTTCACATAATCAACTACATTTTCTTCCCAATGAACTGACCCGTCTCTCGGATCTTAGGCTGATCTATGCAAACGACAACCGATTGGAAGTCTTACCCTCTTCTATCGGAGATCTTAATTGCCTTACGACTATTTGGGTCAAAAATAATATGCTCCGTACAATACCGTTATCTTTTAAAAATTTAACCACTCTTCAGAGGTACGACCTTTCTAACAATCCTTGGCAAGATCCGGGCACCGAGATCATATCTAAGGGCCTGGGTGCAATTCAACACTATCTGGAGGAAAAAAGGGTTCAGAAAATCATCCGCTTGGTCAGAGCAATCCGAAGTGATATTCCTGTACTTTCTGAGGAGGATTTCTTTGAAAGTATTCTTCATTTCCGGACCCTTTTGGAACACAATATTAAGAAAAATCGGAATCATATTGCGTGTAAAGTCCAAGAGCACCTGTTGGATCGGTCGTATGTAAAACTCCCCAAAAGTGAGTTGGGGATCTATTTGTAAAAAGCGCCCTCATTCCTTATTTCAGTTTTACATTCCCTATTTCAGTTTTAAATTCCTAATTTCCCGTCCCTCATTGTTTTTTTCTTATTTCTCTAAACCTTCCCGGCAGTCTGACAATTCCAATTGCATAAAATAGAATCTTTAAAAAATTAACCTTATATACGTGGTCTTACCTAGTATACATTGATTGGATATGACCGTATTATCAGTTCGGTTGAATAAAAAACTTGAAGAAAAAATCGAATATCTTCTAAAAAACTTAAATGTTGAAGATAAATCCAGCTATATTCGCCAATTATTAGAGCTTTCTCTTAATAAGGAAATTTTGGATTTCTTATCCCAAAAAGTTACTGAAGGTGAAATTAGTGCTTGGAAGGCAGCGGAATTAGCAGATATTTCTCTACG
>CAZEPC010000674.1:0-2147 GCA_964513765.1 uncultured archaeon
CCGAAGCTCTGGCATTTCCTGTGGGTCTTTTGCCCATCTTTGAGGCAGTTTCCAAGGAATGTAAATAATTCTTGAGTGTTCCGTTTTCTACTAATACAGTTTTCTGTCCTTTTGTTCCTTCATGATCATATGGGCTATACCCAAATTCTCCTTGGAGGGTGGAGTCATCGATAACGGTGATATTTTTGCCCCCTACTCTCTCTCCGATTTTATTTACTAATAAGCTTTCTCCCGCAATAATTGCATCAGCTTCACAAGCATGTCCGAATGCTTCGTGAATAAAAGTACCGGTTAATGAGGGATCCATAATTATGTCATATTTTCCTGCCTTAATGGAAGTACTCTCAAGCAGTTCGAGGGCATTTTGAGAGGCTGCCTTGCCCAGATCTTGCCTTTTCTTCATTACTTCAAAACCCCCTAAACCACCGTGAGTTTCATGATAACGCTGTTGATTCACCCCTTCTTTGGCTATTGATTCGAAAATGATGAAAGAGGCACTTTTTTTCATCCGCAAAAACTTTGCCCCGTTGAAATATATCGCTTCCCCACTTCCATCAGAATAATTTAGCCGGGTAGTCTTGATGCGGGGTTCGATTTTTGCATTTTTCTCTAAATCCAATAAAAACTTTATTTTTTCATCTGCTCCAATCTGGGTAAACGGTATTTTCTGTTCTATTTCGAACTCGTTATTCTCCACAGATATGCTTGGGATCTCATAGATTTCATTTGTGTATTTTGCAGAGAATGCCGCAAGCTTGGCCGATTCCTTAAACACATACTCTAATGATTTTTTCTTAAAATCATGTCCCAAGGCTAAGCCCCAGCCCCCTTTTTTAAAGGTTTGTATCGAAAAACCCCTGCTTGAACCATTCCTGGCTATCTTTGTGATTCCATTTAGTATAGAGAATGTTGTGCTGGTTCCTTGCCCCATCCGAACATTAAAATATTCAATTCCATATTCTGTGGCAAGATCATGGAGGAATTCTAAATCGTTCCTTTCTATTTCTGAGATGCTTTCCATATTTTTTTTCGTTCCTCTTCCATTTCTTTTTTAGGTTTTGGTTTTTTTACATAAAGTTTTTTGAATTTAAATGGGAGGCTTGGAAAATATAAGACCATTCTCCCCTTTTGATCCTTATTTCTGGTCATTAATCCGTGTTGATTGAGCTGATCAAGAATTTTTTCAATAAATTCTTCATCTTCTAACCCCAACATCTCGGCTCTCTGAATTAAATAAGATTCTGGTAAGGCTCTTGGAAAAACTGCAATTAATTCAGATAGTAAATCTCCCAAGAGCTGGTAATTGAAAGATTTTTGATTTGATGCGTTTTTGTATTTATTTGCGATAAGAGATATTCTTTTCTTCACTTCTGTGGGGGTTTTTATGTCCCGGACGATTTGATTTGCCTCTTGAAGCGAATTGGTTTTTGCAAATATCCTCATTTTTTTGCATACCATCCTATTTCCACAATAAGGACATTTGCGTGTCTTCTGACCGCTCTTGATATATTGAGGTGTTGCACACTTATTACAATGAATTATGTAATATTCCATTTAATTCATTCTATGAAGGAAAAGACAAAAATTTTATCTAATTAAGGGTTTATTAAATTTAAGATGGATGAAGAAAAGAAGACCATCTATTCGAAAATTTTGTATGTGTTTCTTATTGTCTCTATCATAATTGCTTCACTTATGCTTGTGGGTCTAATTCGAGAGAGGGGTAATGCTAACAATGATAGACTAAATGGTGATTATTCTGGCACACTCTATCCTAATGGATATCCTGCCTATGTTATCAATGCAACTTTTGATGGGAAAGGGAATTGTGAAGGTGCCGTAAATGTCGAAGGTAAAGTTCTTTCTTTCTCAACCAGTTATATTGTGGCCGGCTATGAATTTAAGATGAGTTTTGATCTCAATGATACTCTAAGTGTGCAAATGATCGGAAATGTCATCGAAGAAGGTGATGAAGTGCAAGGTGATCTTCAACTTTGGGATATCGATGATTATGTGAATGGTACATACTCTCTTCTAAAAAAGTAATTACGATCTTTTCATTATTTACTATTTTTTAGCTTCTTTTTTAGGTCTTTTTTACTTAATAATTAGCCTAAAATAATTTCGTTAATTTATCTTATTGTTGA
>CAZEPC010000675.1:0-2140 GCA_964513765.1 uncultured archaeon
TGCCCAAAGAGCGGTTTTTCCCAATCTGGAATGTCCCACTAAGCATATTTTCTTGAGGTCTATTTCGGGGATGTGTCCTTCTTCTAGAAAATCCATCACTCTGCTTAATCCCCATGCCCAAGAGCTTATGGCGCCCCATTCATATCCTTTTCTTTTTTTATTTTTTTTGGGGGCCTGATCATTTGGGATTCTTTTTAAATCCTCGTAGTATGAATGTATTCCCGTTCTTACTCCGTTCGGGCGATCTGGCGTGATGTCTCCGTAATAAATAGTGCCGATGGCACATCCTTGATCCACTAAATATTCTACGGACCACCTCTCTTTTCTCACACCCCGGGATTTTTGAGTAGTTTTATGGTTTGATATACCATATTCCGCTTTATTCCGCATCCAAGAGTCGGTTATAATTATATTAGGATCCTCGCTGGCGGTATGATTTCCATAAAAATTCAAACCGTAGAATAAGGGTACTTTTTCATCCATTTTTTTAGTCTTATTAGGAACATACACCAAAAAATCCATTTTTGGACCTTGTTTTTCCCCCAAAAGATAGATAGCAATTTGTTTTCGGGTTGCTTTTCCTCCTAACGCCTTTTTGTCCTCCTCTAACAGCTCGAAATAGTTGGATTTCGGTCGTTCGGGACTTTTTCCGTACACTTCTTCTTGAAAAATCTTCATAATCTCTGGTCGTCGAATATCCCGCCATTGTTCTTTAGTTGATACTCTATTTTCCTCTGATGTTTTAAGAGGGTCTGGAAGCTGATAATTAGGTACTTTTGATTCTAGATATTTATAGATTATTCCATCTCTCTTACTAAGTTTTGTCCATCGTAAGAGCACATAATAGGGCCATCGATGTTTCTTCATTTTCTATTCTTTGAAAGCCCCATAAATTTTTAAAGATTGTGCACGTTCTTAGTTATTAAAAATCGATTTATGCAATAAGGATTGAAAAAAATTGCAATATAAATTAACAAAATCTTTGAGAATGCAACTGGGGGAACCACAAGGAGAGTTATTTACGGGTCCTCCTTCGGAATCAATGCCGAAAGCAGTCGAATGGATGGAATCTAAGGGTTTAAATTTGGAGGAAGACCCGGATTTTACCGATAAAAAAAATCATTGCATTATCTGTGTGGGAGATGTGGTAAGCAAGGCATTTTTAGAAGACCCACGGCTAAATAAATTTGTTAAATTTTGTTTTATTGATGGGAATACTCAACGCGGGGATAAAATCTCACTTAATCTGTCTTTTGATGGAGAAAACCTATCCGAAACAAGCTATAAATCTGAACGAGCCAAAAAAGCTATCATTAAGTTTAAAAAAGTAAAAAATCCCAGAGAACATATCAGAGAAGAGATTTTTGATTTTATTCAAGAGCGGATACACGACCCCTACCAATATATTATAGAGGTAAACGGGGAGGAGGACCTTCTGGTGCTTCCGGCTACAATTAATTCTCACCGTGATTTTATTTTTTACGGGCAACCTCCAATTACTTCGGCCAATATCTCTGTTGAGGCGGGTTGTGTTGGCATATTCTCAGATGAGAAAACGAAAATGAGATTCAGAGAAGTTCTTGGTGAATTTGATAAAATCAAATGAACGGAACATGAACAGATCCCCCAACAATTGGATAATTTGCCGGATGGTAATGTTACTAATTTCAATATCATAAATAAAGCGAAAGTGGGATGAGACGTCGAGAAGAAAGTGAAAAAAAATAGCTCAAATCAGATCCAAAAATTAATTAAAAATGAAGTGTTTTTTAAAATACTATCAAATATGAAGGTCTCCCTTTAACATAAAAGGGATACCCGATGATAAGGTGATTATTGTGGTCGAAATCGAAATCACAGACAGAAAAGAAAACAAGTTATTACACAGGCAAGAAATTAAATTTAAGATTGATCATTTTGGGGAGGGTTCTCCAAATCGGGTCGAGATTAAAGAAAAGATTGCAGCTATGGAAACCGCCGAACCAGATTTGACGTTCATTCGCTACATGAAGACTCATTTTGGACTTCCAAAACTAGATGGCGAGGTATTCATATACGATGATGAGGAATATGCCAAAGAAGTTGAACCCACTTATTCAAAAGTACGAAATGTACCTAAAGATCAGAGAAAAGATCTTCT
>CAZEPC010000676.1:0-2129 GCA_964513765.1 uncultured archaeon
GAGCAGGTGGAGAGACTCAGGACGCATTTAACACAGCAGCAGTTGGCGGAGATGGGGGAACTGGTGGCGATGGAGGGAATCAAACCTATTATTGTCTATTTTCGGCCATCAACTCCAAGAGTATCCAATTAAATGATTCTATATTCCCAGAATTAAATAGTCTTTCACCTGGAAACTGTGGGATTGGAGGTGCAGGAGGATTAGGTGGCTTAAATAGTGAGGGAACAAGGGGTGAATCTGGAGATATGGGCAATAATGGAACAAGGGGGATCTTAGAAACAACATTCGGAATTAGATTTAGAAATACAAACGACAGCATTATAGTCCGAAATGAAATCTTCGGCCAAAACAATACGGACACGGGCGTTAATAATATATATGATGATGGAGAATTAGGTAATTTTTGGGAAGGTTTTGATGGAGAGGATACTGATCCAAAAGACGGGATTGGAGATACTCCTTATCACCCCGAAGGAAGCGTTGGAAACGGGGATAGATTTCCGTTTTTAGGGACATATAACGGGGATATGGATGGAGATTTAATAACAAACATCGAAGAATGGTTTGAGGGATCTGATGGCTTTATCACCAATGCCACAAATCAAGACACAGATTATGATAATATCTTAGATTATGATGAAATAACAATTGGTACGAACCCCACCAACCCAGATACCGATGGAGACGATCTTTCAGATGGAGATGAGCTTGTATATGGAACAGATGTATTTAATCAAGATTCGGACGAAGATGGACTCTTGGATGGATATGAAGTTCATGAGATTTTCACATCTCCGACCAATAATGATACGGATGGAGATTTCATGCCGGACGATTTTGAGGACAATTGGGGATTATTACCGACCTACCAAGGGGATGGGGCAATGGATGCTGATGGAGATGGCATCAGTAACCTTATGGAATATATTTATGGCACCAATCCTCGTAATATTGATTCAGACAATGACAACTATTCCGATTTGGAAGAACTCACAGAAGAAACAGATCCAAACCAAAATACGGATTATCCCCTCCATTCCCTTCAAATAAACGCATATCTCTTTAATGAATTAATGGATTCGCCCACATTAACGATTGAAGCAACCGGACATAATATCGATCGCATCTGGTACACAATAGGAGAGCAAGGAGGGAATATTACTTGTGAAGGAGGGGTTATTAGTATAAATAAAGATATTTGGAATAACACCGCAGCCGGTGATATACTCATAACCGTTTACATGAATGATACTCTGAGCAGACAATATTCAGACACTATATCTGTATCAAAGGCAGCCCCAAACAATCAAATCGGCCTTGGGTCCTCAACGGGAGAAAATAAAGATGATGGTGATAGCCCGGAGAATTCAAACGAAATAATAATCGGGTCTGTGATTATTGCTTCCTCACTCCTCCTCTTAGGGGGTTTGTATGCAAAATTCGGCTTAAAAACCCAGAAAATGCTCCAAGAATTGAACCAAGGGCATAATGCACATCTCACTAGCTCAGACAACAAAAGGTCCAACACAAATAACGAAACCACTGCATTAGATGAAAATATGACAAGCTCGGATAAGGACAAGAAAAAAAAGAATCAGAAAAAAGAAAAAGACTAGGTTTTTTTGAGATTGCTAAATTTCCAGAATTCTTCTGGGAAACTTTTTTATTTATTTTTATAAAATATAATAATTAATCGCCGTTGTAAATATTTGATTTCCA
Source organism: uncultured archaeon (assembly GCA_964513765.1). Taxonomy (GTDB): domain Archaea; phylum Asgardarchaeota; class Lokiarchaeia; order Sigyniarchaeales; family Promethearchaeaceae; genus CAZEPC01. The sequence goes on from CAZEPC010000676.1 coordinate 1,720, forward strand.
TAAATGTTCCAAATAGTCTTCCCGGGGCTCAAATTTAATTATCTTTCCATTCTTCTTATGTACCAATAATTCTTTTTCTAAATTGACCGAATCCACAATATGGGCAATCAATTCATTATCATCAATTTTAATGTGATTAAAAGATGGAGTATCCCGCCCTCTAACCTTGGTGCTTGAAGATGTCCCACAATACAATAAAATTGTTTTCCCGAACGACCACATATGAGGCACATGTCGATGACCCATCAGAACTAAGTCCACTCCGAACCTTCTTACCATTTCCAATGCATCCCCGCTGTCGACTAAGGTAGTCCGCTTTATCCCTGCAGCAGGAACATTGACCAAGTGATGATGTAGTGCTAAAACCCGATGTTTAACCTCTTGGAACTCTTTCATTTTTTCGGCAATAT
>CAZEPC010000677.1:0-2127 GCA_964513765.1 uncultured archaeon
TACTTTAATTTCTGCGTATAATCTTCGCTTTTTCCCATCTAAAGTAAAATTTACAAAATATCCATCAATTTTTTCGTTGGTGTATTGCTTATCAGGTTCTATTAAAATGTCTTTCCTTTGGAAATTTGTACTCATTTTCTTTAAAATTGAGGATAAATGGTTTTGTAAAAGATTTCCTAATTCTTTGGTTTGTTGTCGCCAAAATCTACTTCCCATACGGAGTGCCGGATTTATTGCATAATAGGATTCTATGATATTGATAAGTTTGGAGTTACAATCCCTTCGAGATATGTCCCGATAATCCTTTTCTAATGCTGGTTTCAAATTTTGATAGAATTCCTTGTTGTTTAATTTCTTCTTTGCATTGTGGATAAGGTCATAAAATACTGCCAATTTTACAAATGCCTGCTCTATAGAATCTCCATATATACCCGGTTCGGCAATCTTGTTAGCTCTTTGATATATTTTGACAAGGCGACTACCTGTGGGTGATTTACTTGAAAAGGCCATCTCGTGTTTTTGAAGAAGTTTATTTACGCGGTCGGTGCAAGAGAATACGAATAAGGTTTTTATCTCTGAATTTGGAATCTCTAAAAACCTTTTCATAAATTTACTCATCTTGTTAAACTGTTCGGAGAAACTTAACTCGTTGCCGTGCTCTTTCAACCAGAGATCCACTTCATCGAATAAAAATACGAAAATCATTCCATATCTCGTGCAAAGTTGCATAAGATTTATTATCTTATTTAATAAGTCAATATTATCAACCAAGATCGATGAGTGAAGCAAAGCATCTAATCTTTTTATGATTCTTTTCCTTTTTACACTTTTGGTTTCTAATTCGTCCAATAATTTTTCCGCTTTTTGGAGATTGGAGGATTGAGACATTGCAATGTTGATTCGTGAATTTATCTCCTCAAATTCAGAGGAAAACCTTTCAAACTCCGCATTGGATTGAAGTTTCTTAAGGTTGTTTGCAGTTCGAATTACTCCCGAGATTATTTTTTGAAAGAGATATTTAGGTTTGATTTCGGATAGGTTTGAAAATTTGATAACCACTGCTGCTCGATGACCCTCTAATACTTCTTCTTCCACCAAATGAATAAATTGTGTTTTGCTTCCACCGTATTGGGAAAAATAGAACAGAGAAGAGGCAAAATCCTCATCTGAATTATCAATGTTGAGCAGAGCTCCCTTAATTTTATTCAATGCATCCCTAATTTCGGGATTAATGATTAAAAAATCCTTGATCTTGAATTGATCAGGTACGATATCCTGGTTAACAATCATACTCCCCCCACTTCCTGCAAAAATGGAAAAAATCCTCCTTAACTGTTTCTTCTCAATATAATAGAACGTACTCCAAATTTTATTATATTTTTCAATATAGTTTGTGCTCATAGATCCCACCTTCCGCTAGGGGTGAATAAAATAGATTCAGGAAATATTCGTTTGAAGGTGATTAAATCAGGAGGTCCATCAATTTCCGAAGAACTTAATGAAAGCATGGTGGGATATTTGTTGTGCAGATCCTTAAAAAATTCAACCATTTCATATACCCCTTGAAAATCTAAATCTTTAAAGATATTAAAGGCCTCCCGGGCATTTAGAGTGGTAGGATATTCCTTAAACTCTGAAAGATTATCCAAGATTATCTCGTAAATACGCTTTAATTTAGGATGTTCCGAAATATGATACTGCAGATCTCCCTCCTTAATTTTTCTTAAAACGATGTTAATCATGTCAGCAGTTTTAATCCCGAAGGAGGTTGCAAAATTGATGATTTTTGAAAAATTTGGTTCATCAATCTGGGTAAGTGCTATATAGAGTATCATTTTATACCTTACTTTCTCCCTTTCTAGGGCGTTTCTCAGTTTTTCTTGGGTCTTTCTTCGCTTTAATGCCCTTTGATGACGCTTACTATTTTTATGTTGGGGTGAGTTGAGCCCCCGTTTAGTCTTTAGTTGTTTTCCGCATATTTTACAGGTGTATACCATTTTTATCCTCGAGATAATACATAATCGTTAATTGATATTTATATTTTCTCTCAATTGTTAAAGAATCTTTCGGTACGGGGCGATTGGTGATTTATTTTCCATTAAAACAATTAATCAGTAGGTTAAATCA
>CAZEPC010000678.1:0-2120 GCA_964513765.1 uncultured archaeon
TTATTATTATTATTATTAATATACGACCTAATATCAATTCCATTAATATCATTCTTGGAGCAATCATTGAATGAAACGGTATTATTGTACGATGAATCAAACTCTATTCCATCCCCGTTATTTGAACAATTATTGTACGAAATGACATTATCCAGGGAGGAAGAAAGGTACATTCCATGCTTACTGTTCATCGTAAAATCATTGTTCAAAATGGTATTATTATGTGAATCCAGCAGAATTATCCCTCGAGAGGCATTTTTAATTTCAATCCCTTCGATATAACAATTTGTGCAATTGTCGAGAATTATTTGTCCCATATTTGTTTCTCCCGAGAGGCTCACACCCGATTCGTCCTTGAAATAATGTACGGGCTTCCCTCCAATCGTGTTGGTTGTGTCTATAATGGTCCTGTTACAATCCTTGGAGAGCATTATTCCGCAGTTAAACATCTCATTTCCCGAGAGGCTGTTGTTGATAGAGGAATCCAAAGAAATCCCATCATCATTATTGTTCATATATATATTGTCCAAAAAGGTGGTGTTGTTCGAGCTACTCATGTAAATCCCATCACGGTTGTTCGCTGAACAATTGTTGCCCGAAACGGTGTTATTGCTCGAGGAATACAAGTGAATCCCATAGTCGTTTTTCTTTAATTCATTATTTACAATCTTCACATTTGAACAATTGTATAAATCAATCCCATTATAATTATTATACATCCAATTATTATTATTATTCGAACTCCCATCAGTAATGGTGCAATTCTTAATAACCAAATGTAAATCCGTGTCTTCGATCGAAATTCCATCAACGGAATAAGAGGTGAGGTTGATTTCGTATCCTTCTATGATATGGGGGTTGCTTTCCGTTCCATCCGTCCCGTTTCCGGCACAAAATGCAGCAAGCTCGGCGTTTCCGCGAATCGATATCGGACCGTGTTCGGTGGCCGACCTAGGCCTTAATACCTCATTTGTATTCAAATTAATATCTTCATTACTTAGCTTTGTGGATATGCCCATTCTCGCCATTACAAGCGGTGCGATGCACAAAATTACCACCAATGCCAATTTTTTCCTTTTATTCATGACCCGTAAAATGTCCATTTTTCACCAATTCTTTTTATATTGCATTCTAAATGTTTTTATTTTCACATTACTATTTGAGATTGGAATTTTTAAATGTGTTTATGTAAAAAATACGGGAAAAAAAATGAGGAACTTTTGTTTGCAACCACTCGGAAAGGATTATCCACGATTTATGTTCGCCGTGTCCGAGAAGTTTCCCGTTGGGTAAATGCTTTTACTCCGAAATTACCTTTTATATAATGTTGATGCATCGGCAGAAATTGATACAAACTCCGATCAAACGGCACTTGAGGATAATGATTTAGATCATAATGAAATTGAATCACAATATCGGAAAAAAGGCCTTAATGATTAGAAATCTTTATAATCTCTATGTTAGTAATCTAAGCGCATTGGAATCCCGTGGTCGGCGATATACTCTTTTACCTCTCTGATTTTATATTGCCCGTAATGAAATATACTCGCTGCTAACGCTGCATCTGCCTTTCCCTTGGTGAAGGCCTCCAGCATATGCTCAGGACTACCGGCCCCGCTGCTTGCAATGATGGGGACCGAGACTCTTTCTGCCAATTCGGCATGCAAAATATTATCGTATCCTTCCTTCATCCCATCTGTGTCCAACGATGAAATGACGAATTCACCTGCGCCCAAATTAACCAATTCCTCGGCCCACTTAATTGCATCAATACCCACTAATTTTCTTCCACCATAAATTACAGGAGTCCACCAACATCTTCCTTGGGGGGTGTTTAAAATGACCGCATCGTCGGGGATATCTGGCTTTTCTTCCATTGGTTCATCGATGTATATCCTCTTTACATCAATCGATGAAACAATACATTGGGCACCGTACTTATTACTGGCTTTGGTAATTAACTCGGGGTTTTTAATCGCTGCGGTGTTTATTCCCACCTTTTCTGCACCTGCGTGTAAAAGCGCATCTATATCATCCAAGGTTCTTATTCCTCCGCCAACCGTGAATGGAATAAACAGCTTTTCGGAGGTCCTTTCCACAACATCGATCATGATGTTTCG
>CAZEPC010000679.1:0-2099 GCA_964513765.1 uncultured archaeon
AATACGGGCATGTCCTTGGTTCCATTTTTTTCTCCTTGTTAGATTTATTCTCAATAAATATGTATTGACTCAAACAACACTTCTTATATTTACTTTATATGTTTTAAATCTTAAATAGATTATTTTGAAATTTTATTTAAATTTTGAAAAATCTAATCGGAGCATCCTTTGGGGATGTTTAGCAATTTGGGGTTGATTCAAAAGAAGATATTTTACCCATTTCTTGACCCTTTTTATAGGATAGGTTGAGTCCAATTTTCCCAATATAAGAACCCCCACCAACTTTTCTTTATCATATATTAATTTCCTGTATTGAAGAAAGGAATTCTGAATATTTTTTGTTTCATCTTTCGTAATTTCTTTAAGGAAAGGATCCGTTGATTGGAATATTTTTAGGTCTCGATTTTTATCATTGGGAGGAAAATTATGTTTATTGGGCTCAAAACAACCCGCACTAATAAAACCTAAATCTACAAAGGTTATTTTTTGTAAATGTATATGGGATAGATATTCTTTGTTTCCTCCAATCATATTCGCCGCAGCAATCCTTCCATGGGCTTTCGCATGACTCCAAGAAGGATGAAAAATAGGGATTTTTTCAAATATTGGATCGGGTACTTGAGCAACATCCCCAGCAGCGTAAATGTTATTTATTTGGGTCTGAAGGTGGCTATCCACTAAGATTCCGGATTTTCCAAGCATTGTTTCATTTTGTAAAAAACTCACACTTGGTTTGATGCCAATGCATACCAACACAATATCAGAAGGTATGAGCCTCCCATTAGATAATTCCACGCTTGTAATGGAACGGTTCTCTTGTGTAAGATTTACTGCCGTAGTCTGCTTAATTATATTGATACCTTTTTCTCTCATGTATTGTTCGATGATGGAGGACCCCTTATCATCAAGGACGGAACCCAACATTGAGTGATTTTTCTCGATCACGTTAATTTTTACATTATAGTTTCCTTCGAGCATACCGCGGATGAATTTCAAGGCGATTGTTCCCCCCCCAATAATGGTAATCTTTACGGAGGGATTTTTAATATTTTCATTTGGTTTATAATTTTTAATAGCCTTTTTCACATCCTTGGCGTCTTTTAACGAATATAGGGTAAAGACCCCATTAATTGAACTATTTGATGTTCCAAGCTCTTTAGGTTTACCGCCGGAAGCAATTAGCAGAGAATCATAAGATATCGAAATGACATCTTTGGGATGTTGGGGCTTGGAATTCTGAGGGTTGGAATTCTGAGGGTTGGAATTCTGAGGGTTGGAATTCTGAGGGTAGGATTGCTGAGAGCGGGGTTGCCGAGAGTAGGGTTGCTGAGAGTAGGATTGCTGAGAGCAGGATTGCTGAGAGTTGGAATTCTGAGAATTTGGAATTTCATGTCGAAATTTTATTTCCTTAAATGCACCATTTTTCATATGCTCTTTACTCAAATGGGCAATATTATACTTTTTATCATATTTCTCCTTCAACTCTACAAAAATCTCATTTACATCAGGGTTTAATGCAATTACCTTTCCAAAAATCAATTCTATGTGATGGCGATGAAAAATATCCAACCCTTTTTCAAAGAGGTGATCTTCAGTCTCTTTTCCATTAATTAAATTAACAATATGTTCCCTTATGTAGAAGGTGGTGACCTCATCACATATGACAAAAATATTAACCTTAGGTCTTTTGCTTCGGAGATGAAGCGCCGCATGGGTTCCCGCAGGTCCCGCCCCAATGATGACATAGGATTTTTTTTTCATACCCAAAATGCTAAGAACTAAAATCACATATAAATTCATGCCCAATATTTCATAATCTTATTCTTAAAGAAAGTTCTATTGAGTACTTTCGCTCTTAACATGAAAAATAATATTTATCACAAGGATTTTTTAAAAGATGGATGAGAAACTACAATTTAATTTTTTTTTCAAACTTTGAAAAAAACACATTTAAAAATTGGCAAAAATAAATAACTTACATAAGTCTTGTAATACAAAGACTTTGAAATAAATAACAATACCTATACAGTGAGTGAAAATGGACGTTACATGGTTTAGTAAAGAAGAAATTGAAGGAAGTATTGAAGAATTCCTTGAAA
>CAZEPC010000680.1:0-2098 GCA_964513765.1 uncultured archaeon
AACCCCGAGTAGTCATCATACAAACAGACATCACAAGTCGCAGAAATGCGCAAAAATAGATTTTAACCATCGTATATAACATGACATATAACATCAATTATTCACGAAATATGCACGCAGGCATATTTTTTCTATTTTCTTACTTTTTTCTCAAAACCAATTTATTAGATTGTTATTATAATAATCTTTTAATTAAAGGGAAGGAGAAACCCATGTAAATAATATATTACCGATAAGATCTTTTTTCCATTTATCACATGAGTTCTTACTAAGTCTGGGAAAAAGATGAGATAAAAATAGGTGTGAGAATCATAAAGGAACAACATTCTTTCTAGTGCAGGGAGAAAAAAACGAGTATTTTTGATTTTTTTTCAATATTATTTTTTAGGACATTCCATGCCCAATCTGGGAAGATTTGGATGTTTTTTATTATCCTCGAATGGTAAATTTATTTTTTCCTCATTCATAATGCTTAAATAAATTGCCCGGATGAGCTCAATTGTTTTTCTTCCTTCTTCGCCAGGTACTGGTACTTCAAGATCTTTATTTACAGCATCAATAAATTCTCTCATAATTTGATCTCCTCTGTGGGAGGGGATGTTTCTTTTCATTTTAAATTTCTCTATAAAAGAAAGAGGTAATCCATCCAATTTTACTTTTCCCCTCTTTAGTTTCAATGTTCCTTTTGTTCCATAAAACTGTAATTCATCACTATTATACTTGTAAGATGTTCCTGCTTGGATAAGTCCCAAACTACCATCTTGAAAGGTAACGGTGGCTGCAACATTATCCTCGGTTTCGATATATTCATGCATTGAGATATTGACATTTGCTTGAACATCTTTTAGATCTCCGGCCAAACACAAATACATATCTAAAATATGAATGGTCTGATTTATTAGAGCACTGCCACCTTCTGTTTTCCAATGCCCCCTCCATCCTTCCCAATCTTCCTCCTCATTTTCGGGTACTGGGGAAGAATTAAGATAATATGGTTCGGTTCTGAACCATAATGCTTGGACATTTGCATGAAAAACATCTCCAATCATCCCATCTTTCAGCATCTTTTTAGCTAAAAGAAATCCCTTTTTATATCGCCTTTGAAATCCAATATTTAACTTCACATTATTTTCCTTGCAAGTATTTATCATCCGATCGCATTCTAAAGTGGTTGTGGCCATAGGCTTTTCGCAATAGATATCAAATCCTTTCTCTGCTGCCTTTATGGTCTGATCGGCGTGAAGGTAATGGGGGGTGGCAATGACCAAGAAATCCACATCCAATTCCTCACTTTTATCCAAAAATTCTTGATATTTGGCAGTTCCGAAACCTATTTCATGCTTTTTATTAAATTTTTCCAACATTAATTCGTTAATATCACAGCTGGTGATAATTTCTACATCATTTTGTTTTTTTAAAAATCTAGCCCAGTGACCACCTCGACCACCGCAACCTACAATTCCACATTTCAAATTTTTCATTATATAGGGAAAAAATATCCTTATTTAAGAATCATATGAATCCCTCTCCAATTAAATATGATATATTTCAAAAGAGGAATGTTGAAGCCTCCCCGCCCTAAAGGACGGAGATTCCTACGAGTCCGCTAAGTTTTAGTTGGTGAGCATATCTTAGGGCAGTGTGTCGTAGAAAACCCATTCCACTTGCTTAGAAAGGATTCCTCCTTCAAAGAGGGTTGATGCGATAGGGCATCGGATATGAGGAACTTGGCCATAATATTAAGAGCAAAATTTAAGTCTCTATCCATCTGATGGTCACAATTGCAAGTAATATCACGTTCGGACAATTTACGCTTTAATCTTTTTCCGCCTTTGGAACACGTCTGCGTGGTGTAAGATTCATCAATTCTTATTACTCTTTGACCTATTTTCTTCGCTTTATTGGTTAAGAATTGGCCAAATTTTCCCAACGAACCATAATTTTGTATGGAATGGTTTAGAGTTTTGTTTGCTTTGTTTTGTCTGGGCGATGTGGTAGTTTTTTTCTTTTTATCCATTGTGTTTACAAAAATAGCAAAAAAATTGGTAATATTTAAAGATTCATAGATCATTAACACCTTGAGGGACCAAGTCCGACG
>CAZEPC010000681.1:0-2090 GCA_964513765.1 uncultured archaeon
AAACTAAAAGATCAAGTCCCGATACAAAATTGGTATATAGGCGGACATTCTCTTGGAGGATCGATGGCAGCAAAAGCGGTTCATGATAATCCGGATGCATTTCAAGGTTTGATACTCCTTGCGGCATATGCTGCCGATAATAATGATATAAGCGAATATGATATTGATTGTTTAGTAATGTACGGAGACCAAGATGGGGTTTTGAGTAAAAATGTTACCAACACTTTAGATTTACTCCCTGAAGATGCGGATGTAGTTGAGATCGAGGGAGGGAACCACGCAAATTTCGGGTATTACGGGAAACAATCCGGGGATAAGGAAGCCACCATCTCAAGAGAGGAACAGCACCAAATCACCCTTAGCAATATCACTCACTTTATGGGTTCATAGTCGGAAAATTTCAATCGAAAAATTGCAATCATCTTTCATTTTGGTTATTTATTTTTTTTCTAGTTGATCGGATGGAAGGTAGAAATAAACCTATACCTATAAGAAAAAAAAGAAGAACAACATATTTTCTTTTCATGGATTTATTGAGTTTTCGTCGATAAAACCCCGTTTTCAACCATAATTTTTTCATTTTTATCTTTTTCCTATTTTGAGTTCTTCTCTTTTATTTCTTTTTGGTGGATTTAATTCCCCCTGCAATCATTCCGGCTCCGCCGATGGCAACGATGGCCCATGCCCATTCGGGAAAGCCGTCGCTGTTACTCGAGGGTCCCCCATCACCCTGGAGTATTTGTACCTCTACCGAGACGGATTCCGAAGGATCTGATTCACCTTGTGCATTCACACCAGTCACCGTGATGGTGTAGGTGGCGTTATATTGGAAGAGCAGCTCCATCATGTAACCCTCGGTATTATTCATCAACACCCCGTTTACATAGACGTTGTACGATTCGGCGTACTTTGAGGGTTCCCACTGCAGGAGCATGCTGCTTGCCTCGACCTTCTGGAGTTGGGTCGTGATGGTCGGTTGGTACGGGACGGGAATAGTGACATTAAATTGATGGGTCTTCGTACTAAAATCTCCAAGAATCCCGTTGTAAGCAACAATCTCAAATGAATGCTCCCCTACGGACAAGCCATCAATGGTAGTGAGGATCTCACTTCCGTTTTCCCACGCACCCTCGAAAATTATGTTCTGATCCAGCTTAATGGTATATTCTGGCCGGTAAATATGGGGACAGGTGATCTTAGTTGATACTTCGTTTCCAACAGATTCGTTGTCCAAGTAGTGCGGACCCGAAATCATAATGTCGATAGGGGGATAGGATTCCGAAACCAAGGGGAATCCGTCCTCTATGCCCTCTGTATTGTAGGTTTGATCCCACACTATCCCGTCGGAAGAGTGGGCATCGGGATGATCGTGGGTATAATTCTCCCAATAATTGCCCAAATCGCCGTTATCGAATTGATTGTTGTTGCCGTTATCGGTAAAAGAGAAAGAACCTATAAACCTATTGAGATAGAGCAAATTGTTTTCCGATTCCGAATCAAAATTAAAGGAATGGGAAATTTCATTGAGGATAAACTCCGAATCGGAGCAATTATCGATATCGAGGTTAAAATTATCGAAAGTATTGTATTGGAACAAGATATCTTTGGTATTTGTTAATTTCGAGGGATAATCAAATGATGAGGTATAATCAATAGTATTATTGATAAACGTTCCATTTATGGCCCGATCAATATCCATCATTCTATTACCCCATTCCCTAAGAAGATTATCATCTATTGTAAAATCATGCATTCCTTCCACACCAATTAGTGTAGCAACATGTTTAATTGAGTTTTCATTGATCTTTATCGAATTTGAATCTAAGACAAAAAGGCCCGCACCAGATCCGCATCCTTGAATGATATTTCCTGAGATCTCAATATCATTGCAATTATCTATTTCAATTCCAAAAGTAAAGTAAGTATCGAATTCCAAGATCTTACAGCGTTCAACTTTAATATGGGATGAATTAGATAGGCTTATAGGTCCATAATTGACATTTTCAAAATAACAATCCCGAATAATGATATATTTCTCAGATCCGTTTATTTCAATCCCGTTCCCGATGTGGTCAGAGACATTCCAGCCC
>CAZEPC010000682.1:0-2083 GCA_964513765.1 uncultured archaeon
TAATGTCCTCGGAGAAGAAGGATATTATTCCCAGTACTAACAAAATCAATATTTTCCCGTAAAGATCTTGGATGTCGTCATCTTTCTTGGGGGCCAGCCGGTAGCTTTTGTACAATTTTCGAAGGGCCGTGATTTCGAGATAGCTCCGTAAAAGTCCGGAAAATAAAAAGAGGTCGATAAAAAGAATGGTCTCGTATTGGTCTGAATCGATTCCCAGATTAATAGCCAATCCAGTCAGAAATAGGAATATTCCTTCGCACCACGCCAAGATTATCGCCCCATACACCTTCATCTTATCGGAGCCATAGTTCATCGGAAGAAACATTAGGAATGCTCCGCCAAGCAAGGATGCCGAGATAATGAGCCCAGTATCCCGTATGCCGATGGCAGAAAACTCGTAGATGATCCGCGGAAAGATAGTGATCAAAAAGACAAAGGGTGTGAGCCGCGTAAATTCAAAAAGAATCCGATGGCGGGTCTGTAATTGTTCTTCAATCATAATATTATTTTGCATTTTTACCTAATTAAAGCTACAATTTTAAAGGGCAGATCCTTTCTTACCCCATGAATGGAAAAAAATCGGATGGGGAGAAGTACGCTTATAAGAATGAGGCTGACGGTTCAAATCCTCCCTATGTTCAGAAATACCCCTCGGAAACCCGGAGGTATGCGGCCCAGGTTAAGTTAATGGGGTTTGCCTCACAAAAAAAGCTGATGGATGCAAAAATCATACAAATCGGGGCGGGTGGTTTGGGTTCTCCGTTATTGTTCTATTTAGCCGCCACCGGGATCGGAACCATCCATTTATTCGATGATGATGTGGTGGAGGATACCAACTTGGGTAGACAGATCTTATATGAGCCCGGCGATATTGGAAAGCCCAAAGTCCAATGTGCTAAAAAGAAGATCTCGAAATTCAATCCTTCTATCTCGGTTGTCCCACATAAGAAAAGGGCAAAAGAGACTACTCTTGCACCTCTGGCACCCTCATGCGATTATTTAATCGATGCCAGCGATAATTTTCCTACCAAATTTCTCTCGAACGATATGGCCTTGAAGTACAAGATCCCTTATACGGTGGCTTCCGTGAGAGGGTATGAAGGCCAGATTTTATCGGTGGATCCCGGAAAAAGTGCCTGCTTTCGGTGTGCCTACGGATCACCCGAGGTTGAAAAATCCGAAAAAGCCCCTCAAGTAGGGATTTTGGGAACCACTTGCGGGATTTTGGGAATGCTTCAAGCTAACGAGGTAATTTATCAATTGGCAGGATTGGGGCGTTCATTTTTAAATACAATTCTTTTTGTGAATTTACGGGGCGGGGATTTCGTGAAGATATCCGTTGCGCAAAACCAATCATGTAAATGTAATTTTGGACAATGAAATAATCTTAGAATACTTCTTAAAATTTCTGGGCTGTTTAAATAAATCAGTAGGAAAAAGTCGTAATTCCCTCAATTCGACCGAAATCTCCATCATTTGTTATTAATTTGGAATGTCCATTTGAAAGCATTATACCCGCAATCAAAATATCGGTAGTTTTTATCATTTTTCCCTTTTCCAACCTTTCTCTTTAAAATAATCAATACCACAATAAATCTCAAACATAGTAACGCTTGTAATAGCAATGCTATCGGGTTCTTTTTTAATAATTTTTCTAATGGACGGATTTTTGTTAAGTAGATCTAAGGCCGCATTTGTATCAAGAAATATCATATTTTTCACCTGGTTAATTAACTCTGAGGGATATCAATCAATTATGTTTCTTCTTTCGAGAAGGGTCTTTAATATCAATATGAAAATTTTGATTGATTTCATCATGAATTTTTTTTACGGACTTCATAAAATCTTTTGAAATGATCTCTTCGGGAGATCCATAGATTTCCTTTAAGACCTCATCCTTATTATTCCTTTTTCGATCTAAAGTATCTAGAAGTCTCTTTATCAAGTCAGAAAACGATTCTTTAGTCTTTTTCTGCTTAGATAAACGTTCGTATATCTCTTTTTTTATGGAAATCGTTTTTGAAGCCATTTCTCATCATCTTAACAAATTATGATATGATATTATATAATACTACAAATATTT
>CAZEPC010000683.1:0-2083 GCA_964513765.1 uncultured archaeon
TTATGCACAGGCATGATAATTAAAGACTTTAAACCAACTGCTTATAAGAGAATTGATAAAGAGCCTTTTCCGGTTTTTATCCTTTTGTTCATCTCATACTCAACTTTTGATAGAAATTCACTTGAAGATTTGGATGTATGATTAATGCAATACCAACGGCATATTTGATATGCATTGCTTCCAAGAGGGGAAATATCATAGCTTTTTATCGGATAATTCAAAGAATGCAATTTGATCAAATTTTTTATTATCGTGAGCATTTTATTATTATTTGAGACATGAAATGTTATTGAGCCCCTCTCAGGATAAAAATCATTATCTGATTCGTATGAATAACTATTCCTCGTTGAGAAAGAAGGGGAATATCTTCCAAAAAGACATTTGATGTTCGATCCGTCATCTCTTAGCAAGTATGGTTCAATTGTTCGGTTGATCTCCTTTGAAATATAACCCAAATGTGTTCCATCGTGTCTTACACTGATGGCATGTGAATCGTACGGATTATGCGGTTCTCGAATCAATTCTAATTCCGTGCCTTCAGGTAAATCATCAAGGTAATCTCCTGAATCAGCATAATATACACCTAAAATCTCAAGATGATAGATCAAATTGCATTTTGGTAGAATGACTTTTGGAAGGTTTTTTACTAACATTTTAAACGAGATATCCTTTCTGAATTTTTCATCATTCAACAATTTCGGGTGGTCTTGATACCTTAATTCGAACATTTTAATTGTCGAATCAATTATTTCTTCAATTATTTTTAGTGAAAAATCATCCAAGGGTTCAGAGAGGTTTAAATCACCCAAATCATTTTTCAATTCATTAATTCTATCTGTTAAGGCATATCTTCTTTCGTTTAAGGTAATAATGGGTGATTTCTCTTTGAAATTTAATAAAAGGTTGTCCAAGACTCGGTTTTCGGGAATCTCATCAATTTTACGGAATCTGAGGAAGTTTTCCTTCAACGGTTCTTTTAATTTTTCTATATATTCTTTCAATTTTTCCATTGGATATCCAAATTGCAAGATTTCAATGAACCAACGCACTATGGAAAGAAATGGGTTATATTCAATTACAATTCGTCCGAGTGATTCTCTCATTGGTGATCCAAAAAAATCATCTTTCCAATAGTCATATCGTTCCGTACTATATTTTCCTCTTCGTTTTTCTTTAAAATGTTTTTTTACTGGTATATCATATTTTAAATTATAGAAAAGATCTTCAGATTTAATAGATCCGAAATCCAGAGTTCTTATTCCCGTACTTATTTTTATTTTCACCTTTCCGAGATCTTTTCTCACTCGTATTATTTCAATATCGCTCGAATTTGAAGAACTAAAGGCCTCTGGAGATGATTTCTTTTCAAAGATCTTCTTAATTCGATAATCTTTCACTCGCAATGCGGGTATCTTGGGGAATTTGATATCATCCACTGCATGGATTTTATGTTTCAAATAAATTTTTCCTGATCTATGATTCTTCTTGCATTTGCTGCAAAAATATGGATAAATGTTATTTTTGAGTAATATTTTTCTTTCGGATTCTATTTCTTTTAATAACTGCTCTCGATTTTTAGTGTTGAAAGATATTAATTTTTTGATTTTTGCACGTAATTCTTTCTTGAGATTGGTTGCTCCACCTTTTTTCATAATATTATGTATATTATAACCATTATTTAAAAAATCATACATTTTTATAATGCAATACCAGATCAAGTTCAAGTTAAACTAAAGGGAATTGGGAAAGAACCAGGAATATGCCGGAGAGACTCGAGCTACGTGATTCGACATGAGGGCTTGTATCATGTGTGGTATTCTCGAGTGGAAGAGGGGACCCATCTCTACCTATCAGGATACTTGGGATCGGGTTGGTAGCAAATTGGCAATCTTCTGATTGAGGTATTTCAATACATGCGGGTTTTCGATGAAACCATACCGATCTAATATTCGTGCGGGAAATAGCTTTCGCAAGCTTTTTGAGGTTCTAAATTCTTTGCTGAAAAATCGCCAGCGAAAAATTTCCATAAAAAAAGGTTTTTTTTCCTTTTTGGATTACTTGTGTGTATGCTAGAACGATTATA
>CAZEPC010000684.1:0-2077 GCA_964513765.1 uncultured archaeon
GAAGAAATAAATGAAGAGATTTGTGACCAGCTTAAAAAAGACGATGGTGAATGGACTGAAAAGGAATGCACTGAAAATGAATGGAGTTATGAAGAATACCAGGAGGCCCTCGATGAAAAAATTCAGCAGTATTTTAACGATACCAATATTTTAATAATTGAAAATAATGTACAGCTCATTTACGCGATAAATTTCTTATTACTTAAATCAGATTTACTTCCCTTAAAGATTCCGTACAAATATTATCCTGGGATAAGGGAACAAATACCGCATGAAATATTTCACTATAAAAAAAAGAGGCAATCACTTTATTTTTATGACAAGAAAATCGTGGAACAGTTTAAATGTCAAATTAAAAGAGAGATTGAAATATTCGACCAAAAATGGGAAAAACTCACTAATCTTGAGAAGGTTTGGGACCTTTTATATACTGCATATAATATCAATTCTTGGGCAAAATATGTTCCCGATCTTTATAATTGGAAACAAATGCTCTTAGATGAAATCATTCAATATTCCTTGAAATGTAATTATCCATTCTACTCGTGGGGATTTAAAATGAAGAGATTTTCTGAATGGATGACATATCCAATTATCTTATATTTTGAATTCAAGGATCTTGGCCAGATTTCATTTCATACTGATTATGTTAGAAAAAAAATACCGAAATTTAAGGGGGAGTGGATAGGTGAAAGAAATGAATATTATCCCTTTTATACCAGTTTGGAAGATTTTATCAGCCCTGAAGAGATGAAAAAAGAGAAAAAGTATAAAGAACAAGATTTGTTCAGCCCAAACAATCACCTGAGCGTTGCTAAGAAAATGCTTTCCGATTATGAAGTATTGATAATGCATGAAAAGAAGTATGATTTGCTTGAGAAACCCTATGAATACGACGATCCCATTAAGAGCCCTGCAGACGAAAAATATTATCTAAAAGGAGGAGATTTTATCGAAGAACATTGGGATTCCGAATGGACATTATGAGAAAAGGAAGGCAAATAGCCATTAGGAGCAAAAATCTTCCGGCTGCATTCTTTCTTCATTAAAAAAAACCTCACTCAATCTTTTTGAAAATCCCGTAAAACTGCAGACCACCCCACGGAATCCAAGATAATATCTTTTCCAAGAACCGGCGCGATTTACCCGTGTGTTCCAAGACCTCCGAGCATATCACCAAATCGAAGCATCCCGCCGGCAAATCCAAACGAGGAGATTCTAAGAGTTGAAAGGCATCAATATACGGACTGTTATCCTCAACGATATGTCGTTCAATATCCGCCCCCACACATTCTTCGGCCCCTTCCGATTTCAAAAAGGCCAACAAGCCCCCCAAGCCGCATCCGTAATCCAGAACTTTTTTCCCTGAAAAGGGAATTTGCTTAAAGATTCTCTTTCCAAGGTCGGTAAGGCGTTGATTATCCCTCCGAAATAAGTCAATATGGAGTGTATAGGGAGAACTTAGCATAGTGGGATGTTCATCATAGTAATGATTCAAATCATCTCTTTTCGGAATTGATTTTCCTTTTCTTTCCTTCTCAGATTCAGAACCGCGCTTTGTTTTTTTGCTTTCCATTTTCTTTCTCTCCCCTAATCCTTTCTTTAACTTTTCCAAAAAAACTTGACTAAAGATTTAAAAACATCTTCACAATATAGTTTCACAATACAGCTTCACAACGCACCTTCACAATAGAAACACTAAAACGAAGGAAAAGCAAGAGATGGCAACATATCCGGCGAATTTAAACAGGGCGTGCTTTCTTTCGTATTCTATCGATTCACCCGTGCAAAAATAATCCCATCGTTTTCCAATCTCCCAAATTTTCGGCATTTGTCCATAAAACCTGCCCCAATCGTTCAATTGGCGGATAAATACTGCTTTCAAAAGAGAAATTGGGTGAAATTCCCGTTTTTGGGACAGAAATTTACGGCCCTCACTCACGATCTCCCATATCCCCATTCCAAATACTGACAATAATAACCATAGAAGGGGATTCAGAGGTAATATAGTGATAATCCCTAGCACGTGTGATATTCCCCCGAAAAAACTGGCCAAGAGGATTAAAAAGGAGAACTC
>CAZEPC010000685.1:0-2076 GCA_964513765.1 uncultured archaeon
GGTATAATTATAAGTAAATAACTAAGGTTAGCTATTGAATCTCTTAAAAAAATGGGCGCACCCCAAGCTGAGGTGTTGCGAAGGACAGAAAATGATAAAGATATCGAATTTGAAATTCCCTCTAGATATGTGGTACCAGGGGATGTGCTAATTTTAAATAGCGGAGACAAAGTTCCAGCAGATGCCCGCTTATTCGAATGTATGAATCTACATGTAGATGAATCCATGCTTACAGGTGAGTCTGTACCGGTAAGTAAAAAGACAGATTTACTAAAAAAGGAGATTTCGATAGGTGACAGGAAAAATATGGTCTTTAGTGGCACCTTAATAGTTCATGGAAGGGCAAAGGCAATTGTCACGAAAACCGGAATGCAAAGTGAAATGGGAAAAATTGCATCAATCATTCAAGAAGCCGAAGAAATTGAAATTCCAATTAAGAAAGGTATCAAAAAGCTCACTAAGATGTTAGGACTGCTTGCGTTAGTATTATCCATTTCAGTTTTCATTATTGGACTGATAAAAGGAATTGCAATTCAAGAGATAATGTTGTTTGCGGTCGCCAGTGCAGTCTCCTCAATCCCAGAAGGCTTACCTATTGTTGTCACAGTAACATTGGCCATTGCTGTTGGTAAAATGGCAAAAAGGAATGCAATCATAAGGAAATTAAAAGCAGTTGATACTTTAGGTTCAATATCTGCTATTGTGTCGGATAAAACAGGTACATTAACAACAAATCAAATGACAGTGAGAAAGATCTGGACCGAGTCTCATTTGATTTCTGTGACGGGTGAAGGATATAAACCCAAGGGTAGGTTTTTAATCAACGGGGAAGAAACTCCCCCATCAGAGCATCAAGAGCTTCAAAAGATCTTCGATATTATGATATTGTGTAACGATGCCAATTTACGAGACCATAAAGACGAAAAGGAAGAATATTGGACGGTGAATGGCGACCCAACAGAGGGCGCTCTCATTGTAGCCGCAATGAAGGCAGATATTGAAAAAGACAGATATGAAATTGAACACCCCCGAGTAGATGAGATTCCTTTTGACTCCGCACATAAATATATGGCAACTTTCCATAAAAATAATAATAGTTCTAAGGTTCTAACTTGTGTAAAGGGGGCACCCGAAAAAGTTCTCTTAATGTGCTCGAAAATTCAAAAAGGAGATGAGAAAAATCAATTATCTGAAAAAAAGAAAAATGAAATTAAAAATGAAGCGGATAAGTTGGCCCGTCAGGCCTATAGACTTTTAGCTTTTGCATATTTAGAAACAAAAAATGTTCATCACGACAAAGTTAAATCTAGATTCCCGGAAATTAAGGATTTGGTATTTTTGGGGATGGCAGGTATTATTGATCCAACAAGACCAGAAGTAAAAGATTCCATTCAAAAATGTAAAAATGCTGGGATTAAGATTTTTATGGCTACGGGGGACCATAAACTTACTGCGAAAAAAATCGGCGATGAATTAGGTATCGCAAACTTCTCAGATCGGGCTATTGATGGTGTCGAATTCAGTAAACTTGATGATAAAGAATTAAATGCTGCTGTAGAAGAGGTTAAAATCTTTTCCAGGGTGGATCCCGAACATAAATATAAAATTGTGAGAATATTACAAAGCAAAGGGAAGGTTGTAGCAGTAACCGGGGATGGAATAAATGATGCACCCGCAATCAAGGCAGCCGAGGTCGGTATTGCTATGGGGATTTCAGGGTCAGATGTTACAAAAGAAACGGCAGATGTAGTATTGGTGGATGATAATTTCGCCAGTATTGTAAACGCAATAGAAGAAGGCAGAATAGTGTATGAAAATATCAGAAAGGTGGTTAAATACTTGGTATCAACAAACATTGGAGAAGATTTCATCATCTTAGTTGCCTTTTTCATCTTTCCATTCTTTATGGGGACAAGCGATCCTACTGTATTTCTAATATTTACTGCAATCCAAATATTATGGGTAAATTTGGTTACCGATGGAGTGTTGGATATCACATTAGCTTTGGAGCCAAGCGAAGGGGATTTCATGAATCAAAAACCCCGAGATCCCAATGCAAGAATCATAGATAAAAAT
>CAZEPC010000686.1:0-2069 GCA_964513765.1 uncultured archaeon
TTTTCATTTCCAAATTCTAATGTTCGTATTGGTACTTGTTCTGGCAATTTTTCCTTCTCGCCAGGAAACGGGGGAACGGCTGCGAAAAACGCTTGATTATTTTTCATTAACGTTTCAACAACTGCCCGTCCCACATTTCCTGTGGATCCAGTTACAAGGACAGGATTGTGAAAATTTTTGTGATTTTGAGATACTTTGTTTTCCTTCATCTTAACCCATATAATCAAGAAAAGAACATAAACATTTCGGAATCGAAATATTCGTCTCCGAAATACATCTGAAATAATCTTATTTCTAATAATCAAATATTAGAATAATTCAAAGAAAATTCCATATTCATCTATTATCAATGTAGAAATAGTGGAATTAAGCCCCAAAGTTCATAAATTATCACTATTTAAGGATAGTATGGAACCTCGCTCTAAGATTGGTCTACTTTTGGTCCAAATTGAAAAAAATCTCAATACGCTTATTCGGGCGGAGATGGAAAAAAACAATCTAGATGATTTAAGTCCATCTCAAGGCAGAGTTCTCTTTTTACTTATGAAAAAAGATGGTGTCCCCATCCAATCACTTTGCGATAAAGTTTCCCTTACAAACTCTACTATGACCGTAATTATCGATGCTTTGGAAGAAAAAAAATTGGTAAAGCGGGTTCCCTCCAAAAAGGACAGGAGAAAAATTTTAATTGAGCTCAAGCCAGGATATAAGAAGATACTTAAGAAATATACCAAGATTCTAAACGATATTACCGATAAAATGTATCAAGGGTTGGACCGGGATGAAATCCAGAATTTTGAACACACTTCCCAAAAAATCCTCTCTAATCTTGAGGATAAAATTTCCTAAGAAATAAGAAATAACAAATAAGAAATAAGAAACAAAAAAATAAAACATCTCATTAATTTTCGTTTTTCTGCAATTTATTGAACAGTATAACCGCCATCAACAACCAGAAGCTCTCCAGTGATGAAGTTTGCTTTATTGCTTCCCAAAAAGATGGTTGCATATCCAATCTCTTCGGGTTTACCCAATCTTTTCGCAGGGGTTGCCATTTTGGTTTGTTCCATTTGTTCTTCGGATCCGGATGCTCCGGGAGTTTCTATTGCACCAGGAGCAATTGCATTCACTTGGATATTATATGGTGCCAAGTCCAAGGCAAGTGCTCTTGTGAACCCATACACACCTCCTTTACTGGCTGAATAATGGGTAAGTGCAGGAAATCCAACCCGTGCGCCGGCAATTGATCCTATATTCACAATTTTCCCACCACCTGTTTCTTTCATATGAGGAGCAACGGCTTTACAGAAATAGAACACCCCATTCATGTTTATATCCATCGTTTTTTTCCACACTTCGTCTTCTACTTCTAAAAATGGTTTTTGAGGATAGATACCTGCATTATTTACAAGTATATCGATCTTTCCATGTTCTTTAATGACCAAATCGACCAATTCATTGACTTGTTGCTTGTTAGAAACATCGCATTTTATGGCTTGAGCGGTTCCCCCAATTTTCTCGATATCACTCACTACGTCTTCAATTTTTTCTGCAATATCGCTGACTATTATATGGGCATTAACTTTCGCCATCTCCATGGCAATGGAACGTCCAATTCCTTGTGCTGCACCCGTAACAATCGCGATTTTTCCTTCTAAATTAATCATTTTTAACTCATATTATTGACCAAGATCCTTATTCTTAAAGCTTAGTTTTCTATTTTTCAATCCCACTTTTCATCCTCTTGATGATTAATAATAGGTTTTTATCATTATACACCTCACATAAATTATTTAAGATTATATATTGTCATTAGAATTATGGCATCAGAGAAAAAACACCCCAAATGCAGAAAGCGTTTTCCCGATGAATTGGTTGATAAACTCCCAATGAGAAAGCCGAATGAAGCGTTAGAGGATTATGCATCCCGGATTACACCGATTCTTGAAAAGTGGGGGTTTGAGCCATATGAGAATAATACTTTCTATATTCCCAATGATCTTTTGGAGGACGCACTTAGCGATGAAACAATACAAGCGGATCCCGACTATAAAGACCATGGATATAAT
>CAZEPC010000687.1:0-2061 GCA_964513765.1 uncultured archaeon
TTTTTGAAAGGGATGATCTGTATATTTACAAGAGAAATCAATCAAAATTTCCCGAACGTTACTAAAAATTCTCCCTTTGATCTTCCGACAAAAAATTTTCGGTTTTAAATAGATCTGTCTGTTACGGGTATTATGTCCGCTCTTTCAGAGAAAAATAATTCGGAACTTCCGAAGGAAACTTCAGATGTGACTACTACCCCTACCCGGAGCTCCGATAAAAAATTAACAAAACAGCAGATTATTTTGAACAAAATTACCAGCATTGATGATTTCATCCGGTTATGCGATACACGGGGCTGCTTTATGGGAATGGAGCCCAAAGAAAGCGACCACCGAATTACCATCGATTCTCCTTATACCACACAAGATGCCCGGGATATCCGGGATCTGTTTGAGATTACCTATCGGGGGACTTACCCTTATTTGGAAATGCTTGATTTGGAATACCTGATAAACACCTTTTTTGAAGATAAATTTGAATGGATCGTTTTCCGCTTGGACGATGAAAATTCTCCCGATCGGGGGAAGATTATCGGCTCCTGGTTGTGGGTGATAGACTACGACCAACGCAGTGCCTATAATCGGGGATTTAACCTTTTGCCCAAGTATCACGGCAAACTGCCGCTGCTGAACTTGACCTATCGAGCCTACCGTCCCTTGATGATCAAACTGAAGGGAAAGATCGATAAGTGGTATAACGAATCGCGGACCGCCCATGCCAAATCCCAGTTCCTATCTCACGGCGGGGGCGCCCATACCGATGCTCTTTTTATGAATAAAGATTACTTTATGGGCAAGAAGGAAAGCGATGTCATGATGGTGGCTTTTTACGAGGACGGCATGAAAGCCCGAAGAAAGCCCGAGACACTCCTTCCCGAGGTAGCCCCGTTTTATGTACATGCCTCCAAAAACCACGGCCTTGAAGTGGAGAGCACGGTCGAAATGGGTACCATCACCCCCAAAATCGATCCCGTGCAAGTACACAGGGTGCTTTCGGGTGCCGAACTTTTAATGGATTGCGATCAATACGGTTATATTCGCTTTACCCTCAGCGATCCGATGACAGGTTCTACCATTAAGGGGCTTCACACCACCACCGTACAGAATATCGAAAAGTTGAAGGTGGAGTGTGAAGATCCTTCGGTGCTTATGGGGCTGTGGTATAGGCTCAAGCAATACGCAAAAAGCCAAAAAATAGAATATATGGAGTGCATCCTCCCGGCATCCGCCCTTACCTCGCAGAAAGTACTGCTTTCAATGGGAATGGCGGTAGAGGGATATGTCCCGTGCTGGATGCTCTGCGAAGGACTACAAAAATACGAGGATGCGGTGGTGTTGGGCTGGTCTCAGCAACCCGTGGATGAGGGATCCATGAGGCTTACCCCGGAAGGAAGGGGGCTGCTTAAAAAACTGGATCGGGAGGTGATGGCCCCCGAGGGTTCGAAGTCCGCTCATTACGGAAAATCAAAAGCTCCTAATTTCGTAATGCATCCCAAACGGCTCCACGAATGGATCACGTCCGCTTAGTCGGGTCGGATCATGAGGGTGTGCCCTTTTTTAGGTTTTTCCTTTCATTTTTCTTTCTAAACTTGCCTTTTTTTCCCATATTCGAAGAATCATGCAACTATCAGCTCCGCAAAATTTTCTTGTTTTAAATATAATTGTTCCGTAGAGAATCTAGAGCCCTATGACCGAAAAAATTTTACCGAACAAGAGTCAATCGAATCGATCCGCGCACCATTCGCATAATTCCCTCCACTCGAAACTGCAAGAATATGCCTCCACCTGCCTCTCACTACAAGGGGCCGTCAAGGAGCTCAAGCAATCCAAAAACGGGCTGTTAAAAGCATCCGTTCTGGAGCTGGCCGCCTGGTTTTTCGTTGAATTGGGGGATGGTCCCACCGCCGAAGCCATTTTGGAAAAGGCCATTGAGGGACTGGATCCCGTGAGGGATACCTACTTTCTCAAGAAATATCGGAGCTATCTACGGGAGGTGGGTGCCATGAGACAAGCACGGCCCAACAACAACAATAACAAAAAAAATAATAATAATAATAATAA
>CAZEPC010000688.1:0-2053 GCA_964513765.1 uncultured archaeon
TGCCTTTCTGTCTGTACTCACTGTTCTCATTGTGTTTAGTTACTATAAACTCTTTACCAAATGCAGCTGAAAACATTTTTGTAGCCACAAATGCATGACTGTCACCATCTCCATGTCTAAAGAAATGTATATTTATTTCCTTTGAATTACAACTATGAAAATAGCCTGGCAAATTGGGAAGGAATAATCTTAAGCAACGCCAGAGTGAAAGAGAAATTTTTAACTGGAAAGGAACGAATGTATGTAGTAGAATTAGATAATGGTGATTTTTTAACGGTAAAAAAGCCTCAAGTATTTCAATATGATTTTGATATTGGAGAAAAAATTAAAGTTGGAATGTTTCCCGATGATATACACATTTACAAACATCCTGAAAATCTTCAAAACGAGCTGGCACTGCAATAGAATAGGATAATCTATAGCAATCTACATATTAAAAATAGTGAAAGGATATGATAATAAAATGGTAAAAGTCGAATTGAAAAATGTTAGTTTTAGTAGAGATGGCAAAAAAATTTTGTCCGACATTAATTTAACAATTGAAGACCAGGAATACCTAACGATTGTAGGACCAACTGGTGCGGGAAAGTCTAGCCTCATAGCAACAATAGCAGGTTTATACACACCAACCAGCGGAAAGGTCTATTTTGATGGGAAAGACATTACCAAAAAACCGGCCAACGAGCGAAATTGTGGATTCATGTTCGAGTCATATGCGTTATTCCCACATTTATCTGTGATGGATAATGTATGCTATGCACAATATATGAAAGAAGAGGGAAAAGAAGATACTAAATATTTAGGAAATGCATTATTAGAACTTGTAAAACTCTCGAACAGAGGATTAGCATTTCCCGGAGAATGCTCGGGAGGAATGAAGCAAAGGGTGGCGTTAGCCCGTGCACTTATGGCCTTGGAAGAAGGAGGAATATTAGTCATTGATGAACCCTTTAAAGCCCTAGATGCTGGCTTAAGACTAAACCTAAGACGGGAGGTTCACAAAATTGCTAAAAACGAGAAACTCAGACTCACTACAATTCATGTGACAAATGATATGGAAGAGGCAATGATGGGTGATAAAATTGTTATCCTCAATGAGGGAAATATCGTACAGATTGGAACCCCAAATAAAATTATGTATTCACCGAAAGAAAGATTTGTGGCCGAGTTTTTTAGTACAGAATTGAATGAATTCAAGGGTGAAGTAAAGCGGGTAGATGAAATAGAAGATGATTTTTATCTCAGAAAAAAACAAGAAACACTCAAAAAACTTGAAATTGAAACAGAGGAAGGAAATTTCCTTTATGCGAAAACCAACATGAAATATAATGGAAGAGAATTCCACAAGGGGGATAGAGTACAGTTTCTCATCAGACCACAATATTATAAAGCAAGGCATGGGCACAGGAAAGACAAACCTAATTCCTTATTGGGAAAAGTATTGAAGGCTAAATTCATGGGATCTTGGTTACGAATGGAAGTACTGCTAAAAGAAGAAGATAAAGTTGTGAGAGCAGAAGTTCCAACCACTAGAGTGGCTGAACACAATTTTGAAACCGGAGAGGACATCACACTCTATTATTCAAGCGAGTACGTTTTGGTATTCCCGGTAAAACCAGAGAGATGAATTTAAAAATAGAATAATCAAAATTTTTTTTAAGAGAAAAAGTAAAACAGAATAATTGAATAAAAAAAAGAAAGGAATGAATGACATGGCTTTGAGAAGTTGGTTAAAGGATAGAAAGAAGGAATTAATTCTGAAAAAGATTGTGGATCATATGAAAAAAGTCCTTGAAACCGTACATGAATTTGAGAGGGCAATAGGCTTTTTTGTGTTAGAGAAGAAAAAGGACTTGGCCTATAAAGTTTTTGAACGGGTCCTCAAATTGGAGCACGAAGCGGATATCATGCGAAGAGAAATTTTGGTAGATATAAGTAAAAGCGATATGGGATCCAAAATGAGGGAGGATATGATGAATGTCACAAAGAGGATAGATAATGTGGCTGATGAGGCGGATCAAGCAGCCAGAAGAATAGTGGGCATTGATCCAGA
>CAZEPC010000689.1:0-2051 GCA_964513765.1 uncultured archaeon
TCTTAACTTTACAAGTTAATAATCTTTTTTATACTTATTTCTCAAGCACCTAAGTCAATTCCATCGACATAATTCTAACAACAAGCTTGTGCATTTGAGCACCAACTGAATCGATCTTATCGATATCTGTCATTTTATGTCAGATGCCAGAACTTGTTCTTCATTCTCTCATACGTCCCCCCTAACCGATAAAGGAATTAATGAAGTCAAATGAAAAATTAGAAGGTCAAGAGTGGAATATTTATATTCCTGTCCTCCCTAATATACTTATGGTCTACATAACGAAAAAAAAAATAAAAGGGCACACATACCTTTATCTCGAAGAAAGCATCAGGATCAACGGGAAACGCCAGAGGGCTTGGCAAAAATACCTGGGACCCGAAGATTCCTTGAAGGATCTTAAGATTCGTAATATATTTTCGAAGCACTCCAATGATATACGCACCGAGAGCCTTGAATTCGGGGTATCCGCTGCATTGAGCAGGATTGCAAATAAAATCGAGCTGGCACGAATCATTGATGAGCGCACGGATAAATCAAGGAATCAAGGATTGACCGTGGGAGAGTACATAACCATCGCCGCAATTAATCGGTGTGCCGCACCATGTTCCAAGTCAAGACTACCAAGATGGTTCGAGAAGGATTGGCTCTCATCACGATATGACATTGACCCCGAGATTCTCAATGCCCAAACCTATTGGAACCACTTTCAATATCTGTCGGAAGAAAAAATCAATGACATCGAGCTGGCACTCAACAAGACGGTGCTGAAGGAATTTGACTTGAGCTTGGACTGCCTCTTTTATGATCCTACCAACTTTTTCACGTATTCACGCAAGAAAAGCAAGGATGGCTTGTTGCAATTCGGGCATTCAAAAGAAAATCGAAATGGTAATAGATTAGTTAGCTATACCTTGCTTTGTGCCCGTGAATCGGGTATCCCTCTGATGCATTATTCATATGCGGGAAACGTGAACGATGCAAGACTGTTTAAGCAAATGCCAAGCAAAATCGAAAGGCGATTAAAGAAATTAGGACAGGATCCCAAATCGGTGACGTTGGTGTTTGATAAAGGAAATCACTCTCAAGAGGCATTTAAAGCTATACATGAATCGGGATATGGGTTCATTGCTTCAATTAGGAACTCAATGAATAAAAAACTCCTTCAAGTGCCTGAGGAAAAATACACCGAGACCACGCTACCATCTACGGGTAAGGTGGTCAAATATTATAAATCATCCAAGATATTATATGGAATGGAGCGGGATGTTTATCTCGTGCTTGACCCTAAAAAGTACAAGAAACACGCCATCGCATTTAATGAAAAACTCGATGAAAAAGTGGAGAACATTCGTGCTTATTTTAAAGATAGGTTAAACGTTAAAAAATGGCGCCAACAAGCTGCGGTTGAAAAGAAGATGGCAAAAATGATCGGGAGGAATCCATACAAGAAATGCCTCGGGTTTAAGGTATCGGGTTCATTTGGTAATCTTTCATTTCAAGTCAGGATTGATGAAAATGAAAGAAGAAGGCATCTTAATACTTTGGGAAAGAGCGTGTTATTCACTAATAACCGCGGGTGGTCCCCTGAATCGATAATAATGGGTTATCGTGAGCAATACATCGTCGAACATGCTTTCAGGAAAATGAAATCCCCTACTTCGATTACCATCCGTCCAATGTTTCATTCCTCCGACAGATGCATCCGTGCTCACGTTTTTCTTTGTGTTCTTGCATACCTCTTGATTTCATTGCTTCGGTTAGACTTAGCAAGGAATTCTTTTTCAATCTCTCATGAAAGGCTCTTGGAAGAGCTTGGTTCCATCCACGTGTTGAAGATAAAATTATCCCCGAAGGGAAAGCCACTATGGAAAATGGACACAACTTGCGGGCTGGCACGTAAATTGGTAAAGAAGTTGAAATTGAAACAGTTGATCAATTGAAAACGGGGGATGCCCCCTAACTTTCTTGCATCATCTCACCCTCGTCTGTGTTTTCATTGTTATTTTTAGGAAAAGTTTTTTGTCGGATCAATAACTTGTAAAGTTAAG
>CAZEPC010000690.1:0-2042 GCA_964513765.1 uncultured archaeon
TTATAGTGTTTCCGGGAAAATACCGGGCATCTCCGTTTTTTTTAAATTTAACGCCTACATGCGAGGAATATGAGGTCATATCTCAAAAAAGATCATATCTCAAAAAAGATTTTGGATAAAATATTATTAACATCGATGGAGTAAGTGTCCAATCAAAAGGTTTTTATTCACAAAAAAGAAAAAAAAGCTATAAAAAAATAGGAAAAAATAATGATGGGGGATAACTTGTTAAATTGGAAAAATCTCCAAAATCCCGTGTACAAGAGATGGAGATGGAGCATAAAAGATCCTTGTATGGCCGAACGTGACTCCGAATTTTATATTTTCTTTTCGGCTTTTTATCGGGATTTAGTCAAAACAAAATCACATGTAATTGGCATTTCAACCAAAGATTGGAAGACTTTCAACGATCCCCTTCTTTATTTGGATGGAAAAGAGCAGGGGTGGGGTGGTATGTGCTCGCCTAACTTAACGGAATTCGGTGATCAATATTATTTATCTTTCAATAGCTGGGGGGATATGCATCCCAACGGCCAAAAAAACCAATTATTTTACATTACATCAAAGGATTTAAAAAATTGGTCCGATCCCAAACCCTGCGCCAAAAACTTAACCCAAAATAAAAGAGCAATCGATTTAGCCCTCTACAAACATAATGATAAATGGATCGGGATATGGAAAGAACAAGGTGTTATAAAAGCAGCATGGGCAGATGATATTGACGGGGATTTTCACTATATTGGAGATGACGGGAACGTGACCTTATATCAAGAGAATCTCTTTCAGAAAAAGAAAGGATTTGAGAATTTTCAAATCATTTTGATTGATGGAGAATTTTACTTATTAGCCGTTGGTTATCCGCCGACTGATCCTTTCATCTTTAAAATGAAGGGAACAGGGGATAAATTAGAGGATTGGACCTATTGGAAAGATCCGATTAAAATTTGTGTAAAAACTGAAGATTTCAATAAAGATCAATATGCGCAATCTCCTTTTTTGAGTGATTGGCGGGAGAAAAACGGAAATTTTTATCTTTTATATGCAGGCAGAAATGAAGGCTTCACGCATGCGGGAAGAGGTAATTATAAACTGGCTTTGGCTAAATCAAAAGATCTCAAATCTTGGTTTGTTCCCTAAATGAGAGAAAAAATAAAAAAATGGAAAAAAGTTTGTTGATAAGTAAGCAACAGCTTTTCATTGAGGATTCAATTAAAGAAAAAAAGTGTTTATTTCTTTTTTCTTCGTTCTATAACAAATTTTATCAATCCTTCTAATCCTAAAAGTGCCACCGCTCCGATTCCAATCCCGATGCCAATATTTTTTCCGGTTTCTTTCGGTGGTGGGGGATTTAATTTATCGGAATCTGCCACAAATCCATATTCATATCCTTCTAATGAACTATTGTATATATTTCCCTCATTGTCTTCAAGGATGGCGTAAAAAATGAAGATTGTATTGTTTTGAAAACCGGGTATGGAATTGTTGTATATTTTAGACTCTGAGCCATTTGAAACCAGTTCGACCTCTTGCCACGTTTTCATTTCATCTATGGAATATTGAACTGTTACGTTTTTTATTCCAGAACCCTCTCCATCTGAGGTATTTACTTTAAATTTTAATGTGGTGTTAATATTACTCGTTTTTGGGACAACACTCAGATTATTGAGGATTGGTGCGGAAAAATCATCCACATATAGAGATAACGGTGCTTGCTCGCCTTCTTTTGGGTATGTACCCTTGTTTTCAAGCATATCAGAATATTGGAAGTAATATGTAACGGTGTTTCCATAATCTCCGATTGAAAAACTTTCATAATCTCTATTTTTTTGTCAAAATAATTAGTAATATCATTAAAAACATTAGGTATAAAACTTATTTCTTGTAATGCAGGAGCAAATTCAGTTTCAGAAATAGTTTCATACATTAATATTTTTTTTACAAAGGGATAACGAAAAATCTTTGTGCAACTCATTACAGCATTAAAAACTATTTGGTGATCAGTATGTATATCTGATCGATTATTTACATAAATTGTATTTGGT
>CAZEPC010000691.1:0-2034 GCA_964513765.1 uncultured archaeon
AATGACGAGATATACCCCTTTTTCTTCAAAGTGTTTCTTGACTTGTTCAATATTTGTACATCTGCGGTGATATTGATGGTAGATTTTTTATTATGTGTATCTATGGTGATTTATTCTTCAACTTTCATTTAAGTGATTATATTTTTAAGACGACACAAATTATATTCGCAAGGAATGCTCAAAATTGATTTTTCTAGGGTTTTTATCTCCAATGGCAATCATTTTAACCAAAGAGATTGGGGATTTGTCTGGTGGTTCGGTTCGCCAACATGATTTTTTCACGTCATTTGAAAGAGAGAAAAATCCCGAAATATCACACTCTCGAAATATGGCTTTTATTAATGATCATAAATTTAACATATATGTGAAAAAAGATGGAAAGTATGGAAAATCAAGAGGACCAATTTGATATCTTGAAATTTTTATCAGATGGCCCAAAAATTATAAAAGAATTCCGGGAGAGCGACCTTTTTTATGTTGAGGAATACGGGAGGGGAGTATATCCCAGATCTTTACTGAATATGTTGGAGGATTTGGAGTTAGTCAAACGCTTTAGACCCTATAAATCTTCAGAAGAGGAGATCGAAGAATTTGCCGAAGATCTTAATGGGTTGCCCGAAGAAAGAAAAAAAATGCTCCAAAAATATGTATCTTGGAGATTATCAAAATTTGGAAAGCAAGTTTTTGAAGATTCGGAAGGGATGATCACCGAAGCGGCAGTTGATGAAGTGGAACAGGAGTTTGAGGAAGATGTGGCCGAAGAACCTCCTGAAAAGAAAGTAGAGGCTGAGGCACCCGCCGTAAAGGAAAAGAGCGCTACTAAAAGTCCTGAAGGCGAGAGCAAGGTGAAAGAAAAAGAACGTCTTCCAGAAGAACTTGAAGAACCAAAAGAAGAAAGAAAACTGGGGGAACCCTCGGATAAAGAACCAGAGAAGACAACGGGGAAAGAATTGGGGAAAGAACAGGTGAAGGAAGAAGAAAAAGGTGGATCTGCCCAAAAACCTCAAGAAGAAACCGCTCTTCCCGATCAAAAGCAAGAAAAACCAGAAGTGGCCGAGAATATTGGCCGGAGTGCTCCTTCCAAGGAAAAAGTCGGTGAGGCTGTTTCTGAAAACATAGAGGAAATGAAATTGGTTGAGGAAAGAGATGAAACCGAGATCATCGAAGAGGAAATCGAGATAAAACAGCAAAAAATCGAAGAACTCAATGAGGAATACGATGATTTAGGGTTATTCGATCGATCACGTAAAAAAGAAATTAAAAGCGAACAGGAAAAACTTAGAGACGAGATAGAGGAATTGAAAAATAAATTATAGCTCTTCCCCTGGATTTCCCCTGGATTTCCCCCAGATTTTCCTCAAGCTAGCTCTTAGCTTTCAATTCACCAATCATTCGAATTTTTTATCAAACTTTTTTTCTTATCTTCTTTTTACCAAGATATAATGAATCTCCTAGATATCAAAAATCTCAAGAAATATTACTCCCAAACGTTTCCAAAGGGCAAAGTGACGAAGGCTGTAGATGGAATCTCATTTGAAGTGAAGAAAGGCGAATTCTTTGGGTTTTTGGGCCCCAATGGAGCGGGAAAAACAACCACCATTCGGGCAATTTTAGGACTATTGCGCGGAGTGAAAGGTGAAATTTTCTTTTTAGGGAAGAAAATAGATCCCAACAAGGATATCGAATACAGAGGAAATATTGGTTATATTCCTGGAGATTTGGGCATGGATAAAGAGCTTTCTGGG
This sequence comes from uncultured archaeon, assembly GCA_964513765.1. Classification (GTDB taxonomy): domain Archaea; phylum Asgardarchaeota; class Lokiarchaeia; order Sigyniarchaeales; family Promethearchaeaceae; genus CAZEPC01. The sequence goes on from CAZEPC010000691.1 coordinate 1,746, forward strand.
CTTGAAATGTGTAGATATATGGCAAAATTACAAGGGGACCAAATTAATTTCCCCAAGGTGAAGGAGCTCGCCGAGAGATTGAAGCTTAATTTATCAAAGCCCATAAAAGAGCTGAGTAAAGGAAATAGACAAAAGGTTGGTATCATTTCGGCTTTGATGAATGATCACGAACTATATATTCTGGATGAACCGACTTCGGGCTTGGATCCTATCATAAAAAATGAATTCTACCATATTCTTATTGAGCAGCAAAAGAAAACCGGATGTTCGATATTTTTATGCTCCCATA
>CAZEPC010000692.1:0-2032 GCA_964513765.1 uncultured archaeon
GTAATGAGGTTATGTTATATTCACGATCTGGGGAATAATATAAAAGCTTTGAATCCTGAAAACTAAAGCGAGTATTACCTGCACTTTTTGGATTAGTTTTAAAATTATTTTCAACATGTATTTCGTTATCTACAAAATTTTGATTCTCTACATTATGAATTGATTGGTTTTGAACCCAATCAGAGTTAGGAAATATTAAAAATGATGGAATCAAAACAAACAATAAAGAGATCGTAAAAATTCGCTCTTTTGATTTCTTTTTCATATCTATCATCTGTTCATTAAATAATTTATTCATTGTTTACTCATTTATCAATGAACCTAATATATTTTTTTTTATCTATGAGCGTTTAAATTTAAATATTGAAAAATATTGAAAAATAGGGAAAGGAAAAAGTATCTAAATGATCTTGATCTAATTAAAGGCCATAATTCAGAGATAATTACCCTAATTAAGGCCGAAATGTTCTTCTACAATGGGTGAAATTTCTAATTTGCTTGTATCCCCATTGAATGTAGCCAATTTGGGATGTTTTGCCTCAATTTCATTTACCAAATCCTCTAAAATTGCATGATATACCCCTAAATTCTTTTCAGTAAGCAGAAGGGCCATGATGACATCGCCTTGCTTGAAAATAAGAGATTTCTCACCAATTTCAATATTTTCAAGATTCCCGGTATCACCTGAAATCTCTCTCAGCATACCTTTAATTCCTACTAAACCACCTGCGACCAGATCTGTACTAGGTCTAGGTGCTTTTTCCTTCGGTACTTTCATCTTAACTTGAACATCTCCTTGAAAGTCTTCTTTATTTAATGTATTAAATCTTCGATAATAAAGACTAATCCCCGTCTCAGCAATGATTACATGCATTTCAATCATTCCGGTTTTCCATTCAAACTCACCATAGGACCGAATGCTTAAGAAATAATGTCGAATAATTAACCATCCCAATATTTCAATTAAGACACCTAAAACCCAATACCCACCATTACTTGCGGGGGCCATTAGCTGGACTGCCTCTCCACCAAATGCAATTATTGCTGCGGACAACCCGAATTGCATCTTTCTTTTTATCTCTTTTTGGGGAGCCATTTGCTTTAATAGGATATGAAATAACCCATAAAATCCATATATTGCAAAAATACCTATAAAAGCCAATATCAAGTAGTCTAAAATCGCGATATAATTTCCTTGATAAGAGGTTATTACATTAACCAAACCCACAATGGTTCCGGTAAGTAAGAAAATAGACATAATATTGATTTTCTTTTTCTTTTTAGCAAGTATTCTTTCTGCAACTACTGCAAAAGATCCAATGATAAGAATAACTAATGTATACCTTAGGGGTGATAACCACGCGCTATATTGGGATACATATTCTCTAAATAAGTCCATCACAATCGCAAATACCATATAGACGGCATACGCCAATATACCAATGGAAAGCATTAGAAAAAGAATATATGCTGCATCTTTTCGGGTTCTTTTATCGGCCCTTAAATATCTATCAAATAGATCGGCACCAAAAAGAAACAATATGGCAGCAAGGACTCCATATAATACCCTTCCAATATCTAACATGGATTCTTGTGTAGGAATATCTAATAACATATTTATCATATATTGTTAATGAGTCCTATTTCTTAAAAAATTATTTGCCTTTAAATGATAAAAACTTAAAAGACGCAAGCTTTTTGAGCAAATGATGAAAAATTGGAAGTTAGTAAAGACAAAATCGTGCTTTCAGAGTATTCCCTTTGATGTGGTGGAAATTCAATTTAAAAAACCAAATAATGGGGGAAAAATGAATGCTTATGTAATCCAAAGTCCTAATTGGGTTAATGTGATTGGGTTAAATAAACGAAAAGAGGTTCTTCTTATTCGACAATTTAGATTTGGAACGAAAAAAATAGAATTGGAAATCCCTGGTGGAATCATTGAGGATGGAGAAAAACCACTAAAAGCGGCAAAAAGAGAATTTGAAGAGGAAACCGGATATAAATCGGAAGATTGGAAACAGATTGGGAT
>CAZEPC010000693.1:0-2016 GCA_964513765.1 uncultured archaeon
AAAGGAATGCTTAGTGTCATGTCGAACTTTAGGAAGATCAATTCCATCAATTTCCGATATCTTGCCCCGGGAGATTGACTCTATTGCCAGTCCGGCAAGGCTACCTGCGGATATTGTATCAATCCCCATTCTATCACAAAAATCGTTTATTTTGGCAATGGCGCCTATATTGTGAATATCACATGCGCCCCCAACAAGAGCGATTGTCTCGTATTCAGGCCCTTCAGTTTTACATTCAAAGCCGTCATCTTCAACCTCGACGTATTTACCGCATCCAAATGGACAATTTACACAACCCGTACGTTTTTTCAATATACTATCAATTAATGCTTGATCGTTTATTTTATCTGCATATTCAGAATATCCTTTACTAAAGTATCTGGTGGGAAAACAACCTAACTCATTTGCCCAATCAACAATGGATGGAGTTCCGAGCATTCGGTATGCTCCCTCCTTTCCGTACAATTCTGGCTTGTCCTTAAATGCTTTATAAATCTTTTTAAGAACGAAATCTCTGAATTGCTTTTCCTTATCTAGTGCAACTTTTTTCTTTCCCATGAATCTGATGGCTTTCAGTTTTTTTGATCCCATCACGGCCCCGGGACCGCACCTTCCGGCTGAATGATATTTATTATTCTGAACAGAGGCAATATGGACCATATTCTCACCGGCTGGCCCGATACAAAGGAGATCCAGATCCCTTCGCTTTTCTTCCGTTAATCGTTCCGTTACTTCGATGGTATCTAACCCCCATAAATCTGAAGCATCATGAAAAATTGCACCTTCATTAGTGATATCCAAATATATTGGGCTTTGAGAAGCATTTTCGATAATTATCATAAAGTAGCCCGCAAATCGGATGTTTCTCCCCACATTCCCCCCAGAATAGCTTTCGGCATATCCTCCGGTTAAGGGGCTTTTATAGAGAATTCCATAACGGTTACTCGTGGGAAAAATTGTACCGGTCAGTGGGCCGGTGACCAGGAAGATTTTATTATCGGGACCTAAGGGATCAGTGTTGGGCTTAATTTCCTCTAAAAGGTATTTCGATCCAATACCCTTGCCCCCGATGTACTTTTTTATAACTTTTTCTGGAATTTGTTCCTTTTCAGCCTTTTTATCTTTTAAATTCACTCGTAAAAGCATGTAATCGTTTTGATTAAATTCAACCATTTTTTATTCCCTCCAATTATTTGAATCTATTTATTATGAATCTATTTATTATGAATCTATTTATCATGAATCTATTTATTATGAATGTATTTTTTGAGGATATGTATTGTTATGAATATCTTACACGGGACTTTGTCCTAAGGCAAAATAAATCATTCTTACTGCGTCCATCTTATCTCAATGTAGTAAAAAGTTGTTTCTAAAAAAAGATTCTTTTGATGAGAATTTTCCCCGTTTCTCATTATTGGAAAAGGATTATCAAAAAGAGGTGAAACAATGGGAAAAAAAGAAGCCTTTTTATTATTTTTAAGTTTTAATTTTTTTATGGGTTATAATCGTTTTGAATCAAGAGAGGTTTCTTGTTTAGAAACAAAGTACCGGAAAATTTGTACCGAAATTCCCGTTCCAGAATCGGTTGAGTTACTGAAAAGACTTAAAAAGGTTCAACCTGCATCTTTAGATTGGCAAGCACCGGTCATTTGGGATCGTGCTGAAGGTTTTAATGTGTTTGATAAATATGGGAATAAATGGATTGATATGAGCTCTGGCATAGTTGTTGCTAGTGTGGGACATGCTAGGGACGAGGTTTTAGATGCAATAAGAAATCAATTAGAACAGAAAATGGTCTATAATTTTACCTTTCCTTCTGAAATTAGACTTAAATTATTGGAAAAATTAGCTGAAATCACCCCAGAAAAGATCACGAAGGGTTTTTTGATGAGTTCCGGCTCTGAATCAACCGAGAATGCCTTGAAACTTATAAGAGGCTGGGCACTCCGAACCGTGAGCAAAGAAAAAAATGTGATCATTTCTTTTCAAAATGCGTTTCATGGCAGGACGCTG
>CAZEPC010000694.1:0-2014 GCA_964513765.1 uncultured archaeon
CGGAGGACTTCAAGACCTTGAGTTTAAGGCTTCAGACATAAGAACTGACACGGAAAACCAATATAAGATTACTTTTAGTTTGGAGGGTACTGATACCGAGGATGAGGATAAAAGTGTAAAATATTTGGGAATAATCAAAGATTTTGAAATTGTTTCCATTTCGATAACGGATAAAGATTTTGGCTACTGCGATAATAATGATCCACGGTTTTCATCAACCTTCTACAATAATACACTTATTGCAAGTGATCCTGCCAAATCTTACATTCTTCATTTCAGACAGGAAACAGGCGGAGGAGGAGATGTTCCAATCGTGTTGATCTCAATATTGGCATCTGTTGGTGGAGCTGCATTAATATTTGTTTTCTACAGAAGGTATATAAGTTATAGAAAATACCTTGATTAAGCAAGAAGAGAGTTTAAAAAACTTTTTTATATTTTTTCTTATTGCTGATGAATTTAAAACCCAAATTTTTTAGTTCTTTTCTGTGTGTGTCTTTATGTGCAAATTAGAGGAATGGGAATGATCTCGAGGATTGCAAAAATTTTCCTTGGATAAAAGCCTTTTCTCCACAATTTTTGCATTTTTGGTCTTCATCGAGATGTACATTTTTTGTATTGTAACCGGTTCTTTTTATTAATAATTCCCCACAACTATGGCAATATGTATTGCTTCCTTTTTCAGATCCCATATTTCCTAAAAACACATAGTATAGTCCTTCATCCTTTGCTACATCATAGGCATCTTTTAATATACCGGGAGATGTTCTTGGATTTTTTAATTTATACCGGGGCCCATATGCGGAGAAATGGAGTGGTGTATCTGGGCCAAGCTCATCATGAACCCATTTTGCAAGATCTCTTATTTCATCCAAATCATCATTTTCATCGGGTATAATAAGATTTGTGATTTCAACATGTACATCATGTTCTTTAAAATACTCACAGGTCTTTAAAACTGGTTTAAAACTTGGAACTCCAACCAGCTTCTTATAAAAATCATTATTAAATGCCTTAACATCAACATTGGCCGCATCTATAAATTTCACATATTCCTTATTTGCTTGTTCAGAGCTATATCCATTTGTAACTAACACATTTTTAATGCCCTCTTCATGGGCTATTTTTGAGCAATCTCTAACGTATTCGTACCATATAGTAGGTTCATTATAAGTATATGCAATTGAATGACATTTTGATGCCTTTGCCCTTTTTACCACCTCTTCTGCGGGTACATCTTTTAAATTGAAAGTCCTTGCTCCTAATTCATTTTTATCTTCTTCTTGAAAATCGGCAGTTTTTCCGTTTTTATCTGGAATACACTGAGATATTTGCCAGTTTTGGCAATATTTACATCTGAAATTACAACCTGCAGTTGCTATAGAATACGCATTTGTACCAGGCCAAAAATGATAAAGAGGTTTTTTTTCAATAGGATCTGTAGAACCAATCGAACTGAGAGATTGATAGATAAGCGTATATAAGACACCATCTTCATTTTCCCTGGTTCTACAAATACCTCGTTTACCTTCTTGAATAACACAATGATGGGCACAAACATGACATCGAACTTTTTTCCCTTCAAGTTCTTCCCATAAATCTGCTTTTTTTCTCATATTAGTATGATCAAAAGCCCAGAATAAAAAACTTTTTTTTTTAATCGGCTTTGCAAGCTCTATGGAAAGAAGTAATGATAATAATAATACATCAAAAGAAAACAAACCTATAACTTATATTATACCTCACACTCATTGGGACCGGGAGTGGTATGTACCCTTTCAATATTATCGATTTAGATTAGTTGAAATGGTAGATGAAGTTCTACAAGTTCTTGAAAATGATTCCAATTTTAACTACTTTAATATGGATGGACAAACAATCATTTTAGAGGACTATTTAGAAATAAAACCAGAAAATAAACAAAAACTAAAAGAAAAAATCCAAGATAAGAAAATAGGAATTGGACCCTGGTATGTCCAAGCATCTCCGTGGCTCCAAACGGGGGAGGGAATTA
>CAZEPC010000695.1:0-2006 GCA_964513765.1 uncultured archaeon
AGTATTTTTAATATCCTTTTGAATTGTGTCTAATATTGCCTTTTTCAATAGGTTTTTGATCTCTTGGTCTATAAGGTTAGAAAAGTTTCTGTATGAGGCTAAGGAACCCAACATAGTCTTAATAAATCCTATATTGTTGCCATCAATCTTTATCATTGCAATTTTATTACTTCCTTCGGGGAGGGTTTTTAATTTCAATTCATCATTTGTTAAATTGTCCAAGCTAATAGGAAGTGATATTTCCGCCGGCTTTTGACCTTTCTGATCTATATGTTTTTGAAATACATTCCCCTTTTCAATGGCTTTTTTGAGGTTATTTTTAAGGTTTATAATGGGGTTATTGTGTTTATTTACCGAATCTTGTTGGTCTGATTCATAGATTGTCTTGCATAAGGGACATACCATATATCCTTTATCCGAAACTAATTCATCCTCCTCGATCTCCCTTTGTTTAACAAATCCTGAAGCCGGGTATGTTTGACAAAATCTACAATCCACTAAGTTGTGCTGGTTTGAAGGAATGACTGTTTTCGTTATATATGATTTTAATTCTGCGGGAGATTTTTGTCCCAAGTATAAGGAGATTAGTTCTCCGAAATTCTTTTTTTGTTGAAATTTAAGAAAAAATTCATATTTTTTTTCCTTATCTGATAATTCGGCAAAAGAAGACGTTTGAATATCAAAATAGCTTAAAATATCCAGTTTTTTGGTTTTTGTTGTTTTGAGATCTTCTTTAGTGTCCTTTATGTCCTTGATTGAATCAAAAATTTGTTCAAAATCATATCCCATCTGTTCTGAACCGTAAAGTAGTTCATATATCTTAAATGAATAATCGTTTCTGTTAAACTCGAGGTTCTTAAGAATATAATTGGCAGAATCTGGATATGATTCTTTTATTTTTTCTTTGATTGCATTTTCAATCCGTTGTTTTTGATTTTTGGTGGTTAAGGCCAATAAGGATCCTCCACCCGAGGAAACCACACATTGCTTTCCCATAATCTCTGCGAAAGCATCCTTAAAAATATGATTTAAATTTTGAATGAATATACTTTTATTTTTAATAATCTTTAACTTATTTGAACTAAATATAAAATGCTGGATACTCCGGAACTCAACATGAAAGAAGCTGAGTATGGTTTGCTTTTCTATTTTTTTACTAATGATTTCTTTGGTGTTCAGTATTGCCGAAATTTTTGCTAATGATTTTCGGAGCCTACTTTCTTCAACTTGATCTTCGGATGTTAGGAACCAAGGTATTGATTGTTCTTGGTCCCCGAATCTATTTTTTACCCTAACTTCTTTCAGTTTATCTGCATTATGTTGCTTTATTGCTTGTTTTAGTTTCTTTTCTTGGTTTGATTCAAAAATGGTGCTTAATTCTTGATTTTTTTCCAAAATTATTGAGTAAAAATCAAGATCAAATATCTCTCCTTTATTAGAATTGGTTATAAGATCGGTAATTTCAAGCAATTGCAAAAATAGAGGTATATTTTTATCATTTTCCTTCTTACCTGAGGTGAATTTCCATTCAAAGAGGTTGAGGATGATCTTTTTTATTTGGTTCTTAATCTCAATTTCCTCTAAAAATTTGGTTAGTAATCTCTCCAACTGTCCATCTTGGTCCTCAAATTTAGGTTTATCAAGGTTATTGATCAATCCCATAACTCTTCCTAATCTTTTTAGAAAAAGAGGTTTGTTCATGGCTTGCTTTAGATTCTCATCGGAGGTAATTATGGAATTTATTTCTTCAGGAAATAGTATTTTAATAAATTTAGCTAACTTTTCCTTAAAAAATTCTGATTGTTGATATTCTCGCTGCCCCGAAAAAATCCTTTGTTGTACAGCTTTTTCGGGTATTTCAGAAACTATTAGGTCGAAAATACTCTGAAATAAAAGATCCATTATGGCAGATTGAAATTGACAATGTGTTCCCAATGTTTTAAAATTCACTGGAAAACGATTGTCAATCGGTAATTGACCGATTTGAATCAATTCTTTTTCTTTTA
>CAZEPC010000696.1:0-1285 GCA_964513765.1 uncultured archaeon
CGAAAAATGGAGGAAAATGATAGAGGATCTCCCCGAGTATCAAATAAATGAGGATGGAGCCATCAAAGAGTGGATTCATCCGAACTTGAAAGATAATTACAACCATCGTCATTTAAGTCATATATATGGTCTTTTTCCGGGTTTAGAAATTACAAAAACCTATCAACCCCAAATATTTGAGGCATGCAAGATTGCGGTAGAAAAACGTCAAGTTGTGGGACAAATGTCACAATCGGGTTGGTCACTCGCCAATATGGCAAATATTTACGCCCGTATGAATGATGGAGATAATGCATTACAATGCATCGAGAATTTAATTCGTTCAAATGTTGGACCAAATCTTTTTACTTATCATAATGATTGGCGGCATCAAGGACTCACCCTTTATTGGGATTTCATAGATAGAATCTTTCAAATTGATGCCAACTTCGGTATAACCGCAGCGATTCTGGAGATGTTAGCGTTTTCAAACCAAAGTTTAATTAAGATTCTACCCGCCCTGCCAAAGAAATGGAAAAAGGGAAAAATAGAGGGAATGCTATTAAGAGGGGGTATTGAGCTAGATATAGATTGGAATTTTGAGAATAAGAAAATAATAGTCAAATTTAAGGCAAAAAATGATATTAAGAAACAAGTTAAATTCCCATGGGAACTTACAATAGAAAATTTCAAGGATATTAGGGATACCTTTAAACCCGATAAGTTGGGGGATACCTATTACCAATTGGATTTAAAAAGTTCCGAGTGGGTTGAAATACATGCCACATTTTGAGGAAATCGAATTAAATAACCGTTCCTCATCGGCACGGGGGCACAAGTGATGCAATAATGAGAAAGCAGTAAGAAAATTTCCCACGACATTTTTGAATTAGAAAATGAAGAATAATGCAGGAAGTTGGCATTTTACACTTTTTCTTTTGAGGATGCTTCTTTTTTCTTTAATTCACCCATTTTTCCTCATTTTTTAATAGATTTTCGATTTCTTCAATAAATGTATAAAAGTCCTCTTTTTGTTCAGAAGCAAAAAGAAATACTTTCTCATCATCAATAACTCCATATTTATAAACCAATATATTTCTAAACTTTCTCATTTCAGCCACTTTTCCAATACTGGGAATATAATCCTTTAAAATTTCATCAATTCCAGTTTGTTCCTTTGGTATTGTTAGCTTGAGTTTTTTTATCAACATGAAACAGACATCAACTACTGTTTCAATTAAGATTTGCATTTCTCGTTCAATTGCACGCCGATCTTTTAGTGATGATGCATAATTCTGATTTTTTT
>CAZEPC010000696.1:1295-2003 GCA_964513765.1 uncultured archaeon
TCATCAATAACTCCATAGTTATGAACCAATATATTTCTAAACTTTGTCAGTTTGTCGCACCGTATCTTTCTAATAATAATGATTCTAAGTGAGGTTCATACATGTCATAATCTTTAATTGTCCTTTCAAAAATGTCAAATAAGGTGTCGTAATCTTTATTTAGAAGAATTTTACTGTCTTTCAAGGCTCGAGCTTTTATATACAAGGGCAAATCGTCAAAAAATGTGATGTCAAATCCTTCGGGTAATGCGAGCGTGGTTTTCAGCTTGTATCTTGCTTCATTCTCTATCTTTACTTCATGGTCTGGATAAAGAAATAAGCATACATCAATATCTCGGTAATCTTCTTCTCGAGCATAACTCCCGAAAACAATTACCGCAAGAATATGGGGATCAATTTGTGCATGGGTTAATAGGGGGGTGAATTTTTCCTTTTCAAATCCGACATATTCCTTCACACTTGCATCCATAGTATTTTAATAGTACTCTAGGCATTTATATTTTTACTTATCCCAATCAGATGCAATATCATTTTCCATTTAAACAAGAAGGAATTGATCTTAAGGGATTTTTGAATCATGGGTTTGATGATATCAGCTCCTTTTTTCATTTATTGGTTTAGATAAAGCAAGAAAAACAACTATAGCAAATTATTTATGCACAGGCATGATAATTAAAGACTTTAAACCAACTGCTTATAAGAGAATTG
>CAZEPC010000697.1:0-2001 GCA_964513765.1 uncultured archaeon
TGTTTTAGCCCGTGAATATTGCAACATCCATGGGTTATGGGCAAATAAGGAATAATCCATAAACAATAAGGCAGAAGGTTTAAGGAATAAGCAATAAGACAAAAGGAATTAGACAAAAGTAACGAACAATAAGAAGCACCACCCAAATCAACACAAATTTAACAAATTGATAGGATGAACAAAAAGAATGACCAAAACAGATGAGAATTTAAAAGAAGCCTTTGCCGGAGAATCTCAGGCAAATAGAAAATATACCGCCTTTGCACAACAAGCAGAAAAAGAAGGATACCCCCAGATAGCCAAGCTATTTAGGGCAGTCGCCGAGGCAGAAACGGTGCACGCACTAAACCATTTTAAACAAATGGGAGAGATAAATTCCACCAAGGATAATTTGGAGGCGGCCCGATCGGGAGAACACTATGAAATCACAAAAATGTATCCTCCGATGGTCGAAGATGCCGAGGAAGAAGGAAATAAAGGGGCCAAGCGCACTTTTGAATATGCCTTAGAGGTAGAAAAGGATCACCGGGCATTATATGACAAAGCAATGGAAGCAATTGAAAAAGATGAGGATCTTGAAGAAAAAGACATACATGTATGTTCAGTTTGCGGCCATACCGTAATCGGGGATGCTCCCGATGAATGCCCAGTTTGCCATGCGAAAAAGATGGCCTTCAACAAAGTAAATTAAACAAAACATAGGAATACGCATTCATTATGTTTCTTTTTCGCTATATTTTTTTTATCCATTTTTATGATATATATAATAAGCAAGAGTAAACACTAGAATAGTAATTATTAAAATGGACTTGTGCATAAATATTTAAGAAAACAAATTAAATCAGAAAGGAGAAACAAAAAATGACCGTGATTGATATAGATAAAGACAATTGGGATGATTTTACCGATAAGGAGGGCTTAGTAGTGGTTGAATTCTGGCATGAACAGTGTCCATGGTGTAGAAAATTAAATCCCGAATTTAAAGCCGCATCGGAGGAACTGCAAGAGAAAAACGGGAAGGAAATCACCTATACCCGGTTTAATATCTTGGAAAGCGAAGAAAACAAAAAGATCGCCATGAGCTTGGGCATAATGTCCACTCCCACCATACTTTTCTTTTGTCATGGAAGACCCGTCGGGATGATGATGGGCTATAAGCCAAAGGAAGCCATAATGCAAGAGATTAGCAGAGTTTTGAAACAAAGCGAGGAATGTATTAATAAAAGCAGCCCATCAATGAGCTTTTATGCATAAATCGGGCATCTTCCTATTTTTTTATTTTATTCAAACCCGCAGAGTTTTAAATTGCCATTTTTGTAACTTACACAATTACTCATTACTCATCGATTAATACGTGGGATAATCCATGGGAAGATGAGAGGAAATTCGATCCATATTCTTCCTTGAAAGATGAAAAATGCGACAAAGAAAATAAAGAATCCCCATATGAGGAATGAATAGAACCAAATAAAAAATAAATAGAACCACAACAAGGGAATGAACAGAAAATGGTAAATTTTATCTCAGAAGAAATGAATGAAGAAATGAATAATCAAATAGTCGAGGAACTGCGATCAGGCTATATATACTTGGGTATGTCGGCTTGGGCAGAGGAACAAGGGCTTCACAACCTTGCCAAATTTATGAAAATCCATGCCGAAACTGAAGAATACGAACACGCCATGAAGTTTGTGAAATATATCCAAGAAGCGGGCGGAACAGTCAGGTACGGTGAGATCCAAGCGATTCCCGAGGAATATGATGATGTAGAGGATATGCTTAAGGAAGCCATAAAACATGAGGAACATATTACGGAACGCATTGAGATCTTAGTGGATTTGGCAAAGGAAAAAGAAGAAATATACGCCATGGAACTTTTAAACTGGTTCCTTGAAGAGCAAATGGAAGAGGAGAATTTGTTTGAAGAATTATTGAACCAGTATATCCTTAGTGGAAAGAGACTTGGGTTTTGGGACAGCCATATTGAGCATCCTTAATACC
>CAZEPC010000698.1:0-1998 GCA_964513765.1 uncultured archaeon
CGTTAAAGGAGATTTAAACATGGAAACCGCCTTAGAAGCCATTGGGAATGCACCCACCAAAGGACCTGTTGCGAGAATTATCACATTCTCCTTCCCAAGGGGGGCAGTATCGCTGCCAGTTTCCTCACTTAAAAGATGAGCCGCAACCCCCGTCCCTCCGAGAAAATCTCGGAACAACTCGGGTCTTTTGTCTATTTCAAAGGAATTATCATTTAAATTAATATAAAGAACATTTTTCAAAGGATCCTTATTCATATTCATAACATAATCTCCTCCTTAGATAATATTTTAAGAACATCATGAGGGCATGCTTTCGCGCATAAACCGCAATATACGCATGTAATTGGTTTATTTAGACTCGGATCCCAAAAAATGGCATCTAAATTACAGGCCTCCACGCAATTTTTACATCCAATACATTTTTTTGAGTTAAATTTAATCCCACCGCCTTCTTTCGGGGTTATGGCATCTGTCGGACACACACTAGCACAAGGAGGATCTTCACATGCTTGACATACCGAAATAACAAACCCTCTCTCGAAATCTCCGGCGGCATGCACCCAAATCGCAGTGTGCGCAATGCCCGCATCACCAAATCTTCTGCTGCACGCATATTGACAAAGCTGACAGCCCACACATTTATCTAAATCCACAATATGAATGTGTTTAGTCGTCTTTCTATTCTTTTGAGTATCTGTGTTGATAACTTCCATATTAATTAAAAATGTGAACGAAAACTTCCCCTAAAAACATCTGGGTTAAAAAAACCAAAATCTTGGGGTTATGAAACCGATTGATACTCTAAACCCAATTTTTGAGCATAGGTAAAAGCGGAGTCAATCTCATCCTTGGATGGCCTTCTGTTTATTTCGGGATAATCCTTACGATTTACTTTATATTCTGGTCGATATTGACCCATAAGATTTACCACCACATGGTCCTTCATATTCTCTGCTAACCATTTAAGTATTGGTTTGGAACAGCACTCAATATGGTTCGGCATAATCAAATGGCGAATGATTATATTTTTTGAGCCATGTGTATTAATATATCGAAAGTTTCTTCTGAGAATATCCCAATAATCGGGTACTCCTGAATATTTCTGGGCGCATTCATTATTTCCATATTTAAAGTCCGGAAGCCATACGTCCATCACATCGGAAAGAAGTTTAAGGACATCTATAGAATTGTAAAAATTGGAATTCCAGAGCTGGCAAACATTTTGCTCTTGGAACTTCATTGATTTCAAAATGGTATGGATATTGGGAGTAGGATCGCCTCCTACATAATTTATGTTAAGTGCATCTCGGTCAGATAATCTTGTTGCTACTTGTGCCAGCCGTTCGGGATCGATTCTGGTACCCGACTGAGCCAAATCAAACTCTTTTCCTGCAGCCGAGAGGTCATCATTTTGACAAAAAATACAGCCAAGATTACAGCCTGTAAAGAATATTGTTCCGCTGGGAACTAATGGCGCCTCTTCCCCGTGATGTAAAAACGCCGAAGAATAATAACTTGTCCCCCCAATTCCGCAGTAGCCCTTTTTCCCCTCCTTTCGGTTGATTTGGCAGTTTCGCTCACAAAAGTTGCAGCACTCGAGCATTTTATCTACGATATCGATTTTAAGATCCAAAAAGGAATACTCAGGAAATTCTTTCGGATTTAACGATTTATCCACCAACTCAACCAAATTTTCCTCAAAATATCGCTTTAATCTCTGGTGTTCGTCCCAAAGTTTGTTGAAGGAGTGTGAAGACTCAAAATTGGCGGAAGATACGGTAGATTTACTTTCTTGGCATTTTTTTATTTCCGAAGGAATACTCTTACAAATCAGATAAAATGCATTTTGGGGCAAGTCTTCTTGAAGGAGTTTATAATAATGATTGAGCCTTCTTTTAAGCTCTTGATTTTCCCAGACATCTCCTCGACCCATTAAGCGCCCAATGATCTTATCCATCATACAAAAAGACGAAGTTATTTCTTTTAAATTTCACGATC
>CAZEPC010000699.1:0-1983 GCA_964513765.1 uncultured archaeon
ATATGCAATTACACTCTCAAAATGGGCTTTTCGTTCAGATTCACCCTTCATAATTTTTAGGATCCCATCATAACCGATTGTTTTCATGACATATGAACTATATACCCCAGGAAAACCATGACAGACATCATCCACGAAGAAACCAGCATCTTCGATGAAATATGGAGGATTTAGGATTGATCTCACACTTTTTACCTTGAATTTAGCCACCTCTTCTAATGTATTTACCTGTAATTCTTTCAGAGGCAACTCCTTTTGAACAACCGAATAATCATTAAAATTTTCCTCAATCATACTTTTTATTTCATGATATTTATGGGAATTACCCGTGATAAAGTATAAAATCTTCTTTTTTTCCATGAATAGAACAAAATCATAAAAATAATAAAATTTCTTAAATTTCTCCAAACAAAATCAAAGTGATTATTTTCTTGGATTTTCCCTTAGGGAGAAAATGAGAAGATTTATTAAGCATCGACGAAAATCCTCCTCTTTTTCACCAACATGTTCGGCTTCACGACCAAAAATTCCTAAAATTTTTTATCAATGTATCTTTAATTTGCTTAGTATATTAAAATAATTTCAAAAAAAAACTAAGTGATAATATTGGCACGCATGCACTCACGAAAGAACGGAAAGTCGGGCAGTACTCGACCCGCAAAGCTAGAAATACAGCCTTGGTTCCCTCATAATGCCGAAGAAGTAGAGGAAAAGGTTGTTGAACTTGCACGAAAAGGAGAATCTTTATCAAGAATTGGACTTATATTACGCGACCAATTTGGAACACCTTTGTGCAAAATAGTTACTGGTAAAAAAGTTTCAGATATTTTAGAAGAACATGATTTATTACCTCAATTACCTGAAGATTTAAAATTTCTTGCCAGAAAGGCAGTTAATATCAGAAGACATATTGAGGAAAATAAAACCGATCTTGAGGCAAAGAAAGGATTACAAAGGACCGAGTCAAAAATCAGACGCTTGGTCAAATATTACCGAGGATCCGGAAGATTGGCCCCAGATTTCAAATATAATCCAGAAAAGATAAAGATCTATTTACGATAAACCACCATTAAACAAGTTCAAAGTGAATAACCATGGCAAAAAAAAGAATGAAGAAAAAGCGACGAAAACGATCACGAGGTCGTGCTCGAACGATCGATAAGTGGCAATTAAAGGAATGGTACGATGTATTTGCACCAAAAACCTTCAACGAAGCGTTTATTGGAAAGATCCCAACAAGCGATCCCGATTCTCTAATAGGAAAAACGATTGAATCTAGATTATACACATTCACCAATAATCTACAGCACAGTCATATTAAGTTAAAATTCAAAATAACTGAAGTTAACGGAAAACGATGCTCAACAAGATTATGGGGATATCAACTTACAAGAGATTTTATCGCATCCTTAGTCCATCGGGGCACCTCCAGAATTGATGGAATTTTCAACTATACCACCGCGGATGGATTTATCTATCGGGTAAGCACTTTCATTGTAACGGTAAGATGTGCAAAAAGAAGTCAAAGAACCACAATCCGAAGAATTGCCCATGATGTATTGACCGAATTTGCTAAGAATATGAATCATGATCAATTCATCAGGGGAATTATTTATGGTAAATTCGCAAATAACATAAGCCGAATTGCACGGACCATTTATCCCTTGAGAGAATGTCAAATACGAAAGATAAAAGTCATTCATATGCCTGAAGAAGTCGAGGATATCGCATATAGCGATGACGAAATGGAATTTGAAGAGGTTGAAATCGAGCTTGAAGAACACGGAAAATCCGTTAAGGCAAAAGAAAAGGCCAAAAAGCGAGAAAAACGTATGAAAGAGCGAGAAGTGGATAAAGAAGAATCAGAACTTTCTGAGGAAGAGGAAGAAAAGACTGAAGAAAGCGAAGAGGAAGAAGAATCCGAAGCAGCTGAAGAAATTGAAGAAGCGGAAGATGCTGAAGAAGCAAAATCCGCCGATTAAT
>CAZEPC010000700.1:0-1974 GCA_964513765.1 uncultured archaeon
ATTAGGGAATGGGAAAAGGTATGTAGCCATACAAATAGGGGATCTTGAACTATCGAATACCATTTTGAAAATGGAGTTTCATCTTCTTCCAGTTCAGAACAGTTTTTAACCCAATCTTCATAGCACCTGGTCTTTCTCCATTTTTCGAGGAAATCTTTATCATTTAATAACAAAAAGATACCCTCCCCAATCCCCTTAAAACCGGGATACCAGTCTTCTTTACCGGTCCGGGTTTCTATTGTGGCGGCAATGTCATTTAATCTCGGTAAGTTCTCTTCACCTCCCGCCCTCTGGTATCCTTTTAGATAGGTTAATGTTTCGATTTTCGGGATAATTGATTTTTCGATTTTCGGTAATTTTATTATTGGATCCGACGGACTATAACTATTTTCTATCTTCTTTACTTTTTCCTCGTTGGTTACCAGATATTCAAATTCCTCTTGGATCAATTGCATAAACGGGATTTCATTATCGGCCCTTTTTTGGAGATTGTCCAAATTGTCATATATTTCCTGCAATTTCCCTTTTTCGATTTTTTTGGTAATTGTTTCCAATTCCTTTTTTTCTTTTTCCGTGTCTAAAGTTTTTCTTTTCAATTCCAAAAATTGAGAAAGGACATCTTCTTCCTCTTTTTTCTCAATCAATTTAGAAAAAGTATCATCCGATTTTCTTAATTTATTGATCGTCCTCATGATAGGATCTTCGTTTTGCTCGGGTATGTCAAGATATAAAAAGGTATTATTCATCGGAAGGTAGAGGCTGGAAGCTTGTCTTTGGGTGATTCTCATCTTTAAATCACACCCTTCTCCCTTGTAATCTTTATTTTCGGGTCTCTTCCCCTTACAATTAAATTTAAGGTTATAGAAATCATGCATAGTTTTTGATTTTTTACAATATGGACAAATAATCTCAATGTCATCTAAAACAACACCATGGGGGTTCCACA
This sequence comes from uncultured archaeon, assembly GCA_964513765.1. Lineage (GTDB taxonomy): Archaea > Asgardarchaeota > Lokiarchaeia > Sigyniarchaeales > Promethearchaeaceae > CAZEPC01. The sequence continues at coordinate 947 of CAZEPC010000700.1, forward strand.
AGAAGTAGGTGGGTTTATCTTCCCTATTTGGACAAGATAAAGCGCTGTGCACGCCAACATCCCAATATACATCATTTAAATGTCCATTTGTACAATACATCACAAACCTAACGCTTGAGGTGTTCAATTCCCGCACACTGGGCATTTACGGATTTTATAAGATCCTCTTTTATACCCGTTGAAGAGGACGGGAAGATTACGATTTTCGCCTGTATGTTGCGAGGTGTTATAACATACCCTCCAAGATGGAAACATTTTTGTCCGATAAACCGATATATTTTCCTTGGTTCCCAAAGATTGATTTGAGAAAGCCGAAAAAATAAATTTTGGGTTTTCACCGTCCTTATTCATATATGTCTCAATTCTTCTATTCGAGATTTTATTTTTGGATAATCTATGCGGTTCCATTAATTTATCTCTAAAAAGATAATATCCATTATCCAAGGAGAGAATTATTCTTGGTCCAGAAAGCGATTCTATGATGGAACCTGGTCCATGGGACAGAACAAATTGGGATTTTCGGAGTTCAAACCAGTCTTTTTCGTAATCTTGTCCCGAAAAAGTAATAGTTTCCTCAATATTTCTTAATGATTGAGGTGCTTTATCATAAATTTGCCAAATATCCTCCGTTTCTTTTTCTTTTCTTTTATGATCATGATCTCCCAGAACTACGCGGTAATCCACCTTTCTTCCAAAGCAATATTCAACAAATTTCCATTTCCCCTTTTTTCCTTCAATCTTAGTCTTAAGTAATTCGTATTTTTGTTCAAGCTTCTGTAAAATTTCCGATTTATTTGTATGGAAGAGATATTTGGATATAGAATTAAGCCTATCCCTAATATTTCGTTTCAATGTCTTTTTATCATCTTCGGGGCGAGAACCGTAATTAAAAGAGAGTTCCGGATTATCCAGATACCATGGAGCACTTGGTTTAAACTTATTTCTAAAAAATGCAATGGATACAGGACCTAATGCCCGTTCTAAACTCCCGTTTGAGAAAGGCGAAACTGAATTGGGCTCCACATCGG
>CAZEPC010000701.1:0-1971 GCA_964513765.1 uncultured archaeon
TTTACGGAAAGAAAAGGCGATTATTTTGGACATAAATCGTTCTTTTTTCAATGAATTCCATTGCAATAACCAGTGGAGTTATCTTCTGATCCACCCCCGTCCACGCATCGCTTGGGAGGATATTTCTTAGTTTCCGGATAGGCAATCCCTCATTCCCCGAATTCTCAATTTTTTCATATACAATCTTTTTGGCATTAGATAAATAATTTTGGGCATCGCTCACAATTCTTTGGATGTGCTCTTTTCCAGTTGGAATTTTTTCCCCATGGGCGGCGCATAATATCTCAAGATCCAAGTTTTGAATCAACCCAATTGTTTTTTCATATTTGTCAGAGAACGCGTTGAACGTGTTTAGAGCGGGCTTGTTGGCGAACCGAGGGTTAATCGTATCACCTGAGACAACCGCCTTTATTTCGGGAATATAGTACACAGCATGGCCGGCAGTATGACCAGGAGTATGAATTAATTGCACATTATATCTATCACCTTTTATTGTTTGATCTTTGTGCCAAGGATGCGAAACAGCATCCCTATCAAGTGCTGGGTATTTGCCCATAGTCCACCAAGTGAAAAAGGTGATAAGGCGGGAAAATATCTTCGTAATCGATTTAACCGACCAATATTTTTCAATCCTCCTCACCTGATCTTTAAGCCATTCATGGCGATCCATTTCAAAAAGATCCAAATCATCATGATGGAGATATATATCTGGTCCGCCTCCATCCTTAAAATCGGAAATAGCGTTGATATGGTCCGGATGAGCATGAGTTAAAAATATTTTGGATATCTTCTGGGGGTCAAGCCCATCTTTCTCCATTGATTTTTTTACATAATTCGATCTATTTATGATAGAGAGACCTACATCAAATAACCAGATTTGATCACCTTGATTTAAGACAAAGACATTCCCACCTAGTCCCCTCCCCAAGATGTGTGAGACTGGCTCAAATTTCGGGTACCAATATAAATCTTCTATAATCTTCATATTTTGATCTTTCCAACAAATGGCTGTATATGAAAAATCAAGAAAAGATATTAAACTTGCTCTTGCTTACCTATCAACAACCAGACGTTTCTTCCTATATGAACAAACAAAATGAAAAACAGAATTCTATAAATATAAAATATTTTTATTTTAAAGAGGAAGCCAATTAGAATCGAGTGCCTCCGAGCCATCCATAAGAAGAGACTTAAACCTCCACTTCCCTAACTCTAAATCAATATTAATTAATTTTGCCCCTGGAACCACCGCTTTTTTATCTCCTTCCCCTTGGAGAGGCAAATTAAATCGATCTGGAATCTTTTTTCGGGGTCCATACCCGCTTAAACTTGTTTTTCTCCCATAAATATAATAAATCCCATCTTCCCTTCCGTAATAATCATTGACATGATCATGTCCAACAAAACATCCTTTCACATTGCCTAAATCCCTAAGAAATTCATGAAACATCCCATTTTCCTTTTCGTAACAGACGCTTTCCCTCTTAAATCCGATTGCCTTTCCGTTTTTCCATATTTTATGAAATTCAACATTAGGGACATGATAAAATAAAAACTGAGGGGTCTTTGTCATATGATTAGACTTAAGATAAGATTTCATCCACATTCTGGCATTAGGGGGGACCCCATAATTTCTTCTTGAATTGAGGATAAAAAGAATAACTGAGGGTACTTGGGCATCATCTGTCATGATTTCCAGACTATAATTTCCTCCATAAGTCCCATCATATTTCATTGAAGATACCCCAGAATCTGGATCTTGTGGCGCAATAAAGGCATTGTATTCACGGGTTCCAACTTGTGGAGAGTTTTGGTTTATTCCCTCTATAAACGAACGATTTTTTAAATATAAACAATTCGGTAAATCTTCCAAGAGTGATTCAATTCTATCCAATCTGGAAAATCTATCAGGTCTGAAATTTTCATTATCATGATTCCCCCACGCAAAAGCCCAAGGGGCAGTTTCTCCAA
>CAZEPC010000702.1:0-1967 GCA_964513765.1 uncultured archaeon
CATTATTTTTGTCCGAATAATTTGATCCCGTAAGGTTAAAAAAAAGCCTATGAAACACCCTTGCTGAACGAGGAGAATATGATTTTGTATATATTCTTAAATCGATTTGATTCGAAATTCCTCGACAAAAAGATATTGATCTATGGGATCGGGACTAGATAAGAACCCAAAAGTGGTCCAAACCCCGCAATGTTTAAATATGTGAATAACTATATATAAATTAGTTTGTGATGTTTTGAGGAATTTATTCCGACAATAATCACGAAACATGAGCATTGCTTGTTATTCTCACGGGAAAAACCGGGAGATATAGCAATCATGCGGAGGATTGTTTAGATGGCAACGGTAAAAGACGCCTAAAATGCCTTGGATTGGCGTATATCCGACCAAAATGGTTCGGGTGAGTGTTCTTTATTGCGCGCTTTTCCCATTCGGCATCTGAGCAAATGTTTGAAAATATTCACAACTACAAAAAAATAGGTTTAAAAAATTATGGCCCGAAAAAGAAGAACTTTTGCCTGGTCACCAGTCCGAAGATTAATGAAACGAGCTGGTGCAGAAATAGTTAGCCGAAATGCAGTACGAACACTTTTGGACTTTTTGGAACAAAGAGCAAAGAGATTAACCGAAACAGCAATTGACTTTGCCAAACACTCCAAGAGAAAGAAAGTCTCCAAAGATGATATGGCATTAGCCATTGAAACTTTATAGATTTTCTAAAATAAAAAGTACAAGTAGAAAGCAGCAAATTAAGAGAATTTCGATTTGTTCCCAAACCAAAAATTGTTGGGATTTTTCTTTTTTCCATTCCCAATCTTTTTTTCCCAAATTTTTCTTTTTTCTCAATGTATTCTTCTAAATTTTGATACTACTTAGCCTATCGCTAAAATAGTAATGTATTAAAATTAAAGAAAAAGTTTATTAAATCTGGTTATAAAATTATTTTATACCTAAGTATAAAAGGTATCTGTGAAAAAAATGAATCGAAAAAAAACAACTAAAATGTTAGTTGCGATAATTTTAATGTTAAGTTTTTCATCCTTGGGAAGTATCAAAGCCATCAGCGCTGAGCCGAAATCCTCAGCAGATGGTGCACTTAATTTTTGGTTTGCTTCCAAGGGTTTTGAAAAAGATTATTGCAATGACTTCATGATTGCGAAGGTGAGTGTTAATTCTCCAACCGACTCAATCCCAACTGAAGTGAAAGCCGAAATAAACGGTGTAAACCACACCATGACCGCTCCTCTATACGATATTTCCGGGAGCTTGAATGCAAAGAATTTTTCAGATGGAATCAAGTATTATTACGTAATAGATACTCCCACAGTCGGAGATTATAATCTGACCATACATGCAGGGAACTCCTCGGGATATGTTGCTTCGAGTAAATTGGAAGAATACTACAACAAAACTTTGGCACTTGATACTCTGTGGTCAAATGGGACGGGTGAAGTAAACCAGCTAGATCAATACGAATATCTCTTTCAATTATCAACCAGTTTGGACGATTATGAATGCATTGAAGAGGTGCTTGTGAATATCAATGAAACCAGTTATACCATGAATGAAAGTGATTTTTATAGCCCAAATGTTTATAGAGATTTTCTCTTTATCCATGATTTTGGGACTGCAGATAATGATAGGATGGTGAATTACAATTTTACTATAAAAACTTCGGGCGGCAATTATCATGTGGATGGAGGACAAATCAGTCTGTCTAAGCCAGTAGATGAAAGTATGATTGCCGGTCTATCTCCCGCCTCTACTCAATACACTGAAGAAGGCCATTCATATGATTTACGCATTTATTATTATGATGGGATGAATCGGGCACCCGAGTTAATCCTTCAAAACAATGATACCAATTCCTCTTTATCATATGTGGATCAATTTAGCTATAATTATGGATTCAATAAGGTCGACTTATTTAAACCGGTCTATACCTCCCCAAACCCTGTAATTGTAGA
>CAZEPC010000703.1:0-1964 GCA_964513765.1 uncultured archaeon
TAATTTCCAATCATTTTTATTCGTATGTCAGAAGAAGAACTAGATCCTTCAGTCAATAAATTGGAAGTAGTTGAAAAAAATATCAGATTACTCCGTAAATACGGAAAAGTTCAAAGACTTCAAATTTTGAAGAGAGATCCCTTCATTCCCCGAAATATAGAGAAAGAAATCCGTGAAAAGGTGCCAAATCTAAAGGCAATTACCGCCAATGACTTAGCACAAAGATACAATATTCGTGTTTCTGCACTCAAGAAATTGCTCCTAAAATTAGAGGAAGAGGGAAAAATTGATAGGATTGTGTCCAGCTCTCGAATTAAAATCTATAAACCTGTAGAATAATTGAAATAAAATTGTATAAGAGATTAATTTCTCTGAATAATTGAGAACTCATGGATACTAATTTCATCACATCTCACGAACAATAACGAAATATTTACGAAAAATCCGAAATATCATAATTGAGGAATACTTTCTTTAATTATGAGCACTTTTTTAACTAAATTTCAAGAGAAATATCCTTCAAAATACGGTGAAGAGGGGTATGGAACCATTTTACGGGAAATATACCGGAATGGAAATCTTTCCCTCCGCCTTTTATCTTTTATCACACATATTCCAGTTACCGATCTCCAGCAAATGGTAAATAATCTCACAGAGAAAGAGATTTTAGGAAGAGTCCCTGATGGGATCCTGTTCACTCAAAAAGGAATGCAATATATCGAGGAGGAATTAGGGTTCTATGGATATGGGATCCAGGAATGTGAATTGTGTGAAGGTACCGGGGTTCATATCTCGGAGAGATGGGATTATCTTTTAGAACGGGCTGATCAAATAATTGAAGAACTAGGAATCGAAATTACCCCCGAAAATTTGGTTGTAAGAATTTTACATCTATATGAAATTGGTGCATTGGAAGGAAAGAAAGTGTGTTTTCTGGATGGCACCAGCCTCTTAGCAGCCATGGCAATTTTTCTATACGAGGGAATATTTCCCGAAGAGCCCCAAGTCATATCTCGGGAAATGGTTGTGGTGGAAGATAACCAAAGAATCAGAGACGTTATTGAAAATCTTATGGATTATGAATCAAAAAAGCTTTTCTTCAAGGAATGGAGCATCATCGAACAGGTACCAATGGATCTGCACGATCGTTTTGATTCAGTAATCGTTTATCCACACAATATCCCTGAAACAATGGAGCTTTCTTTATCTAGAGCAATTACCCTCTTGAAAAATGGGCCAGGGAAGAACATTTACAGCTTTGTCGATTGTCCGTGCAATACTACGTTATTCACTTTGGAGAAATTATTTTTGGAAATGGGTTTGCTAATTAAATCAATTGACCAAAATCTCAATATGTACTATCATCTTGATCCCAGTTTTATTATGAACAGCCAAATATTAGTCCAATTAGCTACTACAAATGACACTACCCCAAAAATTAGGGCAGACGAAGAAAAAATCTATATGGAAAGCGCAATGGAAAGAAAAGAAATCAAATTGAGAATCTTCTGGTGTGAAGAATGTCAAAAATCCATATTAATCGGAGATTTAGAAGATTCTAACTATAAAGATCTTGAAAAATTAGCCCAAGAAGGATGTCCCTATTGTGGATCCAAGGACGAATTTCATCCGGATGAATCTGAAGAGACATCATTCGATTTCGATAAATATCTCGAAGGATTCAAGGAAGAGGACGAATAAACCTAGCCAATAAACAAATTAAACTAAAAGAAAAGAACCCTTATTCTTTTTTCTCTTGAAAATTTTTTTGGACTTTTTCTTCCTCATCAAGGTCAATCATATCCAAAAAGGCGACATTATCGGATTCATCAGCCGCCTCTTCGATTTTTGATTCCACTTGCTCGATTTTTTTGGCAACCTCCCCTGAAGGAGGGAATTTGTCAGATTTTTTGGGTGAAGGTTTATCTTTTTCACTATCTGCGATTCTTTCTTTTTTTCTTTTT
>CAZEPC010000704.1:0-1957 GCA_964513765.1 uncultured archaeon
TGTTTTAACTTAGAATTTATGGGGGTATTCGCAAATGGATAAATCTGACCTTAGACTATTATCAGCTTTGGAACAAGATTCAAGGGTATCACTTAAGAATCTCGCCGAAAAAATCGACATCAACACCAGCACAATATATCATAGACTTCACAAACTCAGGGAAAATAACATTTTGGAAAAGTTTACCATAACTATCAACCCAAAATTGTTAGGGTTGACCCATCATTCGATTTTAAACATTAGATTGAAAAAGATGGTTGTAGGAAAGATGGATAAGATGTTTTTGGAGTCTTTCGCTAAATATTTAGGGGAGGAATTTGAAGAATTACTTTTTTCCGGAATTGGGGAAGATGAAAGAATTTGGTGCATAATTACCTGTAGAAACGAAGAGCATTTCGAAGATTTCAGAGAAAAATTGGAGGAAAATCCATATATACAAGATTATGAACTGATCAATTTGGAAAAGATTATGAAAGGGCATAAAATATTCTCAATTAACGATGGACTCATTAAAATTAATCAAGACGGGGAATATTTTGATGATAGTAAAGAAGAAAAGATTGAAGATGAAGAAACTCAAGATACTACATCCGAAATAATATTTTAAAATTTTTGAAAAACTTTTTTTTGATTGGAAATCCATTTTTTTGAAATAATATCAAAAATCCATACAATATTCTCGTTAATGTTGATAAGTCACATATTGTAAGTATTCTAAAAAACTTTTTAAAAAATATTGATATTAATAACACAAAATTACTTAATCTAATGTGTAACTTTCTACAATGTAAAAATAATTATCCCAGAAGAAGTTATAGAGGGTGGAAAAAGTTCAATTAAAAGAATTAAATTTTATAAATATTTTAACCTATAAATAGACTAACTATATTTTTTATAGAGAATATAATAATAAATTAGAAATTTTACAAAAGATTTAAATTACTATTTCACATATTTATTTACAACAAACGAACTGTGATTCAAATGAAAAAAGAAGTGGATGACTTAGACATAGAGATTCTGAATTATCTCAAAACGGGTTCAAGAAAGAGTTTAAAGAAGCTGGCAGATACATTAGAACAGAAAACTTCAACAATTTACCATCGATTGACCCGTTTAAAGTCGAATAATGTCATCTTGGGATTCTCACTCATTTTCAACCCAGATTTTTTGCGAGAGCATAAAATTAGTAGTATTCGGCTTAAGGTTAAGCCATTGAACATTAACTCTTTAGATGATATGTTTATCAAGAGTTTTGCAAATTTTATCTCAAATGAATTTGATAATGTCCTATTTATCGCATTAAGTGAGGAAGCACGGATGATCCACTTGCTCTCTATCTCTTTTAGCGAGGATCAACATGAAAAATTCATAGAAGAACTCACAGACAACCCCTACATTGAATCTATAGAATACGAGCACTTCTCCCATATTGTAAAAGGACAAAACATTCTCGGATTTAATGAGGATTGGGTAAGAAAAGAGGAGAAAGAAGAGGAAGAAGAGGAAGAAGAGCATGAACTTGAAGGGAGAACTATGGAAATAGACTTCGGAGACGAAGAAGAACTCAAATTTTAAATGCTCGAAAAATGCACTTAAACTTTTTTGGAACACATTTTTTTCCCATATTTTTTCTAGCATTTTATAATCCCACACTATCACGATTTTGCTCTACTTAATTGATTCAGAACCTTTAAGACTAAAAGATTCTGGATACTAAGTGAATTCTAAATGAAATAGGATTAATTCCTAAATCTTCTATAATCCAGAGTTTTTTAAAGGGGCATTTTTGTAGCTAAGATGAACGAATGTTAAAATTCCCCATAATCAATTTGGGGGGATAAATAAAGGAAGTTGGATAAATTGGTAGCAAAAAAGTACAAATATATTATAGTGGGCGGCGGCATGACCGGAGACATTGCCGTGAAAGGGATTAGAGATTTTGATGAAGATGGAA
>CAZEPC010000705.1:0-1951 GCA_964513765.1 uncultured archaeon
TTCAAAAAAGTCTTTATAAATGTAAAATTAGAAAAAATCTATCTTAAAAAAATAGATATGATTTTTGTCGAAAAATAATGGGTATTATCCTCCTATTATCCTAATGAAATCCTAATAGTAAGGGACTAAATAATTGCTTAATATCCTAATTCTATTAATGAAAGATTTAGTCAATGAAAAAATGCTAAATGCCTTTTTTGGAAAAATTCAAAGGGCATGTCCGGACTTAGTAGCCGGAGTGATTGCTGATAAACACGGATTGCCAATAGCATCCAAAATCCACCCGAAAATTTCTATGAGTGAGCAGCTTCTGTCATTGGAGGCGGTTGCAGAGGGGAGAAAAATTGTAAATATCTCAAACTTTGATAAGTTAATTGCTCCCCTAAGTAAAAATGTTAAATTAATGATGCTGTTGAAGAAATCCAAAAAGAAGAATCTTCGTTCGTTTAAGGCGCTGAATAAAATTTTACAAACCGAAAATCCCATCTAAAAAAACTTTTTTCTTTTCTTATCCTTTCTTTATTCTCCCTTTCCCTCTTTTTCCCTTATTCTTTCCCTTATTCTTTCCCTTATTGCACTTTTTCTCCACTTTTACGAATATCATCAGCAAATCAGTGCCGATTATTCCTCGAAAATAACCCTGCTTGCCCTCCTTCTCCTTACTTGATAGTCATGATCTAGTTGAGCTACCACTACGTGTTTGGGGTCTCCATGGACATAAGAGACATCCACAACTGGGACTTTCGCCTCTTCCACTAACTTTTTTGGTACGGGCATTGAAATCGGCCGATCTCCGCAAATTTGGCATTCTATAAGGATATATTTAATATCTTCCGTTTCTTTTTCCTCCATCTCTTTTAATTGCTTCTTGGAGGCCTTGAATTTGATTGGATCCTTCATGGGGACCGAGGGTATATTTAGATCGTTGTCTGCTGCCTCTAATTCGGTTGGTTTTTTGCTCTTGTTTCCAGCATCTCCTCCCTGGGGTGGTATCTTAGGTGCCTCGATTTTCTTCGGAGGGATTTTGGGAGCTTTCAATCCCTTTGCTTGTCTTTCTTTCACTTGATAGGGTGTTTTTCCCCCTAATTCCTCCTCTGCTTTGTATATTATCCCTCCGCCCATTTTAAAATACTTCAAGATATATTGAAAGGCCTCATCCCATGGGATAACTCTGCCGTTCTCTGCGTTTAATCTGTCCTTTATCTTACGCAGCTTTTTCCAGGTGGGTGGTTTAATTGCAAATTTTCTAGTTGCCATAATTGATCAATCTTTTAAATATTTGGCGGGGATTTCAAAATCGAAATCGACCGATTCGTGGTCCAATTGAACTCCTGCCTCACGTAATTTATTTTGGAGCTCTTTAAGATCAACGTTTCGGAATTCCCTTCCGTTTTTCACAGCTACACCGGCTGCCGTACCGGCCCCTTGTCCAGTCACCATGCTCGGGACAATTCCTCTATGTGCATCTAAAGCTTTTCCTGGTTCAGTTCCTACCGCTCGAGCACACACGATAACTCCATCCAATTTTTCGGGAACAAGAATTCCATAGGGAATCGGATATCCCGCCTTCAATTTATTTTTCCCCGGATCATGGGCACCGCTTCTGCCGATTGCATCTTTAGGTGTGGGGTCCGTGGCATGTTTTTTGGGGTCATTAATATATTCCCAATCTATCATCTTCATTGCTTTTAACCATCTTGTTTCCCTACTTCCCATATGGGCAGCTTCCCGGGAGATGTAGGCATTTTCCCATCCCGGAATAAGCCTCATAATCGGTAGCATGTAATAATCGAGCTTTTGTCGGAATATTTCGTATTTCGTGAGTTCCCACGTGTCCAGCATGTTTAAATTAGAGATATTAATAAAGGCTGGCGACCATCTGTCATGCCCAACCCATTTCATTTCTAAACTGATCATCCCCCATACTTGTGTTTCTTCCATAAGTTCTTCT
>CAZEPC010000706.1:0-1950 GCA_964513765.1 uncultured archaeon
ATTAATGGAAATGGATGCAGATATAATATTAATTGCACCATCAACAGCTAATACCATCTCCAAAATAGCATGTGGAATTGATGATACCCCCGTTACCACCGTTGCAACAACTGCATTTGGGAGCAACACACCCATCATAATTGTCCCGGCTATGCATGAGAGTATGTATAGACACCCTATACTCAAGGAAAACATTGAAAAACTCCAAAATTATGGAGTTGATGTGATTCTTCCCCGAATTAGTGAAGGAAAAGCAAAAATTGCGGAGACAAAAGAAATTGTATCATTTGTTGTAAATATGCTGGTGACAAAGCAAGACCTGAAAGACCTTAGTTTTATTGTAACGGCTGGTCCCAGCAGGGAAATGATTGACCAAGTAAGATTCATTTCAAATCCATCTACAGGTAAAATGGGAATGGCAATTGCGGAAGAGATAATTTCCAGAGGAGGAAAGGTTACCATAATAAATGGAAAGTCTATAGCTAGTCCCCCTATTAATGCGAAAGTAAGAAATGTAGAAAGCGTTTTAGATTTTGTAAAAGCACTCAAAGAAGAGTTGAAAGAAGGAAAATACGATTGCCTAATTTCAGCAGCAGCCTTAGCCGATTTCATGCCAAATAAAAAAACCGAAGAAAAGATATCATCCGATAATGATGAATTAGTCATTCGACTTAAATCAACCCCAAAATTAATCAATATTGCCAGAGAAACGGATGAAAATCTCTTCATTGTAGCATTTAAAGCAGAATCAAATTTCGAAAAAAATGCACTCATTGAAAAAGCCTATAAGAGACTGAAATCTGCAAAGACCAATATGATAATTGCCAATAATGTCAATCAAAAGGACAAAATGCGCGGCTTTGAAAGTGATACCAACGAAGTTTTTGTAATTGATGAAAATAAAAATATCACACATATCAAATTGATGCATAAAAGAGAAGTGGCCTCTCAAATATTAGATGTCATTGTAAAGTTCTTGTAAATATTACAACTTTTTTTTCAGATTTTTCCAATCTGAGAGGAGATAAAACTTATAACAATCATAAAATAAATGTAACATGGGGGTATTAACAATTCATCTAGAGTGTGAATACAAGAACAATGCAATCCGCATCATCTCTTGCGAACAAATTTGTGGCCATCATATTAGAGTTTCCGATAATCCAGACCGCTTTAAAGAAAGGCTAATTGAACTAGCAGAGAAATTTCCCGACAATTATCACATTAATAGCAATAATGAATTTATGGTATCTGGACCAAATTCACAAGATTTAACGTTAAACGCCAATGGAAAATCCAAATGGTGTCTAATTAAATGTGCTAAAAATCCGTTCAAGAAAACCAGTTTTCTCCTTATGGGATCCCTATTATGGGGAATTGAGTTTTCCAGCGGACTTCGAATACGAAAATCAACGGAAAAATATCCACCCGAAACTATTGAAAAATACTTGGTAAAACAAGTGAGATCAGTTGTAGAACATCCAGATCAATGGCCAGCTGGCGTGGAGATTTATTTTAGACCATAATATATTTTTTATTCTTTCCTCGCCCCAACCCATCAACAACCTCTTTTTTTAATCTTCTTTTACATATTATCTTGACAAATTCCAAATTAATAGAGAGTAAAAAAGTCTATTTCAAATAATTAAACCCGTTTATTCTTCAAATTCATCTTTTTGGTGTGTCAATCCTTGAGTGAAACTTGAAACCATTTTAGGGAGGGTTTTTTTAGTTAAGATTTTTGTGTCGGGATTCCGATACTCAGTGAGGGCATTTTGGTTGAGTTTTCGAGTCCATATATTAGCATCCCTAGTCCATTGAGCAAGGCTTTTTTTATTCGGGGCGAATGGTTGAAGTGTCCAGTTATTAAGGTGCATCGGATGGAAACCCCTCTTTAAGGTAGCAATTATATAATCATTGGGCTTGAAATTTCCCTTGGAATCGAGGTTT
>CAZEPC010000707.1:0-1949 GCA_964513765.1 uncultured archaeon
CTTAAAAGTATTTTTACATCAACAAATCGAATATTTTTTTTCCTATTTCAGATAAATATTAAATAATAAAGGATTGTTAGGAAATCACCCGTGGGGTAACATATTGGGAAATACACAAAAAAAGAAAGAAAAGTTCGGTCAATACTTTACATCCGGCGAAATAGCCGAATTTATGGTTGGCCTTATTGAAAAAGGAAAAAAATCAGAAATATTAGAACCTGGGGCGGGAGAGGGGGTCTTTATTCGAACTCTTCTCAACCACGGATTTCAAAATATTCATGCTTACGAAATTGATAAAGACTGTATTGCTAATCATCCACCAGAAATTCATTCAAAAGAAATTGTGCAAAACAAGGATTTTCTGAAGACAAGTCCTGAAAGAAGATATGATGTAATCATCGGCAATCCTCCCTACGTCCATTGGAATGATATTCATCCCCCAACCCATAGGATTCTTAAGGGGAAGCCCTATTGGAAATCCCTTGTTAACGGGGAATGGGATTTACTCTATGCTTTCATCGTGTGGTCAATCGAAAAATTGAAGCCCAACGGAGAACTTATTTTCATTGTCCCATATTACTGGTTTTATTCTACTTTTGGCTATAGTCTCCGAGAATTTGTCGCAAAGCACGGAGAATTTGAAATCATCGTTCATTTTGGAGAATTCAAATTATTCCCCGATTGTGCCCCAAATAATATTATTTTTAGGTATCGAAGGTATAAATCAAGCACCGCACCAGGGACCTCCATTAAAGTTGCGGAATACAAACGCAGAAAAGGTAAGGTGGATCAAGTCTTAGAACGAATACGGAACTTTCTATCAAAAGACAAAACAAGAGATTATATTTTTGAAGATGAGAATTATAAATTCTTTTATCAACACCAATTTCCGAATAATCTTATTTGGACCCTTCAAACAGACGAGGAATCTGCTCTTATTCGGGGTATCGAGTCCTCCACACTCACAAATGTCCCAATAATACCAAAATCATCCTTTTTTAATTCCTCACTCATTAATTCTGAAGAGAAACAAGACAATGAGAGAACAACTCCCGATTACAAAAAATTATCGCAGTTTATGAATCCTAAAAGTACAGAACCTTCGCAAATTAATGAATTAGGGGAGAATCATCAAGATACAGCGCAACCTCTTAAAGTCACCCATTTATTGGACAAGAAAGATATCAAGAAGCTTCATTTGGAAAAAGAAAACCTCACCAAATTTAATGGACTTTATTACTCCTCAAAAAAATCGACTCAGTATTTGAAGCTTAAGCAAGTACTCAAGGTTGGCGTAGGGATGGTGTCAGGATTTGATAAGGGTTTCCGAGTTGAGAAGGAGTTTATTGAGAATTTAAGTCCGAAAGAAAAAGATTTAATTACGTATTTCGTTAAGGGGAAAAATTGCAAAAGATATTGGGTAGATGGAGGAACACCCTATATTTTTGCTGATAAAGTCCCTTCGGAAGAGATTCTCAAAGAGGACTACCCCAACATTTATTCATATTTTAAGCCAAATCGGGACAGGTTAGAAAAGCGGTATAAGCCAAAACGGGTAAAATATTACCAATGGGCCACGGTAAGGAACTATAAACTATTTACCGAAAATTTCAAAAGGGAGAAGATATTTGTCCCGTGTCTCGACCGCCATAAAAATACGAGATTCTCCTATACTACCCAGCCCTTATTCGGGTCCGGGGATGTGTTGGTAATAACGAGAAATGAGCACGTGGGAATCAAGGAAAGTTTGAAGTACATATGTGCATGGCTGAATTCCAAAAAGATTACGAAATGGTATGATCTCAAGGGATCCAAGAGGGGACACCGAAGGGCATTTACCCAAACAAGAGTCGAGGAGGTTCCAATCAGGCTTATCGATTGGAACGAGCCAAAAGAAGTCAAGATTTACAATGAGATCATCAAAAATGTGGATGAGATCCTTCAGAAAA
>CAZEPC010000708.1:0-1946 GCA_964513765.1 uncultured archaeon
ACGGTGGTAATTGCCGGGGATAAATCCAATAATTTATCTCGGGGCAAAATAATGCGATTGTTTCTGTTTGCAACAATTGGGGGTGTGATAATCGGAGTACAACTGGAGCGTCAAATTCTCCCCGAAAACTTGGATGAAAAACATGTTATTTATATGGCCGATTGGGGCAGTGCAATTATATTTTCCGCAGTTGTATTATTCTCCACTTCTTCCGAATCCTTTGATTTTCGGACCACATTTTGGCGCCACTTTCTTGATAAAATTTATCTTTTAACCGATACTGGAACAGCACTCTATTCGTATAATTTTAGTAAATTTGTTGATAAAAGAGGTGGTGTGAGTGAAGATCTTGTAAGTGGCGGACTCACAGGCATTCAGAGCATGTTGCAGGAGATCTCAAGGAGTAAAGAAAGTATTAAGGTCTTGGATCATGGAGACCTCAAGATAATCTTTCATCATGGAAAATATACGACTGCCGTTTTATTTGTGACAAAAGAATTATATGTATTTCATGAGAAACTAAATCGTTTTCATAAATCATTTGAATATATGAATAAAGATGAACTGAAGGATTTTCACGGAAATATTTCCAAACTCTATGGAATCGATGAATTGCGGAGAAAATATTTTACATAGGGTAGGAAAATCATCACAGAAAAATCCAATGTTCAATAATATTTTTTTTTAAGATTGATTTTAGTAGTATATGCTTTTGGCTAATGGAGAATTAGGCTTTGGTGATACAGAATACTTAATCCCTTATGTAACAACCATCATTATAATCATTACAAAGATTTCTCTCGGCGTGTATCTCTATAGAAGAGAAAAAAAGAACGAGAATAAGAATTATTTTATCCGGGGGGCTTGTTTTATGATGTTTATGCTGGCGATTTCAAGAATATTTTACTTCATTTTTGATTTTTACCTCACAAAGTTTGATAACTCACTTTATTATATAAGCCCAAATATATGGATTTGGAAAGTTGGTAATTTCCTTTCAGCTATATCTGCCGCCTATTTGTTGTATGTAATTGATAAAAAGGTCATGCAATTCAAGTTTAAAGGCAGTTTTGCGTATATCGTCTTTATTGTTTCAATGGTCCAATTTTTCTATCCTGTAAATGATGCTCAGAGTTTTGAGACTGCTTCGACCATTGGAGTATTTTCAATGGCGTTTGGGTTGATTTTACCGATAACCTTCTTTTATGTGGGTTTAAAAAGTTCCGGGGAGTTAAGAAAAATTTCCTTTCTCCTGACATTTGCCATTATCCTTTATGCTTTGGGTGGTCAACTTGTGAATGAATCATTCCTTATTGCAATTGGGGCATCTCAAGGATCCAGTTTAAGAATAGCGATTTTTGTAATCGTCCCTCTTCTAAAAATCATAAGTTTGGCCATCATAGCCTATTCGAGTACAAAATTTCGATATTGAACAATTTAAAAAGAAATTTGAGAAATTAAAAAAGGAAAACATTTTTTATTTCACTAATGCGGTTGAATATGTTTTCGTGGCTTTTAGTCCATGTCCCGTAAAGGCCGTAATGATGGTATTGTATTCCTTTAGTTCCTCTTTTATTTGACGAATACCTGCCAAGGTTATTGCCGATGTGGGTTCGATATAATACCCTTTTTCCGCAATTTCTAATACTGAATCTGTTAGTTCGTCCTCATTTACCGCGATGATTCTCCCATTAGTTTCTCTTATCGCCTCAAGTATATCATTAGACCTCACGGGATTTACAATTGCAATTCCCTCTGCGAGGGTGGATTGGCTTGAGATTTTTGGCAATTGGGTGGTTCCTTCCTCAAACATTTCAAATAAGGGGGCACAAGCCCGAGTTTGCACGCCTATGATCTCTGGCAATTCCTCAATAACACCGGCGGTTTGAAGATCCTTAAAGCCGATATAGGCACCCAATAATAATGTCCCGTTTCCGACGGGGAGG
>CAZEPC010000709.1:0-1944 GCA_964513765.1 uncultured archaeon
AAAATCACTAAGTGAGTTTTCTTAAATTCAGACAAAAATCCGACGTTTTCCCTTTTTTAAAAATCCCAGGGATATTCATAAAATTTGCACTCGGGAGAATTCGGGCGAAACGCTAAAATGCGCCCCAAACAATCCAAAAGAAGGGGGAGATCAAAACCCAATACGGGGAGATCTCTCACGAGCTCTCATAGATAATAGATTGTACCAAAATATTCAAGAAGAAGGGATTCAATTTCTTATACATGAGTCTTGCCGGACAATCATGCGAAATTGAAGTCCCTTACAAAGAGATTACTTGTCATTCCATTAAAAGTTTTACAGATCTTTTTTCCCTTCTCACTACGCCGACTAAGAGGCAAGCCAAGGTAGTGCATAAAACTGATACCATACGTAAGTCGATCTTGACACTTCTTTCTGCGATATTGATGAATTCTGGACTTGATGCAGGGCAAAAGATGATGAATATGATACAGAATATCTTATATTCCTTTTTAGAGCAGATAAATAACACAGAGAATATCGAGGAAACGCTAGAGATGCTTATGAATGCTTTATCTCCTGAAAGGCGGGGCAATTCCTTTTCGGTTCATCGAACCACCGTGGACGATATGCTCCCCGAATTCACACGCAGGGAATGTGACAAATGGCTTGAAGATATATATTTACGGAATATGGATGAGATATCGAAGTTTAACGGTCGCTCCAAACAGATTACTCTATGCTTAGACGAAACCCCGGAAACAGTACATACCAAGTACCAGAATGGCACACTTCAGTATATTCATGTAGGTCAAAAATCCACCTGGGAAAAAGGGTTTGAATATAATGCATATTACGATGCAACCCATCAACTTTTCCTCGGATTAACCCATCACGATAAGTATTTCACAGATGCGGAAAAAAGACATATCCGGCCATGGATTCAGAGTTTAATACAAAAGGTTCAAGTGGTGAATCAGGCAGGATGCGATGTCAAGATAATCGAAGGGGACCGAGGATATTATCAAGCTGAAGTATTTGCTGCGGCACCATTGGGCCTCTTCACCTCGGGAACAAAAAATACGTGTGATCCCCGCTTAGTGATTCCAAGGAAATTCACGCGGGAGAAAACCTCATTCAAATGGGATTATCTTTTAGATACCACACGAGGGCAAGTCTTTATGGACTATATGAAGCTGAACCCCTATACGCATCCTGGTCTCAAGGACCAAGTAGAGGGTATTTTTGAAAAAACCAGTGACTATAGATATAAAATCCCTTTTGCCTGCGTAGCCCTTATTGATGAATATAGCAACAAAAATAATAGAACACTGGCTGAAGTGAGAGAAGAGGCGAGAAAGATTCAGAAAAAGCTTGATATTTTTTCTAAAAAATTAGCACAGGCAGAAAAAAAGTACCTCACATATTTAAAAGCCCATAGGTCAGGAGACCCTCATAAACCCGGCTACGGAAGGGGAAGAAAGCGCACTAAATTCTTGGATGATTATGATAAAGCCAATTATAATCGATGTTTAGATATATATGATATCTTAAAAAGGATCAAAGGGCAAAAGACTGCCTTATTGAAGTCGCTCATGTTTATTGCCATTTCTATTTTCCCCGGTGAGGATCCATGTATGGCACCAAAACGATTTATCCGGCTTGCCCAAGACTATCACGAGCGGTGGGGGATCGAACGCGGTTTTGAAGATACAAAGATAAAATTCATGCGGGATGCCCGTTCGCGGAAGCCCACCAAGCGTCAGTTAAATGTAATGATCGGAATGTGTTTATACAACCAGTGGCATGTCGAACGGCTGCGTCAGATGCTTGAAATTTACCGGGACGATGTATGGAATAGGGTACCCTGGGATCCGCAGCGACCTTGGATCCGCCGTCGGCTCGAAAGGCAGTTTCATGGAATGCTTAGTGCCGACAGCTATCTTTTACATTTGATTGAAACTG
>CAZEPC010000710.1:0-1941 GCA_964513765.1 uncultured archaeon
TCAACGATGCAGAAATTCCGGTGGCGGAAGCAGCTGTGGTTTCGAATGCCGTATGTAAGACCGGTATTTTTACCGAAGTAAATCCTTGCATTCCGTGGACCACAGTCGAACAGCTTGCGGGTACCGTTGCAATCGTTTTTGGACCTAAAGCTTTCAATGCCCATCGGTATGCTAGCTGCCCACCGCATCCTTGACATAACCTCGTACCTGGTGTGATTAATTCTTCTTCGGGTAGATCCGTTATTTTTAATATTTTTGCCATTTTTTTCTTCTCTCCTTTTAGTTTTCTCCTCTTTTGAATCCTAATTCTTCCAATTTCAAGCCTAAATAATCCGTGTGGGTGTCTTTTTGCATGGCATCTTTATTTTTGGTTTCCATTGCTTTTTGTGTCCCCTTGACAATTTGATCCTTCGTCACATCCCTTCCTCCAAGACCAACAATATATCCCTTTATGATGGGATGACGATCAGCAGCATACATGGCAGACTTTAGTTCATAGGCCAGGATCCCTTCGTAGCCATAGCCGATATCCCTATCGAATACAACAACCATTTCCGTGTCTTGAAAGACCTTCCTCAAGTGCTCAATTGGGAAGGGTCTGAATAATTTCAAACTTACCAACCCGACCTTGAATCCTTGATCCCTCATCACATCGACTGCCTCTCTACATTCGGATGCAATGGATCCAACCGCGAACAGACTTACTTCGGCATCATCATTTCGATATTCCTTGTAGATTCCATTTCCGTATTTTCTTCCAAATACTTCACTGAATTCCTCAGCCACTTCTTCAATAACTTCAATTGCATATTCATGGGCTTTCTGCATAGAATACCGAAATTCATAATAACCTGGTGCTGGTTTCTCTCCTGGCCTTGGAATAATGTCTGGTGTTGTAACTGGATTTACTCCTTTAGTCCTTTGGTCAGGATTAGTCAATTTGGCCAAATCAATGTGATGTTTTAATTTGGGGAGAAATTCGGCAACCTTTTCTGGATCCTCTGTTTGAACGGGCATAAATGTATGTGAGAGGATATACCCATCATAGGATACAAAAGCCGGTAAAAACACCCGGGGATCCTCTGCAATACGGTATGCCATTAGAATTGTATCGTATATTTCCTGATTATCCTCACAAAACATGTTCATAAATCCAACATCGCGTACCGAAAATGCATCTTGGTGATCGGTCCATACCGACCATGGAGCACCTAAAGCACGGGTGGCAATGCACATCACCAAAGGCAACCTTGATCCAGCTGCCCAAGACAACATTTCATACATATATTCCAGACCATTTGCACTGGTTGCGGTAAATACTCTTGATCCAGTGGCAGAAGCCGCTACAACCGCAGTAATGGCGGATTGTTCGCTTTCTACAGTAACAAAACGCGTGTTAGGTAATTTATTTGTTTCAACAAATTCAGAAATCTTTTCTACGACGGGACTTTGCGGTGTTATCGGATATGCGGCAACAACCTCAACATTCGCCGCTTTACACGCATATGCAGCCGCGTGGTTTCCCGTTAATACTAATCTTTTTCCCATTTTAGTGTTCCTCCTTCTGTTCTTGCGATTCTAAATTTCCTTCCTCTTTTTGTTCGGGTATCATAATGATTGCATCAGTAGGACATTCGGTGGCACAAATTCCACATCCTTTACAATAATCATAATCTATTTTGGGGGGAATTTCCCTAGTTATGGTATTTTCTGGACAATAGAGCCAGCATAAATGGCAAGTGGGTTTATTAGTTTTAACCACTATGCACTTATCGGCGTTAAAAATAGGACGCATACTCCGCCAACTCCCGGTTTTACCCGCCTCACCTGTTACGATTTTTTGCATGGATGCTAAAATTGATTGTGACACATTCTTTTCATATTCCTTATCTTCTTCTGTATGTACCATTTTTATCTACTACTCTAATAAGTTTAATTTTT
>CAZEPC010000711.1:0-1937 GCA_964513765.1 uncultured archaeon
GCCATTGGCCGGCCTCATTCTCATCCAGCACCAGATTCAAGTCAATGACTTGAGTGGTGAATGGCTCGATTGTCTTTTCCCAATTTGTATGGATGTCTGCAACATGTACATACGAGGGATCATCGTCCGTTCCCTTTATTGCCCAAACCTCGGTCTGTATATCCCCTAATTTTGCATCCATAAAGGAAGGATTATATACTGGTAAAGTTATCTGAACCTCCCCAGGACGATTGCGGTAAGATACCCCAATATTATCAAAATCGAACCTGCAAGTGGCAAATGCCAATGAATTAACAATAAATAATGGTGCAGATAAGACAATGATAGCCAACAGGATAAGAACTTTCTTCTTATTTGAGATACCCTTTCTCGCTTGGACACGTTCTCGGACTTGTCTTTGCATAGATGCTATACGCTTCTTGCTGACTCCTCCTGTTTTCTTCTTAAACTCCTTTTTGTCAAGAACTTCTTCTTGTTTGACATCTTGCTCGGTTTTGAATTTAGGTCCTGTCCCCTTTGAAGAGGAAGCCTTAGACCGGTAAAGTCTACGTGCATCTTGCCTTTCGATGTCTTTTTGATGGTCGATCAATTCAACATCTTTCTTACCTTTGGCATCAGATTTACGTTCTACAACTTTACCCTCATCATCGAGCGAGTCTTGGAGCTTCTTCCGAACGTTTCGTAAGCGTTTCAGAATATCGTTATCCTTGTCTTCGCTCATTTTTTTAACCTTTGTAATATTTAATTTTTAAATGTTCATTCAATATTGGGTATTTCTTCAGGTCAAATGCTTTTATCAGTGTTTAGAAGTTCAAGTTAAAGACCCCCAAATACATCTGGCTTTTCGATTTATGCTAATAAACCCGAAATCTACACTAGAACTGACAATACCCAACTTAAATAATATATAATCATATATTTCTCTCCTCACACCCATTTCTTAATTTGTGGGATGTTAGGAGAAAGTCGTGAATGAAGTAATATCTAGTTCAATATACGCAAGTGAACTATTTAAAGAAAAAGAGATCTAATTGAAAATTTAGGAAAATTCTATCTTCAAAGGGTACCACAAGTGGATTCGGGATATCCCAACAGATCAAAAACAGAATGTTTCCTCCATTAAAAAAACCCAAAAATCAAAAATTCTTTAATTAAAAACAGATAAAATTAATTAAATAACTAACTAATTTAAAAATCCCTAATACTACACTAAAGAACGTGAACTAGTATGAAAAAGCAAGAGATCAATCCCGTCCAAAAGAAACGTGTGTTAAAATTTCTAATCGGTTCAATTATTGTATTGGGGTTATATTTATTAATTTGGGAGCTAAATCCCAATTCCAATATATTTGATGGCATAACAGTTACAGGATTAGCCTTTCTATCCCTTGTGCCCGCATTTCTTACAGATGCACTTATGCCGGTAGTGGCTAATATCAAAGGAATTAAAAGATATCCCATTGATGGGGGACGAATGCATAAGGATGGACAAAGGATTTTGGGGGAAGGAAAATCATGGAATGGTCTTGTATTGGGTACTATAGTGGGCTTTGGCCTCTCTATTTTGATTGCAAATGTAGTATATACACGGATTCATGAAATAACCATTCAAAACTTTTCAGATGGAACCACCATTCTTCAATATATTCAAAAAGAGGATATTTTGGCTATTTTAGACATTCATAATGATCCGGTGCAATATTATCTTGCTCTTTTCTTAATCTGCTTAAGTGCTCCGGTCGGGGATATACTGGGAAGTTATTATAAACGCCGTAAAAAGGTAGAAAGGGGACATGTGTTTTTGTTTTGGGATCAAAATGATTTTATTATCCTTGGAGGAATCGTGGCATGGATATTTTACCCCTTTACTTGGTATTATTACATAGTACTCCTTCTCATGACACCTATATTAACTATTGTTTTCAGCCTTATTGGTT
>CAZEPC010000712.1:0-1927 GCA_964513765.1 uncultured archaeon
TTGGGATGCTTGAAGTCTTGATTTACTGATTGTAGAGATAAAGACACCCATTGTAATAGCACACACACTATTCAAGAGAAATATAAAGAAGAGATCAATCCAAAGGGAATTTATTGGCAAGGTGAAATATTGGCACAACAAAATTGAGATGATAATTTGAAAAATAGCCAGTATTGTGTATGCAATAATTTTTCCCGTTACTACCTCCCCTCTACGTAAGCTGGTGTTTAAAAGCCTCTTGAGGGGCTTATCCCCAACAATACATTGGGTGACTACCATTTGGATACTGAAAAAGAGCATAAGAGGCAATCCTTCTGGGGCAGCAATTTGAAGAGTATCAACCTCCGTAAATTGATTATATTCTTCAGGTCTAATCTCGGGAATGGCATAAACATCAGATTCAAACAATAAATTATCTAATTGTACATTAGTCAAACCTAAAGTAATGAAGGTTTCCGAAATAAATCTATTGAGAAAATCGATTGAATCATAATAAATTTGGATATTTGTGGTACCATTCTCGGCCAAGCTTTCTGTAAAGCCCTCTGGAAGTACAATATATGCATCAAGATAAGTAGTCCGAATTGTTTCATTTGCCAATTCCAATGAAACATACGCCCGAGCGTCTGATTCTTGTTGGCCAACTTCGGGCTCAATTGGAGCTAAATCCCCAGTTGCATACATTTCAAGATCAGTTTTATTTTTCATAGTCGAAATGAATTCCTGGGTTTTTTCCGTTTGATCTAAATCTACAATCCAAACCCTTGATTCACTAATAGAAGGTGCAGATGTCCCCAAGATCGTAAGAAGTGTGATAGGCACCAAGAATAAAATAGTAATGGCAGCTTTATCCGAAATAAGTGCCTTTAACTCCTTTCTTACAATTGATGTAATTCTAATAGCCCGTGATTTTGCATTTTGAACGATTTCTGCCATTATACCCCCTCAATATGTCTTCCTTTAATTCTAAAATAATCTAAAAAGGTACCGGTATCGATAGTGAATTTCAATACATTTAAATCCAACTTATCTTGGATATTTTCAATAACATTAGGAATATTCTCATCAATTTCATTGATGAAAATCTTTAACTGGTTTCTCCCCGCATTTAACACATTTTCAACCCCATCTATTTTATTTTTGATATTGGGGATATCAACCCGATTGTTTAATTCTTCGAATTTAACAACAACCATTCTTCCTTTTGATGGAAGAGATTCGACCAATTCTTTCGGTTGGCCAAATCCAATTAATTTTCCATAATTTAAAATTGCGACTTTTGAACAATAATCGGCAATTTCTAAGTCGTGAGACACGATTAACATGGTGGTATTAAACTTTTTATTGATTTTAAGAAGAAAATTTAGCACAGCAATTCGTAAATGGGGATCTAAACCAGTTGTTGGTTCATCTAAAAATAAAACCTTAGGTGTATTAATAAGACCGACTGCTATGGAAACTCTCTTCTTTTCCCCACCGGACAAGTATTTTACAGGCTTCTCTTGTAATTCCTTATTGTCCAGCCCTAATACTTCAAGCACCTCATGGGCTCTATCGTAAATTTCATCTCTTTTCATATTGTAATTTTTCCCAAAAAAGAGACAGTTTTTCATAGCCGAAAATTCTTCATAAAGAGAAAGGTATTCCAACTGAGGCACATAACCGATCCTCTGGATAAGTTTAAGATTATCTTTAACTGCGCGATATCCAGCAGTTACTGCAAAACCATTAGTTAATTGTGGGGGCTTTATTTGGCCCGTCATAACTCGCATACAAGTGGATTTACCTGCACCACTCCCACCAATGAGACCTAAAATTTCTCCAGGTTTTGCAAAAAGAGATACATTTGAAAGAACTTCAGTTCCTTTTTCGTATTCAACACTTGCGTCCCGCATGAAAATATCAAAATGCTCCCCAATTTCCTCAT
>CAZEPC010000713.1:0-1920 GCA_964513765.1 uncultured archaeon
GCACACAGCCGCATCCTGTACATACATACTCGCCCGTCCGTTCATTTATGCTCACGCGAAAGGATCCTCCTTGATGGGACTTGCACTGCGGGTTGGGACACTGAGAGGTCCCGCGAGCCTGTCTTTCCAAATCTCTCCTCTCGGCCCCCTCTTTTCTCTTCACAGCCGCGATCCTCGCCAGCATATCCTCATGTTGCCGTAAAAACGCTTTCTTTCCGATCACAAAATCCTTGGGGGCGATCTTATCATTCTGCCCGCTTTTACGGTCATTGTTCTCTTTCCTTTTCCCTTTTTCGGGAAATTTGGACGGTGGCGGGCATATCTTTTCCAGATCATCGGTGTCCAAATCGGTAATGAGGCCTTCCCACAATGCAACGCTGTCCCGAAGTTTAAAAGCCCTCCCGTTCGTTCCCGTGCGAATCTTCGGGATGGTATCTGGCCGAAGGAGGAAATGGCTGGTATTAGCCATGAAGAACGGAATATTGCGCGGTGATTTCATTTTTTGGGTGAACAGCCGGTGGGCCTTCTTTTTGCTCACCCGGCGGGTGTCCCTTTCCGGAAGGGCATTCCAGAGAAAAGGCACGCCCATATGAAGGATTTTACGATAGGTGGGAATGATAAACCGGCAAAGCTTGCTCATTTCCTCATATCGAGAAGCCTTGAAGGTTTTGCCCTTAAATGACCCGTATTTTTTGCGAATTCCGGCGAGGTAGCCCTCCTTCTCGGAGCGGATCTTTCCTTTGGATTTCCCCCCATGTTTCGCGTAATACGATCGGAGCATCGTGGTGACTTTCACGGGGGCAAGCTCGCTCACCACTCCGCTGAAAAGGGCATATTCCGATATAAACGCCTGGAAATGTCTCCAAACGATCAAAAATGGGGCAGGTTCCGTGAAGATCGTGCGGATCGAAAAGCCCAAAAATGAGGGAGGGCTTCCTTTTTCCGCGGGAAGTGCGGGGACTTCATCATGTTCCTCGGGTGTCCCTTCGATATGCTCGGCGCACGAAATTAGCAATGCCCCGCCTATGAAAAATGAATGGTGATATTGTGCGGGATTGGTTCGGTACGGTCCGCCCGAAAAATATTCGGCGGGATCGATAAACTGATTTATTGTTTTCTGTGCAAATTTCCAAATTCCTAAACTCGTAGACGAAAAATTCTTATTTATTCTTCTATCTGATAGGTTGGTAGCAAAATTGTCTATTTGTGCGGTCATCAAAGACCAAACTGATCAGATACTTATAATAGGGATAATTAATCGGTTAATAATTTTCGGAGGATGTTACGGGGATATTCCTCTCGTGTTAATGGATTAATATCCGATACCTATTTCCTAAATAGGAAAAGAGGTCACAGATATGTATGAAAAAAAAGGTGACCTCCAACTAAAATGAAAAAAATGAAAAAAATCTCCCCGAAAAGCAGGGCAATGCTCCCCTAAAATCCCTTCAAGGGACCCGGGAAGGGATCTATAAAAGATGATTCACGGTCTCATCGGAGAGATAATAGGTTTCATCGGTAAGCCGATGGAAAAATACCCCTCCTTCCCAATTATTTCCGTTCAAGGCGCTCGGAAGGGTGTTTTTAGCCCAAATCTCGGGCGATACATCCCGTTTATGCGTTTTTTTTGCGATTGTCATGGTAATTTACCTACTGCGGTGCATCTTCCAAAATACTGGCGGTGATATGGCGAATAATTAAAAAACCGGGGAGGGCACCTGCAGATCCCCGGGCATTTCCCTCAAACATAGATATTTTCGAATGCTCTTCTCTAGGTCGGTTCCCCGCTTGCGCGGTTTGCCCCAGCTTTGGCGGGCATCGGTACCCTGCCCTCTCCATCGGGAGGCGACTTCGGTAGGTTCTCGGGGGAAGGGACGCTACTTGGCATCGGACTATCCGCGGAGATCTTGCTTTTAAACT
>CAZEPC010000714.1:0-1916 GCA_964513765.1 uncultured archaeon
AGAGATAACTCCATCAGGATCTAAAGTGGGGTGATATCCCCCGATGATAGTGGTTAATCCTTCTTCCTTTGCCATAGAGGCAACCTCTAAGGCGCTTGATATCTGTGGTGTCATACTGGTAATCGCAACCACGTCATTTTCCTTCAGCAACCCCCTAAATTCTTTTTCGTCGTAATCTTCTACTTTAAAGTCAAAAAGAGTAGCTTCATGTTCGTGTTTCGGAATCATGGCGGCAATTGAAAGAAGGGCAAGTGGTGGCCCCTTTATAACGTAATCCAAACCGGAACTAATTTTTCCGGGATTAACATATAATATTTTCATTGAATGTCAACTTTAGGAGATAACTTTGTTATCTCTACATATTGTTAAGGCTACATACCTTAATTAATTTATGCTTTTTCTCACAACAATTATTACTCATTATTTTGTATGGACGGTTTATTTGCAAACTCTCTAAGCCTATTCAGCTTATATCTGCCCGAGAATACGTTCTTCTTATTAAACTCGGGGAGGGCCCTTTCTAAGAAATTTAGTAGTCTTTTTTGAATTGAGTCGCATATTTTCGGACAATTAAAATAAAAAAAGTCACAAGGCGTTTCCTCGCACCAATCCAAAAGATCTAAGTGTCCATTGGAGTTTTTTACCATTTTCAATACTTCAAGGTCATCTTCCAAGGCATGCACCTCTTTGGGCCTCATATTTTTTATCTGTTCTGGTAGGGTCTTTTGGATCCTTTTTGTAATTGCCTCCTTGGAAAAGAGGGATCGATACTCATCGAATGCCAACAGCATATAGCGTTGGAAGAGATCCTGAATCTCCGCTTTCTTATCTGGGGATATTTTGAAGGAATAATTATTTTTACAGATATGATCTTCTTTTTTAAATTTAATAGGATAAATGCAGCATTGAGGTGGCTTAATCTTCAACGAATGTAATATACAGCCGTTAATTTTGGGATTAAAAAACACGCACCGCTTTGTTTTGGGATTGACTTTTACACGATAAAGTAAGGTATTGCTGATTTGAAAATCATCTTTCTTGGCCAAACCGTGGTCAATATAATATAAAACCAAGATCTTGGGGACATCATTGCTACAGTAACAGCATTTGCCATCGCATACATCGTGATCCACGCAATTTTGACCTTGGACAAATTTACCGCTCTTATTGTTAATTTTTTTTACAAGATCAATGATTTCCAAATCCATTAAGAATCAAACGAAGTAATCCTTTTATAGTCAAAAAGATTTTGCTCATCAAAATACACCATTCATTAGCTTTTTTTGGAGAAAGATGCAACTAAAAGTTATGAAAATCAATGATCTTAAATTACTCATTAAAACAAAGACCTTCAAGGTTCTGTTGTTTTTATCCGCGCTGTGGCTGATTGGCTTTATTGTGTTTTTAACCGTGATCGATCCTAATAATAATAAACAACCTGGAGATCCGAAGAACTTCATTTGTGATTTTATTTGGCTATTCTATTGGAGATGGAATTTGGATTATTTGATGATTCCTTTGTGGTTCGTGGTGGTATTAACCGAAGCGATTCTTTTTCGGGTCCTCCAAAACAAACTAAAAAAGGAGACCCTCTCCGTGTATGTTTCCCCAATCCTTAATCTGGGGTTTGCATTCTTATATATGTTGGCCATTGATTTGGGTGTAACCTACTTCGCGGATACCGGATTTGATGGGAATTGGACTTCAGACGAAATAATCTGGTTTGGTTTTACCGCCCAGCAGTTATATCATAATTTCTTTTTTTGGCTGATCCCGATTGTGATATTTTGTACGGGGCTCAACCAAATTATGATTTATAAGAATTCTTTAACCCGATATTTCCGGGCGTGGTGCATCATGATGGCAGTATATTCTCTTAATTTGGGTTTATTGGATTTTATTGTTTGTTTCATTTT
>CAZEPC010000715.1:0-1904 GCA_964513765.1 uncultured archaeon
AATATTCAAAGATGAAAATATAGAAAAAGTTTATGAACAATACAAAAAACAATTAGATTTTTTTATGAGACATATTGTTTAGCAATGTAATATTTTTCTGAATGCTCTCTTTTTATTTTCTTTCCTTTTACTTTCTTTATTCGTTTCTTTT
The DNA here is from genome assembly GCA_964513765.1 of uncultured archaeon. Classification (GTDB taxonomy): domain Archaea; phylum Asgardarchaeota; class Lokiarchaeia; order Sigyniarchaeales; family Promethearchaeaceae; genus CAZEPC01. The sequence goes on from CAZEPC010000715.1 coordinate 152, forward strand.
GCATAAGATTGAGTTAATCTTGTTTTCTTAAGAAAACTTTTTAGTAAGTAAAACAATAATGAAAATAAGAATTACAAAAAGCTCTTTGAAAAAATCAATCACCATGAGTTGTCATTGAAATGAAAACATTAGTCTTTGGACCAGAAAATGCGGGTAAAACAAGCTTACTAAGAACAACATGTGATGGCTATTCATATATGAGAGTTATAAACATTCCGCCCACACGAGGAGTGAGTCGGGAGAATTATTTATTTAGGGGGTTATTGGAACTTACCTTATGGGATGCTGGGGGGCAAAAAAAGTACCGGGATCGATATTTTTCTGATCGGAAAGAGATAATCTTTTCTGAAGTGAAAATACCTATTTTTATGGTAGATTGCTCAGTTAAGAAAAAAAATCAAAAAGAAATATTTGATAAGTTTTTAAAAAATCTGCTAAAATATTCCCCTCATATCGATGAAATATATGTTCTTATAAATAAAACCGACTTGGAGTCTGCAAATCCTGATAGAACATATAAAATACTAACTAAGGATTTAAACCAACAAATGATGGAAAAGTGTAAATTTACCCCTGTTTCAGTCAAAGAAGGAACGGCACAACATAGGTTGATTGAAATCTTAGATGAAAGTCTCCAAAAATCGGTATTAGATCTTGAAAGAATGGCAAAAATTCGAAAAGTCATTGATAAGATGAAAGAAGATACCAATGCAAATTATTTTATTATTAATCGGAGGGATGGATTAGTAATTACGTCTACTTTAGGAAAAGTTGATACAGATCCTATTAATTTTATATCCTTAGATACATCCTCCATTGAATCAAATATTGATTATTTTATCCAATCCATTCAAGAAAGAATGGGAAAAGAGATGGAAGCTGTGTTTCTTAAATCTTACATATATGAAACTCATAGTCAATATATTATCTTGCAAGAATTGGATGATTTCACTGAGATAATGGCCATTACGGAAGAAAAAACACCTAAAAAACTTATAGAAATAATTCAACAATTAGATGAAGAAAGCAAAATTATGAAAAAATTGGTTGAAGTTATCAATTCTGAATTGAGAGAGAGCTAGCTAATTTTTTAATTTCCTTCCTATAGATATTTATTCGGACTATTCGGATTTTTTCCCTTTATCGCCAATTCTTATTAAAAAGAATATTGAACAACCTGCTATCAATAAAATCATTTCAAAAGGAAAACCTGGGATAAATTCTTGCTCTTCTCCATAAAATGATCCAAAATATTGATAATTAAAATCAAATAGAAGAAAATCCTCATTCATTGATTTATTATATAACTGAATACTTTTCACCATACCTTCTCTTTCTAAATCATCAAATAACTCAACTTGGAAATATTGGGAACCATAACGGGCATCGAATCGATATTTATAGACATCTGAACCACTCTCATTATATTCAAAATATTGGGCATTTAATCTCTTCTCTGGTTCAGTCCCATACATAGATTCAGCTTTAGGATCATAGATCCCACGTTTTTCTAAGGGTTTTTCAACGTTATTGATAATATGAGCTAAACTACGAACATTTAGGTTATGATCGGTACTTAATACGGGCGGAATGGCATAAACCCAAGATGGTGCATATAACCAAGGTGTAATATGATTGGGATTTTTCGCATTTAATAAATATTCTGCATTAAGTGAAATATCAAGACCTTCCAAGGGATATTTTGGAGGTTCATAACAACTGATAATAGTTTTATTCATGAAAGTGATAAAAC
>CAZEPC010000716.1:0-585 GCA_964513765.1 uncultured archaeon
ATCCTTTTTTATAAAAAACACTTAGCAAAAGAACTAAATCCAAGAGATATTTCAATTTTAAAGAAAGAAGGCTATAATACGCAAGATACCTGGTATTTTTTTTCAAAAAAAGCAATAGAAAAATATTTCATTCATCTAAATCGGTTTTAAAGACATTATCCATCAAAGAGTTAATCCCTTTGAGCTGGGAAATCTTCCCGGTAAAGTTTTTTAGGATTTCTCCGTTAGTTTTCTCAAATTCATTATGAAATTTTGATATCTTCATTCTCAACAATTTTAAATCTTTGCTGGTTATCAAAACCGTGGTGGAATACTCCCCATGAGCAAATAAGAATTTCTTGTCTCCATGATCCAACACTTGTAATTTCTCGGATGACATAGAGATCTCTTTCAGAAGACTCTGCATTCCGCTCAATCCTCCGCTAATGAGATCTTCATTTGGTCCTCCTTCCCCAGCTCTACCTTTATCTACTCTCTCTTTTTTTTCATCTTTCCCCTTACTTTTGTCATTTTCTCTTTCTTTCTTGGCAAAGCTTTCTTTAAAATTATGGAAAAAGAGATTTGTTCCTGTATGGGTGGTGATGA
>CAZEPC010000716.1:595-1899 GCA_964513765.1 uncultured archaeon
ATGAGAATTCTATCCAAATAGGACCTCCATAAGATAGCGCTTATTTCAAAAGTCTCCGGGGTGAAGTTCAGCAACATCAAGCACACAATTACCAAGAGGGTGGAGATATCCGCAATGAGAATTGCATTGTAGGTGGTAATCTCATCGGCGGTTATTTCTAAATATTGGCTGAGGATAATACCGATAAATAATCCCGTGCAAACGATGATTAAAGCAATTGCCACCATCCCTCCTCGTTTATAGGTGTCCGATACATCTCCGAGATAGCTAAGGAAAAACATAATTCCTAAGCTGGCGATTACCGGCACAAACATGAACATAAGCGGATTATAAAGTTCTGTATTGTAGATGTCAAGGAAAAGCAGAAATATTCCAACTATACCTGCTGTTACAAGAGCAATTGGCTTTCTTCCTATTATATCCAGGGCAATCCCTGTTAGAAATACAACACTCATGATTAGAATTACATAAATGGCAGCGCTCCCCACTGAATCAAAATCAACCTGGAATACAACAATATTAAAGCCCAAAACTCCCGCAAGAATGCAAGCTGCTGCGAGGACGAAGACCAATCCAGTGTTTACGAAGGTTTTGAACCAAGTGAGGGTGATCTTTTTTATATGTTCGCCTAGGTCTTCTATTATCTCTTCTTTTTTCTCTTCCTTTTCCTTTGCAATGATTTCGGTCAAATCGTCCTTGATTTCATCCACATCTATATCCAAGTGGTAGATAGAATCAACTCTACTGGAATATTGGTTAATTTTCTCCAATGGGAAGGGATTTTTCCATCTCCAAAGGAGATCAAATGGTATTAATCCGAGGAAGAGATAGAAAAGAAACATTTGTGAATAATCTAAATAAATGAAGATCCCAAAGAATGCGCCGTAAGTACCCAAACCTAAATAAAGCATGATAATACATTTTCTTCCGCGGTTGAGCATCGAGGTTTGGGAAATAAATATGAAGATTGTAAAAAACACATGAATACCGGTGAAATAAAGAAAAATACTTCCCCATAAGGGTTGGCCCGCAGGTAAAAATAAATATAATGCCATTGTCAGGACCCCCGAAAGATTACATGCATTATAGATCTTCCAAGGGCTAATATCTCTGTCTGTAAGAATGCCTCCGGTGGCGAAGCTCGCAATTGCTAAGAAAAAGAGCAGATAATTATTCACATTATCATAGATTTCTTGGAGGTTAAGGAAGGTATGGGTAAAATACAAGAGCGATAGATTGAAGGAAATGAGGGTGGTGATCAGAAAATGCTATCCAAATCCAAATCTCTAATTATTGCCTCTTTT
>CAZEPC010000717.1:0-1897 GCA_964513765.1 uncultured archaeon
ACTAAAGCACAATCCGTACCGCTTCGTAACCGCTTAGCCTTTTCCCTCAATCCGGTTATATCCAGATCTTTTTTAGGATCTGGCCATTCAAAGTTTTCCACCTCCGAAACTGTTTCGAAATCTTCAAAGGGATAGATAACAGGAGTATAATAATTAATCTCTTCATGGTTTTTTTTCTTAAAATTTCCCCAAAAAACGCCAAATTGATCATAAAAACCGACGTATTCCTTAACTTTCATACCGCGATGATTTTCGGGTAGGATTTCTGCGGGAGGATTAACATATCGTGTATCAATATGCAATCTGGATAAAACTTTATCACAAGGAACTGCCAACTGCTGTCCAAAATCATAATATTGTATATTATTGTCTTCGATTCTTAAATAATCCAATAACCTCTTATAAGCTTTGATATGAATTCCGGAAACTCTCCCACCTAAATCAATGGGAATTCTGTCAGATTCAAGATGATTAAACGCCTTGAGGACTCTTTCTTTACTGGTGATCATTTTTTCTAATCCCTATTCCGCTGGATTTTCAGCTCTTTTTTCATATTTAGGTTTTCTGTACCCCAAATCAATCATATGACCGTAGGTAAGGGCAAGGCGCAAATTATTGAGGAATTTCCGGGATATTTTATCTCCGCCCAAGCGTTCGTCGAATCTACCCTCCCAAAACGAGTTAGTCTTAGAGATCACATACTTGGTGCTGGGATTGTCTTCGTAAGCATCCTTAATTGCCTCCCTCCATTCTTTCATAAAATTTTTATGTTCATTTATGAATGTAATGATGTTTCGTGTTCCTCGTATTGCCCCGTAATGGCAGAATCCAAACAATTCAGATTTGAGGGATTTTAATAGGGCGAGGTTTTCCATGTATGGATCGTATGAGAAATTCGGCGGCATTGAGGTTGGAACGGATACCAATTTGGATGAATGAAATAAAGACCCACAGGACTCACCCCCAAATACAAAATAGGGCGAACCATTCCGATATAACGTCGGCGCACAATGATCGGGACTATGACCTGGTGTAGAGATCAATTTAAGTGAAAAACTATTATCCAAGGGTAAAGAAATGAATTCATCCTTTGACACGATTTCAAAGGCATCTTCAGGGGCAGGGGGCATTTTTCCGATAAAATTCCCAAATGTTGTTTTGGCACCCGTGAGATGATCCTCTGCATCTTGAAGTTTTTTATAAGTATCACGGGGAACAATTATCTTAAAATTATCGTTCTTTCTGGAGATTCTACGATATAATGTAGTTGCCCCGCCCATATGGTCAAAATGATAATGGGAACCACATATTCCAATAAGATTTTTGTACTTTATACCGTTTTTTTTGAGAAAACGGATAATAGTATATACATTATCGCTTGTGCCACAATCCATCAATAAAGCCTTGTTTCCATCCCAATAACAAAAGGCAGAAGTGATACGCGATGCACCGTATTGTTTCAAATCTATGAGATAAAGATCCTCCCCGATTTTTCCCGTTTGATTGAGGATTATTTTTTCATCTTGATTATTTTTTTGCATTGTATCTCATCGCTTTTTAACAACCAATCATTGGTTTTATAAATTCTAACTTGTTGCTTTATAATATCCAATAGTTTTAATGTTTTTGCCAAGTTTTTATAATACCCAAATTTTTAAGAGCACAATGTCATTTATATTGTGAAGGACAGTAAAATGAAAAATTCTCAAAGTCGATCTGCGGTTTGGTCTGTCATTAATTGGGCAGAAGTCCGTAAGGAAGTATACGAAGAAATCGCCATCTACCCAACCCAGGAATCCACAGGAACTTCAATCAGTAATATAGAGTCCGAGTTTGAAGAAATGGAAATCTTCCAGAAAGATGCCTCAGAGCTGGAAACTCTTTTAGTTGATGAGAT
>CAZEPC010000718.1:0-1890 GCA_964513765.1 uncultured archaeon
GCGGCCACAGCTAAAGATACAAGCCAGCTTACTTGTCCTATTACATTTGTAGGATTTTTGATATAAGAATAAAGAAAAAGACCTGCGATTACCGCAAGAACTAAGAAACCCAACCCCTTTGCCAATTTATTCATATTTTCCTGGAGAGGAATTTCCCTGTATTCCTTTTGAGCAACACCTTTAGTTATTTTTCCAATTTCAGTATCTAACCCTGTTGAAACAACTACTGCCTTCCCCGTTCCAGATGTAACAAAAGTGGAACTAAAAATCATGTTATTTTGTTTTTGAATTGGCAAGGGGGACTCATCTATTTTTTCTGTATATTTATCGACTGCCACAGGTTCTCCTGTGAGAACCGATTCATCCATAGATAGATCGTTTGCTTCGATTACCCGTGCATCGGCAGAAATATAATCTCCTTGATTGAGAACAATTATATCCCCAGGTACCAACTGATCTGCATCCAATTCCACAGTTTCATTATCTCTTAACACGGTCACCTTAAAAGCAGTCAATTTTTCCAATGTTTTTAGAGTTTTTTCAACCTTAAATTGTTGTCCCATGGCGATAAAAACATTCAGTAAAAGAATAGTTAGTATAATATAGGCAGAAAGATTTTCTCCCAACGCTAATTGAATAAATGCACAAATAAAGAGAATAATAAGCATAAGATTAAAAACTGGCTTAATATATTTTTTAAAGAAGCCAATTTTCTTCTTAGGTACAATATTGCTACCATATTTTCTCCTTTTCTCATTTACTTCCCCGTTGGAGAGACCGTCTTTATTTGTATTTAGTTTCTCAATGACTTCTGAAACTTTCATTTGGTAATAGGGTTCTGTCACTTTGGTTTCACTAATTTATCAATGCTTTTAGGTTTTTATATGGATATATATGTAATAATATGGATTGATTGAGTTAAATAATTAAGCAAAAATCATGAATGCAATTTTTGATTTAAGCTACAAATTTACTAGTTTTATATATATCCCAATCGCATATATAAGAGTAACGATATTATCAAAACAATGGTAATCATTTTGAGGTAATGATTTAGAAAATAGAATGGAAACAAAGAACGAGTTTAAAAATAAGAACGAGTGCTTATGTTAAATATTTGTTTTTAACATTATTGATTTTAATACCAATTATAAGTGTTTCAATCCTAAATCCTTCGTATAGCGGAGAAACTAAGACAGATCAAAAATCCAAAAATGGTAATTTGGAAGATCTTTATGGAGATAATGTAAATATTGAAGAAAAGAACGGCATTACCACCATAACACCTAAGGCAAGTGATTATTACAAGACTCATGTCCACCACGAAAATTCAAGTGATAGAATTGATCATAGTTTCAGCAGCGGTAATTTTGAATCAACAGGATGGATCCCAGATTATACATTTGGAGGTGAATCATCTGGTATGGGAAGGATTGAAATTGATCCCTATCAAGGTGGAAATTGCCTATTTTTAGAGGGCGAAACACAAAAACAAGATCTACAAGTGGCTTCAGTACCTGAATTGCCCGAAGATATGGCAGTTAGATCTGATAATCTATGGGATGAAGAGAACCATAACTTTGGTGGAGGAACGTTAAAAGTGCATTTTTATCCAAATAATATTAAAACGGTTGTTGAATGGACAACTCAAAATATTGGAGGAGTTCCGGTACCTGTACCTAGCATGATTTATGTGAATACATTTTATATCTACGTTAGGACCGATTCAGAAGCAACTTTTAATGATCCCGTATATTCATACAGTGTTTCAGAATATCAAGAATGTGAAGAACAAACTTTAGAAATTGGAATGCATGATTATGATATTGTAGATTATTTTGAAATTTCCTTAAGAGCATTTTTATGGGATTCAAGCAATTGGGTTGCGAT
>CAZEPC010000719.1:0-1878 GCA_964513765.1 uncultured archaeon
TACATTAACCCTGTTAAAATAAGTGCAGGTGGTTATGAAGATACCAAAGATTCTGATTTAGTTGTGATTACCGCGGGGAAAAATCAAGATCCTGGTGAAACTCGGTTGGATTTAATGCGAAAGAACGTGGATCTGATGCGAATGATTATTCCAGATTTAATGGAATATACTCCCAATGCCATCTTCTTGGTGGTAAGTAATCCGGTAGATATTTTATCCTACGCTGCCTATAAGATCTCTGGAAAGCCATCACAAGAGGTAATTGGATCGGGAACGGTCTTGGATTCCGCCCGGTTTCGGTACTTAATCGGGGATCACTGCAATATCGATCCTCATAATGTTCATGCCTATATTTTGGGAGAACACGGGGACAGCGAATTTCCCGTGTGGAGTAAGGCTATGCTTGGGGGTGTTCTTCTTAAAAAATACAAAGACATATGTCCCAACCGCGAAACGTGCGATCATAATAAGGAATTAAACAAGATCTTCGAAAGAGTGAAAAATTCTGCCTATAAAATCATTGAGAGAAAGGGCGAAACATCCTATGGGATTGGCTTAGCTATGGTAAGAATAACACGAGCAATTCTGAACGATGAAAACGCGGTTCTTCCGGTATCTTCATTGGTTGAGGATTATTTGGGCTATTCGGATCTGTACCTCAGTTTACCCAGCGTTTTAAATGATCACGGCATACGGGAAACCATGTATCTGAATTTAAATGAGCAGGAAAAGGACTGGTTCAAGCATTCAGCTAACATTATGAGATCTAACATCGAAAAACTTAATCTTTAAGCTTCTATCTGGTGCCTATTGAGTTTTTTGTGTGAATTTTTTTGGATGTAATAGTTTTAATAGAGTTCATTTTTATCTTTTTATATGAATATGAAAGCGACGGATTTACAATGCGAGTTTAATCGAAATCCTTTGGCGATTGGAACCTCAAAACCACGTCTTAGTTGGAAGCTGAATGGGGGGATTTCCAAAAGTCAAGAGGGCCGACAAATTCTCTACAATAAAAACCAAACTGCATATCGCATTTTGGTCTATCATTTTGATGATAAGGGCAAGCAACTCATTATATGGGATTCCGAGAAGGTCCCTTCAAATCGCTCTACTTTTATCCGATATAAGGGAAAATCTCTTCAATCGCGGATGAAGTACTATTGGAAAGTTAAGGTATGGGATGAGGATGGGGAGGAATCCGAATGGAGTAAAGAAAATTTTTGGGTAATGACTCCGCTTTTGAAGGAGGATTGGGATCAATATTCTACTTGGATTGGCTTGTATGAAAATTTAGATTATAAATCAAGATTTCCCATCTCTCATGAACTGGAGGATGTGGATCCTCAATTCAAAAACGCGGCCCGTAGACTCCATCCAAAAGCCAATGGTCCCGAAAATAAATTTGCACGGGGTTATTATTTCCGAAAGGAATTTTCTTTGGATCCTGCTCATGATTGTGCGGATACCGTTAGTTCGGAGGCTGAAGGTGAAAAAGAGTCTCTCTCATCTTATGAAAGCACGGAAAATGGAAAATCCAATAAGGCAGGGGCTGACACCCTTTCAGCATCCGATAATATCGCCCAATCAAAAGATCTGGGGGTTGAACATGTTATTCTCCGTGTTGTAGGTTTGGGATATTATAAGGCATTCCTAAATGGCGAAAAAATTGGGGATCGAGTGTTAGATCCTTCTCATACCGATTATTCTAAACGGATTTATTACAGCACTTATCAAATTAATCCTTCGGTTTTAAAAAAGAATAATTGCATCGGTTTAATAGTTGGTGGGGGGTGGTATTTCCCTGGAACACCCGATCTGTTTGAATACGAAAAAGCGCCGTGGGTCGCTCCTCCTAAATGCCGTTGTGAACTGGAA
>CAZEPC010000720.1:0-1878 GCA_964513765.1 uncultured archaeon
AACCAACGGCACAGATATTAAAACTCCTGCTGCAAAACAGATAAAATACGTTTTCAAATCTTGAAAATTCTTAAGGATCTCCCCACCCATGGATATAATTTATTTATTGCCTTGAAAAATATAGGATTGGTTAAAAATCCCTCTCAAGTCTATAAAATTATCAACTCTATGGAGCGAAAAGGGCTTATTGAGGGAGAAGAGATGGATTCCTCGAAAGGGCCCAATAAAAAACAACTATACCTTACAAAAAAGGGGAAGGCCAAATTTTATGGGGAAATCGTGGATACTATGAAAATCATGGCGGATTTCTTCATGGAGGCCAGTATGAATTTCAAACAATCGGATAATCGGTTTAATCTTATTCAAAAACGCTTAAATCGATATGAACACAAAACTATTTATTTCAACTTGGAACGTATGCCGGGCATCGTGCAATCGGCCTTCATTATGAACTCCATCATACCTTTTGCCAAGGATACCGATAACACCATCTATTTGAATAATATGGACAATGACCCGTTCTTTTCTTATGACACATTAGTAAAGGAACATATCCATATTTTGGATGAAAATGTGGGATTAAATCCGGGCACGGTGGACCTTATCTTTATGAATACCCGGGCTTTTAACCCTGTCTTCTTTGAAAAATTCAGAAATATGATAAAAGTGTTGAAAGAGAGCGGGGAAATTGTTCTTATTTATTTTAAACCCCGGAAAAAAAACCTAAATCCTCCCAATATCAAGAAATTATTCAAATACTTGCTTAATCAAATCTCTCCCGAATATCAGGAGGAATTGAAGTCAATGATTCCTTTTAGCGATGTTAAAGAGGGGGTGTTGATGAATGATAAAGGATCCGATGCATTTTTGGAAGAATTTGCACAATCTTTTGAAGTGGTAAAAGAATTGCATTCTGATGAGAATGTCGCTGTATTTGAGTTTAAACTCAAAAAAGAGCCATAAAAAGCACCTCAAAATTCTTTACGGCCTTTGCTCCTATGAGTTTCTTTGCTTATACTTTTTGAGATACTTTCCGTATTCCATTAAATTCTTTACGGCCTTTACGGCTTGATGGGGCATCTTATAGGTGGGAAAATCCATCTCGTTCAAGTAGGAAAATACTTCATCTCGGGTCTCAAGGAAATTTACATAGATAACGGGGATTTTATAGCGGTTAAGAAATCTTTTGCATCCCTCCACCGCTCCTTTCAAAAACTCCATGTAGGTATCTATTAGTTTCTGGCTTTTGGGCGTTTGGAGCACTTTTTTTCCCTCATCTCTGAATCGGAAGAAATCCGGGCCGTAAGCGCCATAAGTTACAACTGCATCCACCTCTCCCGATCGTGCTAATATCCGAGGCACTCTCCCATATAATATGTCGGGATTAATTGAAAATGTATAATCCAGTGGATTGGCCGCCTGGGTTCCTTGTGCGGTTTTGGGGAGCAATCTTTTCAGCTTTTTTTGCAATTTTTTACTGAAGGAGGGTATTCTTATTCCCAGTCGGGAGGCTTTATCGGCCATTGTAGCCCCCGGACCTCCGCCGGTTGTCACGATTCCTAATCTGTTATCTTCTGGAATCAAGTCTTTTGGCACCATCTTAGCAAATAACATTCCCGTATCGAGAAATTCTTCCACGCTATACACCCGAATAATTCCCGTTTGTTTAAAGACAGAATCAAAAACTCTATCATTACCCGCCATGGATCCGGTATGAGATGCCACTGCTCTGGATCCTCCCTTGCTTCCCCCCACATAGAGAGCGATTATCGGTTTTTTTGGGGCGATTCGGGTAGCCAATTTTCGAAATTTTCTTCCCCGTTTTATTTCTTCAATGTAAAGGAGAATCGGCACGGGGACCTTTTTTTGAATGTGGTG
>CAZEPC010000721.1:0-1877 GCA_964513765.1 uncultured archaeon
TGGTAATATTTAAAGATTCATAGATCATTAACACCTTGAGGGACCAAGTCCGACGAAATTATAATAGGACAATCCAAGATGCCGCCTACTTTTTTACAAATGTTGCCCAATGATCTAAATCCATTCTGGTTTCTGGCTGCCTTGTTGACCTTTACATTCAATTCTTCACGATTTGATCGAATGCTTTTTTCATCTCGCAATTCTGGATGCTCACTTAAAACCTTCCTGTATGCAAATATATGGTCTTGTCGCTTGATTAAAGTCTTCACGGCACTCTTTAACTTGGAATGTGAATCCTTATCAACTATTTTCTTGAGGAAATTCAATGATCGCCAGCTCGAAGCAGGTGCTTTAAATTGATAATGAAATTTTCGTACAGCCTTTCGAATGGGTCGTAAATAAGGATATTGAGATAAGAATTCTCGCAGTTCATTTCTCTCAAAGTCATCCATCTTAGAAGGATTCATTAAAATGAGGCTTTTTGAACTTGAATATGTGGATTTTTTTTTCTCAAAAGGAGAACGATGATCTTTAATCACCATTCTCCATTTACTACATGCCTTTTTCGCAAATCGATGATAATTCTTTTCAGTAAATCCACAATTCGGTAAATTTTGTTCAACTCCACCGATGATCTCTTGCATGTTCACATCTTTCTGTTCATTAATTTTGGTTTTTAATCGTGACCATTCTTTCTTGAATGCATTCAAATCAGCCGCATTGAACATTTTGAAGAGTATCACATAGATTTTCATTGCTTTCTTTAAAATCGGGATTTTTGATTCAATTTTCTTGAGATTGGATGTTTTTTCGGCTTGAATCGTTATTCTTCGGGCTTTTTTAAATTCATTAATTTCATCATGTAATTTCCATTGATAACGCAAGAGCTCTTTCATGAGAGCCTCATTCAAAAGTTTTGATGTATGAAAGTAGTCGTGGCCAACTCGAGCTTTAGGAAATTCCTTTTCCGCGGCTTTGATTAATGAATCACTTAAGTCTGTAATTATCAAATAGGGATAAAATGGAATTATCTCCTTTAATCGCTTGAAGAGTTTTCGTGTTTCGTCGACCGATTCACCACTCGCCAATAAGCCCCCAATCGCCCGTCCTCGAGCCGTGTCACTTGCAAGAATAAGCGCTCGTCCTTGTTGGCTTTTTCTTCGTTTTTTTTTGGGTTCACTGCTTTAAAGGTCCCATCTGTGCTGATGACTCCAGAAAATTCATTCTTTTTTAGTTTTTCATTAAATTCTTGGGGAAGGTCTTCGTCTTTTCTATTTTCTTTCACCCAAGATGCCACGGTGGCGGGACAAGCATCAACATTATGGACATTCATGAGATCTTCCGATATTCGGTTAGCAGAATCGCCCTTTTTGAGAATCCGCCACCTTGCATATTCTATGACCGATTCCATGTATTTCGTTCTCGGAGGAATTCTCGTATCGGGAACGCTAAAGGAGGCCTTGCATTTATTACATTCCCATGTGACCGCTTCATAGCGCACTATCCTGGATGTGGCCGGATCACCCAATTCAAATAAGTCGCGCTTGTAATACGACTTCCGATGATATTTTTTATTTCCACATGCTAGGCAGCTCTTTGGAGGGTGGTCTGCATCCGATATTTCTCGAATTTCTTGTCTGATCTCATCCTTTTCTCGCCGCTTCATGTACATATGCAATGATTCACTAGTTAAAAGCCTATCCATTTTTATTGACAAAAAGAAATGGTGGATTGGGGCGCTGTAGAGATGGCTCTCGTGTATTTTCATTCATTCATGGTCAAGGCTTAGAATTGAGTTCGTTATTGGAGAAAAAAGAAAATTTAAGGGGAAAAAAGGAGAGCGGAATGAAAAGATCTATATGATCTTAAACATTGCC
>CAZEPC010000722.1:0-1875 GCA_964513765.1 uncultured archaeon
ATGCACGGCTACGGTTACAACTCCTGGTTGGATGGCTGGTTGCTTTATCCCAGAAATACTTCCGCAGGAGTTTATGATTCCTCTATTAGATGGGAGGCACTAAGAGATGGATTTGAGGATACTGAATATTTTTACATTCTTAAGGAACTGAATCAAACCAGACCGCTGTATTCCGAAGAAATCAGTGCCGTATTGAACGATATGAAGGGAATAATGAAAGATTTTCGCACATTTTCACAAGATCCCCAAGATTACCTCCAATATCGGGAAAGGGCGGCAAATCTCATCGAACAAATCAAATCTGTTTAGAACGCTTGCGGAGATTTGATTCGTTTAATGCATTGAGCACGCCGAGATGTTTTAAACTTTTTTTCTTATTCTATTCAATAATACAATGAATTTGGCAATAGAGAATTAAAATTAACTCTTTTGTATATATATAGATTGTTGTTATTGAAGTGTTTAGGTTTTTTTCTCTTAACTTTTTATTACTGCAATTCTTTAGATGAAATATGGGAATGAAAAAATCGAAGTATAATCGATTAACCCTCGAATCCTTTCTTTTAAAGATTCTTAATTCTTCTATTCGGTTTTTGAGAATTTTAGGTTTTAGTATTTGGGATTTTAACCCAGATGATATAATAGAAAAGGTAATTGAAGAATCGGGGTTGGAGGATTTAGGTGATGAGAGGTTTCTTGAAGGGGTTCAAGCTAGTTATAAAAACTACCAAAAGGTAGAAATGTCTCCCGCGGGCGATTTTGCTTTCCGGTTTATGTTACGCAATATTTGTTTAAATCGGCTTAAAATAGAAGAGTACCTTAAAACGCATCCCGAAGTAACTCAACAAAAAATCACTCAGCCAATTTTTGTGGTTGGATTACCCCGAAATGGTACCTCATTATTACAAAATGTGCTTTCCCAAGGGAAAAAATACCGTGGACTACATCTTTGGGAAATGGCAACTCCCTATCCCCTTGACGATGATCCTGTACGGGATAAAGAAAAAAAGATTCAACGACTCGAAGCTGCCTTAAAACTGGTAAAATTCGCATCTCCCCGAATTAATACTGCACACGAATTAAAAATCGATTCCATTCAAGAATGTTGGCTTTTAATGATTAATTCCCTTTCCATCATCAATCAAGATTGGTGGACCGATTTGAAAGAATGGAATGATTGGATCGCAGCACAAGATCGGTCTTGGGCCTATGAAGAATATAAAAGATTATTACAAATCAATTGTGCGACCACGGTAGATGAGGCGGATTATCTGGTTTTAAAATGTCCTACCCATTTATGGTCATTGAATTATCTTGCGAAAACTTTCCCCAGAGCAAAGTTTGTGTGGATCCACCGAAATCCCATTAAATCAGTTGTTTCATTTAGTAGTCTAAAAAGAATGATAAGAACTATCTTTTACGATAAGATTGATCCGATTAAAGTGGGAAGTGAAACTCTTGAGAATTTTGTGGAGGGGACCAAAAAGGGAATAGAATTTCATGACCAGTTAACCCCTGAGAGAATATTAGACGTGAAGTATGAAGAGTTCATTAAAGACATTCCCTTAGGAGTCAAGAAAATTCGCGATTATTTCGGATTTCCTCATACAAAAGAAGATGATCAAGCCATTATTGAGTATCTGAATATACCTAAAGAAGATGCCCCAGGAAATCATAAATATTCAATAGAAGAATGGGGATTGACCGAAGATGAAATTTTCCAAGAAATGAGTCATTATATTGGGAGATTTAATATTCCCACTAATCATAAACAAACTAGTGCGTCAATTGATGATATAAAATCCGATGAAACCATCCCAAGTTCGGAAATGTATCTGAAGCATTGAAAAAACAAGAAGAAAAAAAAATAAAATA
>CAZEPC010000723.1:0-1872 GCA_964513765.1 uncultured archaeon
GAGATTCTCCGGAGTGACTGGAGTTCAGACGTGTGCTCTTCCGATCTAGAAAATACCGGTTTTTTAAAAAATGGATAACAGATTGTGTGTCTGGGTCATAATAGGCAGTAACTCCAATATCATTTTGTTCTATATGAAGATCATTTGAGAAAAAAAAGCGCATTTCTCGCTCTTGGTTGAGTTTATTTTGGATTTTAATTTTGCGTATGAGGATATTTTGACGAATATGTACCCCATCTTGGATAGTTAAACTAATCCCAAGAGAATCATTGGTAAAAACTGAATTACCGATTGAAGTTTCCTTTTCATACTGAATGGTTTTTTGCCAATCATTAGAATGAATCCAGCTGAATTTTCCATCAATCCACAAACCAATTCGGTTTTTACAACCATTCAGGTGATTTTCACTCCCAACATGTGGATAATAGATATCTCGCATAAAATAATCTTTATCAAACGCAATCAATAAGGATTGATTTCCATATACAATCTCTCGGGGCATATAAGATCATTAGTTGGAATCCTCAATAAAAAGATAGGCGTTTTAAAAGATAAACAAATTGAATGAATTAGAAAATAGAATCTCTGGTCATTTCCTCTCCTCTCCCTTAATATATAAATACTGCCCAACATTTAAATCTCTTGGTTCTTGTTCAACGATTATCTTGGTCATATAACTATGTAAAAATCTTTTTTCCATATTTTTTTATTTTATGTGTTGTATATATACAATATGGCATCAACAGTTCGAATCTCCGATGAATCAAAAAAAAAATTGAAGTCTTTGATTAAATATTTGGGCTTCAAAACTAATCGTAATATTAGTCAAAAGGACCTAATAGACGCATTAATTGAATTAAATTGGGAGGATAGGGAAGGTTTGGTCCGTTTTTATCAAAAAAATGAAGAAGAGAGTAATTGGAAGGAAGACCCGATTTTTGAAGATGTTGATATAAAAATGAACCGAAATGCCAGCGAGTCGGTGGACGAGATTCTATATGGGAAAAAATAATTCAACTGAAAGGGTAAAAACCTTATCAAATAACATGATTTTCATCGACACGGGATTTATAATCGCGTTTTTCAACAAGAAGGATAAGCATTATCGAGAAGCAAGAGAAATAATAATGCGGATATTAGAAGACTTCCCACACATGAGGTTTATTTATTCTGACTATATTTTCGATGAATTTATTACTTTGATGAAGAAAGAAAAAATAGTTATCGAGAAGACAAAAAGGGCTGGAGAGAATATCTTAAAATCTAAAATTTGGAAAATGTTTCAAATAGATTGCAACATATTTTCGAAAACTTGGGAAATGATAAAACAATACGACGACAAAGGATGGAGCTTTACAGATGCATCTTCGTTTGCGTTAATGGAAGAATTGGGAATTCGGCATTATCTCGCGTATGACAGACACTTTTCTCAATACGAAAACATTTCAAATTTTTTGAAAGAATAATCTTAAATTTATTCAGAGGGGGTTTAACAGATACCTAAGCCGCTCTCTCCTAAGATATACCCGCTGCCCAATATCTAATGGGCAGGAAGGGATAACCCTCATTTTGGACGGGACGACTTCAATCAAAAAAGTAACTTTTTTAGGTACTTTGAAACAGGCTTTCCCTCAATTCTGAGGTTAGAACGTTTAACATCAATTTTATGGTTCTTAAAAATAATTGTTCCCTCTAAATTTGGTTGTGTATCTTTAAAAGGAAGAACTAACCAAACCAATCGGATAGATTGATTATCTTCATTTGGGAACTTAACCGAGCATCCTGCCTCCAGACACGGTGCCGACACCTTTTGGTTATATTTTGGACTGTACCACCCTTGAATTTTGGGTTCTTCTTGACCCGAAACAACTT
>CAZEPC010000724.1:0-1868 GCA_964513765.1 uncultured archaeon
TAACCTGAAAGAACTGAATCTGTATAGAAATAATTTGACGAAACTCCCCGAGTCGTTGGGAACATGGATAGCCGACCTTAAGAAAAATGGATGCAAGGTTTACAGATAAAATAAAATTGAAAAGGGGAAGTGGTACAAGCTTGGCTTCATTCGGGTTATGAATCGGGAAATCTTCAAAAAGAAAAAAAAGGAAACGGAAAAGAGAGAAGAAGGCTTGAAGAATTACTCTAAGAACGTTCCCGGGTATTCGTATAACCGAAGCTAAGTCCTCGGTAATGCCTAAGTGGGGATTTGTTAAGCAAGGAAACGGCCAATGTCACCCGGCATTCCTCCCTGCACTCCGAAAATGTCCCTAAGAACAAGCGTCCATATTAGTAGCCCGTCAACCCATAGATTCCCATATCTTTGGGATGGATCAATGATATAATTGCTCATCCCATCATATCCCATCTTATTAGATATAGATATTGATTGGGAATTCATTTTCATAACTTTTCGCAAATTTTCCTCTCGAGTATTAGCCAATGAGCCCATTAGGCTTGTAGACCCTTGTCGATTATGAAAATGCAGGGTTCCAAGATTCGGAATGCTCACATTTCATAAACTCCATCCTCGGCGGATTGCCTTGTTCTCCTTTGCGGACCTTTGGAGGGGACTTGTATCCTTGGTCTGAGCCCGAATCCGCCCGTAGCTCTCATGGAGATGGGCTTCTTTGATGTGTACATATACATTGGGCATTTTCGATGCGGGCGTCCAGCCCACCACCTGCCGAATGATTTGGTCTGGCAGGCCCCTCCGGTACATATCGGTAATGGCGGTATGGCGCAAGTCATAAAGACGCCCCAGCTCTTGGAAATCTGATAATGAGTTTGTATGTTTGTGGGTTTTCCTTTCTTTGCCGTTTCTTGTCTCAGCCCTTGGGATGTTCGCTATCTCGGTGCATTGGTGCTTCATCCGACAATAGACCATGGAAAGCGATCGATGCTCCCAAGGAAAGAGTCGGGCGCCAGCCCCTTTGCCCTTGCCTATCTTTTCCGCCCTGACAAGTAATTCCTCGGACATCCGGATCACCGGTACCAGCCTTCCCCCCGTTTTATTCTTACCTGATGGAGTGACCGGGTTTTCGTCGGGGAGGCGGATGATGGAGGGAATCGCCGGTCTTGGGGACGCATTTGAACCGGACAGCTTTTCTTTCCCACCTCTATCCCTATTTTGGGGATCTTCTAATATTGCATCAATCCTTCCTCCTCGTTCCCCGCTCCCCCGGGACATTTCAGCGGCACCTTCGGTCTTAGTGATGTCACCGACCTTGATGGACAGCAATTCATGGGGACGAAACGCGCATTCACGCATCAGCCGGAACGCCAGCTCGTGGGCATCGGAAGGCGCGAATTGGATGACCCGCTCGAACTCGGTCGCATCGATGTATCTTCCCCCGGGCTTTGCCTCCCGCCTCTTTACCTTCTTTAGGATCCTCTTTCCCCGATCGTGCAACCATCCGATGTTCGTACGCCTGAGGTACCACCGAATCTCGATGATATAATTATTCATCCCGTGCGGACCCAGGGGTGCCCCTGTCCGAGGGGACTTGTAGGCGGTTAGCCAACGATTGATACTTTCCGCCCGAATCTCGCTGATCCCCCGAAAAAGTCGGTCCAACGCGCCGAGCTTTTTTGTCACCGTGCTTGATGCCAACCCCGCCTCCTCGCAAAACTGTCTTACTTCCTTCATAATCACTTCATATATGCTGAGCTCTATCATTTTTTCCTCCAACTCTCGTTTCTCTATGTATTTTTATGCCAGACAACATTTTGCCCTCTCCCACGATCAGTCTCGGAATGTCTTACTGCTCTTTAATCGGGTCATAA
>CAZEPC010000725.1:0-1862 GCA_964513765.1 uncultured archaeon
TTTTGGCGATATCGGCGGGGACTAATGCAAATTTCATCATCCCAGCGGAAATTATTCAGCTCATGATATTGTTGTGGGAATAATCGCTCGGGGTGGATTGGTTGATCACGGAAAGAAGAAGGAGACCACATCAAATCGGGACGCCCAATCTTAAAAGCGGTTAAGGGTATCAATACCCCCAAACAATTGGTCAAATAAATTGAAATATCCGTCATCTCTTTCCCGCATCCATGAATCCTCCTCATCTCATACACTACATCATTGTGAGCATAATGCTCTTCAACCCGAGTACGAACATCATAAAGAGAATTAATAATCTCATCCGAGGCACCATCGATGAATCTACTGTAAAAGTGGTGATGGGTATGGGAGGTCTCACGAACACCATTTTTTACATTTGAGGAGAGGGGCATGATGGGGCGGCACCCAATTGATGCGCATAAATCTTGAGTTTCGGCACCGGAGGGGCCGCGATCTGCCAAGAAGTAATCGGGAACAGGATTTTTCGAGTAGGCTTTTTGAACGGTTTCCCGAACCACAGGGTTCTCGTTTCTATTCGCGGGTACCACCTTGGTATAAAGGGGAATTGCACAATATCCGTTCCAATCAACAATGGTGGATTGGTAGACCCCAACACCTACCTTTGCACCTCCATGGTTATAGGTCCCTCCATAAAATTTGGGATAGCCTTCTCTGCGCTTTTTATCCTTTTGAAGCCATGTCTCATGGAATTGCCCGTCCCAAATATGTATCTGATCCTTAATGAGGCCCAATTGTCGGGCTTCCGTCACCAACAGCCTAAAAAACTGCTTTACCCTCTCACTGCCGATCTGTTTTAAATATCCAGTAAATCGGTGGGAAGAGGGTATTTTATGTGTCATTTTGACAGCAGTATAATCCATGATCTGGGGTGCAAGACGAAACATCCTGAAAAAATCTTCATTGCCCCTAAATCCCTGAAGTTGCCGACAGAGGGCAAGTACAATAATATCAGAGGGTAAAAATGAGGAAGAAGACCAATCAATGGCTTCTAAGTGTTCTTCCCGGTCGAAAAACGAAAAATCATTCAAATAAAACAATTGAGACATATTTCCCGCATTTTTTCGGGGCGGGCGGGTGGCCTCCCAGGCCCAATTAGCCATGTTGGAGCAAAATTCCTCCTTCTTTACATACCGAGGTTCCCGAAAATGGGGCATGTAAAATCGTTTATGAAGTCCGTGGTCTGCCGAACCTTGATCATGTCGGGGTGCATATAGAAGATCCGGGAAGAAGTCCAACAGTGTCGTTTGTCTGGGATGAATACGGGGGGTTTGTCTCCTTGCCTTTCTATTTCGGTTCCAACAACGGCTAAACCAAGGAAACTTGGCCACCCGTGCCACATCTTTGGGGTCATCCATCCGGTACTCCTTCTTTTTTGGATAAAGATTGGGTTTTCTCCCACGGCGTAAAGGCTTTACAGGATATCCTTTCGACTTTAAAATTGCGTGCCGTTCCTTTTTCCGTTCCCATCTTGCATCCAATAAATTATCTAAATGTTTTTCATGTGCCTTATCTAGCCCCGGGACATAATCCCCTAATGTATGCTGCCCCCAGTTTCTTTCTTCTTTTTTATATTTGACTGTATACGGCATAGGTATCGATATTTCCTATGAAATATAAGGAAATCGTTATATCTAAATCTTTCGCTTCTTAAAATATATCTCTAACAAACTTGGGAGACAATAATTCTTAAAAACATATAGTTCCCTACAATTATTATATCTTTTTGGACGATGACCTATTTAAAACAATATTTCATCATAGATCGGATGGTTCGACAAAACTCCGACTCAAACCGAGAGTTCGATTTAAGTGAAAAAGAA
>CAZEPC010000726.1:0-1860 GCA_964513765.1 uncultured archaeon
CTCACTTATTCTCACTCACTTCGCTTACTCTCACTTATTCTCACTTATTCTCACTCACTCTCGCTTACTCTCACTTATTCTCACTTATTCTCACTTACTTGCTTATTCTCGCTTATCTTCCATTTTTTTTTTGTTTTAAACTATTATTCATTATTTTCGCTTATTCTCCTTAATTCTCCCTAATTCTCCCTTATTTTCCATTATGTGGAGAATGTTGAAAAATTCTCCAAATTAGAGAAAAACCGTAAAATCGATGGGATAGAGAAGTTTTTTTGAGAGCAATAATTTCTCAAAGTATTATGGTTAAAGGCAAAAAAATTATGGTGACGGGGGCAGCCGGCTTTATCGGCAGCAACCTTACCGATACCTTGCTCGAAGAAGGTGCAGAAGTAATCGGGGTCGATAATATGTTTAACGGGCGCATGGAGAACCTCGCCAAAGCCCAAAAAAATCCGAACTTCACCTTCCAAAAAGCGGATGTGCGGGATTACGATCGGATGCTCCACCTCACCAAGGATGTGGATGTGATTTTTCACGAGGCCGCATTCACCAGCGTACCCCAATCTATACTCATGCCCGAGTTATGCAACCAGGTTAATGTGCAGGGCACTATGAACGTGTTAAACTCCGCCAGGATCAACGATGTGGAAAAGATTGTGTTTGCATCCAGCTCCTCGGTCTACGGAGATACGCCCACATTGCCCAAGCACGAGAAAATGCATCTGGATCCCATCGCCCCTTACGCGGTGGCCAAATATTCGGCAGAAGCCTACATGGTGTCCTACAATCGGGTTTACGGGCTCGATACTACCTGTTTGCGGTATTTCAATGTGTTTGGACCCCGCCAAAAGGACTCACCTTATAGCGGTGTGATGGCGATTTTTATCGCCCGTATTTTCGAGGGGCAAAACCCGGTCATTTTCGGGGATGGAAAACAATCGCGGGATTTCACCTACGTGGAGGATGTGGTCAGGGCCAATATTCTCGCCTCCCAATCCAAAAAGGCGGCCGGCAAGGTAATGAACGTGGCATCGGGCAACCCGATTGAACTAAACGAACTCACCGAGCTGATGATCAAACTGTCGGGCCAAGAGGGCGAGATCGAAATTGAACACGGACCCGAACGAAAGGGAGATATCAAGCACAGCTACGGCGATATGTCGAGGGCCAAGGAATTGATCGGATTTGAAGCCACCTACGATGCCGTGTCGGGCTTTAAGAAGTATCTGAAGTATTACCGGGATAAATTCTATCCGGATCACGGATTAAATCTGGACTAGGAGATTGTGTTTGTCTGTACTAAGAAATTGGATATATTTTAATTTGTTTCCATGCAAAAGCCAGCAGATTGATTATAAGGGGCAGGTGTAAGAATTTCTGCTCTATCTTATGGCAATGCGCGTGTGTAAGATCGTTTGGATCACAGGATGGATTCGTCTTTCATTTTTTCACTCCTCTTTTCTCTTATAATTTGAGCTTTTCTCTTAAAGGTACCCTCTTTCTCCCTTCTCTTAAAATTACCCCCTTTCACTTTTCTCTTAAAATATTGTTTTTTTCTCTCTTAAAACTGCTGCCTTTATTCTTCCTCAGTTCGGATAAAGTTTTCTATTGTCTTGTCCTATTATACTTATGGCTGACCATAGTTCACCGGAATCTTCACGTACCATGAAGGTCGTGGAAATAACCCCTTTGGTTAAAGAAAATATGATTGGATATTTTTCAGATTACTGCCCGCAGTTTTGGGCTTATTTAGATGTAAAACGCGGAGAGATTGAAATTATTGATCCCGAGGAAATGGAATTAGAATGGATTGATGAGGGAGAAATGGATATGGATAATGAGGGAGAAATGGATATGGAT
>CAZEPC010000727.1:0-1844 GCA_964513765.1 uncultured archaeon
CTCTTCTGCAATCATTTCCCGAACCCATTGTTCTCTATCTTGGGCAATAGTATCCACAATTTTTTCTAAGGTTTCACCCTCAAATCCTTTATCTTTATAGATAAGCCGAAGTTCCTCCTTTTCTATATCGGGGACCAGCTTAATCTCCAGCTTTTCTTGTTCAATTTCATGATTAAAAAAATCATTTTCCCCTTTCGCGGAGATATATTCCCCTGCCGCCATGCTGATAGCACCGGCAATAGTTGCGGCAAGCAAGGAAATAAGTATAGTAACTGGTTCTTGGCCCGCTCCTGCAACACCAGCCAGAAGGGCAAAAATGCTAACAATCCCATCGTTCATCCCAAAAGTTACCTGACGGATCAGCTCACCGCCTTCTAAATGAAATTTATCCCTATAAATACTTGGCATCTACACTATGCACCTCTTTCAATCTTTGTATAAAAACTTACATCATGCTTACAAACGGGACATATTTTTTCGGGTAGGTCAAAGACTAAATTCCCACATACTTCGCAGACATAGATTTGATCTACATCCAAATCCTTGCCCTTTTTCAATGCCTCCAATGCTTCCGATAACACTTCCGCATGGGTTTTCTCAACCTTTAGAGCCCATTCCATTGAGAGTCGGGCCACTTTTACATTCTCTTTATCCTTTTCGCTTTTCGTTTTTTCTAGAAAGCCCGGATACATGTCTTTGTTTTCCCATGTTTCCCCTTCGATGGAGGCTCTCACATTCTCAAGTGTATTGCCGATTTCATATTCATCAACACGGGGAGCATATTCTTCCGATTCCTCTAACTTCAAAGCATTGGTATGATTCTTAATATGGACTTGTTCCGCCTCCGAGAGGGCCTCAAAAAGATAGGCAACATTTGGAAACCCTTCCTTCCTTGCAACATCCGAATATTCGCTATATTTTTGGGAAGCCGTAGTTTCTCCATCTAATGCCTCCTTAAGACAGCGAATTGTATTTTCACATTCCATAAATAAAATAAGACTCCCAAAAATAAATAGCTTCGATTATAATCGATAATTTGGGAAAATTTCTTGCTAAAATCCCATTTTTAAACTAGATTTTTAAAAATTAGTCTATAACTTTAAAAAGAAATGAAAGTTTGTCCTTTAATATGAAAGAGTATGATCTCATTGTAATCGGAAGTGGGGTTGGACTAAGTGTATTAAGCCAAGGGTTAAATAAAGGTTGGTCGTGTGCCTTAATAGAAAAGGGTAAAATGGGCGGCACATGTCTTACCAGGGGTTGTATCCCATCTAAGGTTTTAGTATATCCCGCAGATGTAATACGTGAGGCGGAGCACGGGGAAAAAGTCGGTGTTTCGTTACAAAAAGATAAAATAGATTGGAATAAAATTTCAGAACGTATGTGGCACCAAATTGATGAATCAAAGCAAATTGATCAAGGATTATCTCAAGCACCCCCATTAGATATTTATCGGGGAGTAGGCAAATTTATTTCTAATTATGAAATGAAAGTAAAGCTCAATGACACAGGTGAATATTCAGACTCATTTAAAGGAAAGAAGATAGTAATTGCAGCGGGAGCGCGGTCAATCGAACCACCTATTCCAGGGTTGAAAGAAGTAGGATATGTAACCAGCGAAACATTTTTTGGTGAAAAGTTTCCCGAACAACCATGGGAAAGCCTCACCATAATTGGAGGAGGAATTATTGCCGCAGAGTTTGCCCATATTTTTTCGGCTATGGGAACCAAAGTGACCATCATTGAGATGCTACCCCGCCTAGTTTCAACCGAAGAACCGAAAATTAGCGAAATTCTTGAAGAAAATCTCTCAAAGTTTATGACCGTAAAAACCGATACAAAGG
>CAZEPC010000728.1:0-1814 GCA_964513765.1 uncultured archaeon
CGAGATTGAGAGGTTTTTAACTTATTCAATTCCAGATAATTACACTCGGGAACCAGAAATCGCTGGGGGGACGGCCGATTTTGAGATCTTTAGATATATTCTTGAAGTAAAAATAAGAAAAAATTCATTATTAAGTCAGCAGAAATTTGTGGAAAAGCATCTTGGCCAAATAAAAGGGTATTGTTCTGCTAAGGATAAGAAAATCGGATTTTTAGTTTACTACGATGATGGTGATGATGAAGGAGAAATGGATTTCGTTATAAAAAATAACATGTATTTTTATAATGTAAAATACAATCAATCTTTAGCAGCAGATGATCCACTAATATTCATTGTGAGAATACCCAGATATTTAAAAAATCCAAGTGATTTTTAGAAAAGGTTAGATACACATTGATAAGATATACAGATGCAATAGAGAAAAAGTTGAAATTAAGAAGTCTATAAATTTATTCCTTTTCCAATTTCAATGGTTCACAAACATATCTTCAGCAATAATAATAGGGCTTTCCGATATTTTCCCCCTACTTTTAAATTCCCTTTAAATTCCATCAAATTCAGTCCACTACACCACTACACAATGTAGCTCCATTCGTTGTCCTTAATGTAAAATGCCCGCGACTCATAGGGGGTATTGACGATGCAAATGTCCTTTTTACAGAGGGGACAAAGATAGGATCCGTTATCCCCGATATCCTCCGTGCACTCAAAGATCACCGTTCCGCAAACAGGGCAGCACACAGGATCGCCGCCCCCGAAATCTCGGCTAATATGGTGAAATTTGGAATGAAATCCCTTAAAAATCAATACTTGTTTATTATGGTACTTCCATTAGGAGCGAACATTTTTCCTATGGGTTCTGAGGGCTTTTTCGCTCCTCGAACTGAAATATTTGGGGCGAGCGGAGCTATTGGGGATGCCGACCGGGTTTCCCTCCAATAACACCGAAACCCCGGGCAACCAACTGGAGGGGTTATAGATGAGTTTATTGTCGCGGAGATCGAGGACTTGAAGATTTTCGAACGCCATCCATTCTAATGGGATCCGAGAAATTTCATTATCCCGTACATAAAGATGGGTAATTCCCTTACATTGTGCGATTTTCTTGAGCTTTTTTTGGAATTCTGATATATTTCGGGATATGTTGCACAGCCATAAACCTTTAATCCATATCCTATCCCTTTTTTCCCCAAAAGCCACTCCTCTCGAAAATTCATCGGAGATCTTTTCGGGTACGGGAAAAGTTGAACCCAAAAACTCTTCTAATACTTGTGCTTGGGCGTGGGGGAGCGAATTAACTTTCTGCTCGAGGGATCGAGAAAGTGTTCCTTGCATCGGAGGACTCCGACTTTTCCTTAACAGTTTTTTTCGGGTTCGCAATAAAATTTTGGTGATCTTGGGGAATTTTTGAAACACCCAGCCGAGCTTGATTCCAAAAAAACCCGTGCATTCGGTTTCCGTACAGATCCCCGAAATATTTCCTTTTTCATCGAGCGTGATGCAATAAACATCATCGCGCAAGATTTCCCTAATTTCAAAACCGACTCCCGAAAAAGATTCCAGTTCCAACAGCGCTTGGTGCTCTTCATAGTTCATTTTGGCAATGGTATCATGCCTGTATAACATAATCCGTTTTTGCTTAGATACCATATCAATCAAGTTCCTTACTTGTTCGAGATATAAAAAATTGAAAATTTTGGTTTGATCTTTTTGAATTTCGATCGAAATATGAACAAATAAACTGCAGGGTCAATAAAGTCGCCCGTAATCAGTGCAGTTTCCGTTTCAAGGAGAACATCATCTCCCGTCTCGGG
>CAZEPC010000729.1:0-1806 GCA_964513765.1 uncultured archaeon
GAACAACACGCAAAGACCCGTCAGAGTAAATTACAAATAGAATTGGCCAGAATGAAATTAATGGCGGACATTGTGAAAACAGAATTCGGGCGAAAAGTCCAAGAGAAACAAGGAAGGGACTTTAGAGGGAAAGGAAGGATGGGATGGGAACCTAAAGTAAGGGCCTACCGTGAAACTCGGCGAAAAATTACAGAAGAATTAAAAAAAATCTCCAAAGACAGATCAATCCGAAGGAAACGGAGAAGCAAATTATTCAATATCGGAATTGTGGGTTATACCAATGCAGGGAAATCCACGCTCCTTAACGCCATTACCAGCTCCGAAGTTGAAACTGCAAATGAAGAATTTACAACCGTGAATACCACCTCGCGGAGATTTACCATCCCAAAATTTGATAAATATGGAAATTGGGAGGGAGAGAAAGTAATAGTCACGGATTCTGTAGGTTTTGTGGAAAATATGTCCCCCGTTGTTTTGGAAGCATTTCTCTCAACTTTAGAGGAATTAAAATTTTCCGATATGATTATACTTGTGGCCGACATCTCTGAACCAGATTTTGAAGACATTAGAAATAAACTTACCACTACTTTTTCAGTTTTGGGCAAGATTGGTGCTGATAAACTCCCCAAATTACTCATTTTAAATAAAACAGACAAAATATCAGAGCAAGAAAAGGTGGAGAGAGAACAAAAAGTGAAGCATTACTTTCCGGATGTCCCCACTACCTGCGTGTCTGCCCTAAAAACAACCGGAATTGAAGAATTAAAGGACAAAATCATCTCATATAAGAAAAAATACCATGATGTATATACACCAGAACCCGAATGGAAAAAATATGTAACCGAATAGGTTTTGAACCCCTTTAAATTCGACAGAAATATGATAGATTTTCTATGGTGATTGCAAAGCATTAAAATAGCATTCCATACAAAATAATATTACAAAAATTAATTGGAAGAACTAGGGTTTCGTAAAAGGGACTTTTTTAAAATAAACCCACCAAATTGAGGGAGGCTTTCAATTAGTTTTTTTATCTTTTTTTTAAAACCAAACCATCTATGAATAATTTTTAAAACAAGCCTTAATTTTGAAATTTATGCCTCTTGGAGAGAATATTGCAAAGAGCTCGGACAATTTGGCGGAGGTTATGAAAAGCTTTTCCGAGACTATGAAACGGATGGAGGAAAGTATGAACAGCATGTCTCATCAAATGGAGGGAATGAATGACAACATTTCAAAACTTACAGACACTCTTTCCACTCAAATGTCCGAACTAAATAAGAATTTAGAATCCTTCGGCAGTAACTTAACTGTATCAGTAGTGGATCATATGAGAGATTCTCTTGATGTTACCGGTATTTTCTCAAAATTGATTCCGAAAAATGGAAAGAAGAAATAAGAAAAAAAGAAATAAGTAAGGCAAACTAAGCTAAATTCTAATTCCATCCCTGAAATTCTAATTCCATCTTTAAAATACTTCATCATGGGGTATTAGTCCGAAAGATCTTATTATCTCTAATTGAGAGAGTAATTATTAGTTTACTGCATTTTTCATAATTTTGAATTAAGTAATTTAACTTTCAGAAGGAGAGAATGAAAGACAAAATCAAGAGAATAAAATCATTATAGAAAAAAGATGTGGATCATCTCCTTTATTTGGTACATATATTGAACAATAAACCCATCTTATGATTCTAAACGAGAGAAAAATTGACCAAATCTGGTACAAAAATTGAAAGATGGGGAGAAGATAAAAGAAGAAAAGCGCGAAGGGTGGGATTCGGACCCACGCGACCTAATGGTCAC
>CAZEPC010000730.1:0-1779 GCA_964513765.1 uncultured archaeon
CAACGCTTAGCGGACTCGTAGGAATCCCCGTCCTTTAGGACGGGGAGGCTTCAATGATAAATCTATTAATATAATGGTTCTCAAAAACCAGGTCAAATGAGAATGAAAAAAAAAACAATGGAACTAATAGAATACGATTTAAAACCCATCCTCTTTCCTAAAACTATGGTCGTGATAGGACTTTCCCGGAAAACGCAAGACCATCCGGGCAATACTACTTTTCTTAAAAATTTGATGGAGATGAAAGTGAAGACCTATGGGGTTTCTCCCACGGTAAAAGAATTGAGCGGGGTCAAGATTTATGAAAAAGTAGGGGATCTTCCAGAGGTTCCGGATTTGGCGGTTTTTTGTGTTTCAGCCAAATATATAAAAGATGCAGTATTTGATGCTGTCAACTTTGGAATAAAAGGGGGAATTATCATTGGAGGTGGTTTTGCAGAAACGGGTAAAAAGGGGGAGAAACTCCAAAGAGAAATTGTGGATTTTTGCCAGAAGAAAAAATTTCCGTTTATTGGACCTAATTGTGTGGGAATTTATAGCCCTCCCCTATTTGACACTATATTTCTTCCTTCCGAAAGGGTTGTAAAGCCCCCAAAAGGAAATATTGCAGTTATTAGCCAATCGGGAGGGGTACTTATGGATCAATTTTTCGTGAGTTTAAAAGAACGGGAACTAGGCGTAAGCAGTGCAATATCTATTGGTAATAAAGCTATGATAAACGAAAGTCATTTTCTTAAATTTTTTGAGGGAGATCCTAATACAGACGTTATTGCATTTTATCTTGAAGGATTTGGTAAGGGGGAAGGACGGACCTTTTGTAAAATTGCCCAAAAATCTAAAAAAGATGTGGTGGTATATAGTGGGGGCAGGAGTGAGGCTGGGAAAAAGGCCGTATCATCTCACACTGCATCATTGGGAGTAAATCATAAGATAATGGAAAGTGCCTTTATTCAACACTCAATAATTGCACCTAAAAATGAATTACAACTTAAAAATTACTTGAAAGTCTATTCCATGATCGCAAATCCTTATAGGAAATTTAGTACAATGTCAGTTTCTGGAAATAAAGTTGCAATATTATCAGTTTCCGGAGGGCATGGGGTCATATGTGCAGATCTTATAAAAAAATATAACCTAAATCTTACACAATTTTCTGAAACACAAGAGGAACAAATGAAATTTCTGATGAATCCATCAGCGGCCAAAATCGCAGGGTTCAATAATCCCATAGATGTAACTGGTGCAGTGATCGAGGAAGATATTGTGAATTTATTGGAATATCTACTCAATCAGAAAAATGTAGGAATCATCATTATGCTTTTGTTGCCTTATCCACCTCAGATATCAATGCATTTAGGTAGAAAAGTGCTCAAAATAAGTAATAAATACTCCAAACCTATTGTCACTTTTGTACCTTGGACGGTAAAATATGATTTACTCCGAGAATCTTTGGAATTAAATCATATACCTTGCGGACATACAGTCGAAGATGCAGTACAAATGGCAAAGGCAATTCAGCTTAAAGGATTAGGTGGAATTAGGAAAAAATATAGCTAAAATAAACTTCTAAAACGTGAAATATTCCAAATATTTGATTAAGTAAATCATATAACACTAAATACTCATAATTTCAACTATATACAAAGAATCTTCATTAAGATACCTCAATCTTTTTAAAAATATCTATTATTCTTATAATAATTACTTTTGACAATTGAAAGAAGTTTTGTAATAATTTCAAAAAATATCATATATAAGATTGAATATCTCTTTGTTATT
>CAZEPC010000731.1:0-1775 GCA_964513765.1 uncultured archaeon
CCGACTTCCTGTATTATCTGTACCGCGATGGGATTTCCAATAAAGCGTGGGTTTCTCCCGCCCTTTCATTATTTTACCACAGTAGAGTTAGAAAGTGAGCGAGGAATATTACTCTCGATGCGTTTATGAGTATAGACCCGCCCAATATTCTGGTGAATGACGAGAATACCTCCAAATTTTTTAAACATTGGTTTAAAACATCACCTGCCCGATGGTTCGCTCATGCGAGGGGAGGGTTTTTGGCATTGCAGTCTGTTCCAAAAATAATGGAGTGGATGGAGAAATCCAACATTCGGCATAAGCTAATTCCGAATAGCATTTATAATAATAAAAATAAGGTTTTTCCTGGATTTTATCGAGAATTTTGGGGCGATTGTAAGCGGTATTACTCGAATCGAAACCAAAAGAAAATAACCACCACCAATCAAGCATTATTTATTTTAAAATTACTGGATGATTTGGGTATATCATATCTTCAATCATCCGATAAACTAAGAGTAGAAGAAAAAAAAGATTGGCTAAATGCATTTTATGTACTTAAATTAGGAATTGATGCTTTTATTCAAATTAAATTTTGGAATAAATAAAGATAAATATAAATAGATAAAATACCTCACAACACTAAAAGGAAGCGCGAAAACAATGGTAACTCAACATGAATCGGAAAATATTCCGAACTGGTGGGCAGATATTGGTGGCGGGTTCGCAATAGGGATTAGTATCTTTGCCCTTACTTTTCTAATCCTATATCCTTTCTATAAAATCGCCCCTCTGACATATCCCATTCTCTTTTTCTGCTTGGGCGGGATATCATTTCTTTTTGCCGTAAAAATATTGGATCCCCAGGACACAAAATTTCAATTCCATATATGTTCTTTCTTGCCCTTCTTCTATTTCTTTCAGATGGCCCTTAATTATTTTGATTACTTTAACCCGCTTCTTTTGGGGATCTTATTGGGGATTGCATGGTTCGGATTTCTCATCTTTCAAGAAAGGCTTTCATACCGGATTAATTCCTTGTTGATGTCCTTCATCTTTTTTTCGGTAATCATCCTTATATTCATGGTTGCATCCCCAGAAGACTTAGTTTTTAAGCCAGAGTATTCGTTTTAATATTTTTTTTCTTATCAGAATGATAGATAACAGATTAGAGGATTGATTATGCGCAACCAAACCGCAGCAACCTGGTTTAACCCTTATTCGGACCAGATCAAAATCATTTCAATCATTGAAGGCCCCCGATTGCACAAAATACGGGAAATCATACGGATTGCGCCCCTATGGTCCCAGGTGGCCTACCGAAGGGGCGAGGCACGGATTATGGGTTCTATCCCTCCCGCCATTGTGTTCGCTTCCCGAAATCCCACCCCGCCCGTGATCGCCTTTGCTTCTGGGAAAGTCTATGACATATATGAAGATGAAAAAAATGATTAATGTTAAAAAGAAATATCCAGACACTCCAGCAAAAGACCACAGCTCTAATGGTACCCAGAAAAGGAACTCCCCTGCATCTCCTTCTTGGAACAAGGTTTGGGACGGGTTCTGGACAATATTGGTGTTTGATTTTAGTGTTGTCTTTCTGGGGATTAAACTCATACATCCTATTTCCCATATCGCCTACAGAATATTTTGTTTTGTACTGGCCACAACCTCCTTTTTGATATCTCCCAGATTTAATCCCCAAAAAGAAAGTTACCGGTATTTCGGACTTCTTTTTTTTGGATTTTTTTATCTATTCCACATCGGGATCAACCTCTATGACTACAGAAATCCGT
>CAZEPC010000732.1:0-1774 GCA_964513765.1 uncultured archaeon
AAAAAGATGGTTAAAGCCCCGAGAAGATGGAAAAGCAATCTTTCGTATAAGCCCAAATGTTTTGCTATCACGATTAACCCAACCAAGCACAATCCTGTGATAAACGCAATGAATACGATTGTCTGGATGATGTTTGTGAATGCCGAATTGGAGGGAAAGAAGGTTTCTTCGGATCCAGGTGATATACCGTCACCCCAGAAACTTACATCAACATACCTGAGGAATCCACCTATAATTAATAGAAGGAGAAAAACCGATATGGTGGTAAGGCGGTGCGAAACTTTCTCTAACTTCACCTTATTGCTTATAATCTGATTCTTTACCCGCTTCGTATCCTTTTTCGTGGTGACCTTGATGGTTTTTCGCACAAATTTGGGGGTTTCCTGTTTATCTGACACATCCTTAATCAACCGAAATTTATAATCGGGAAATTCAATTTTAAAATCCCCGAGTGCGTTTTTCGATCGGATTTGGTCCCGTTGTCTGGAATCTGGGCCATCCCAAATATAAATCGACTTATCGGCCTTATTGATGACCAGAGCGATATCATCTAGTTGTAATTCGTCCGCAGAAACCCATTTTTCATCACGAAATTTGTAAGTTGGGAGATTTTCCATTCTTCAACCACCTAATTGTAATTGAGCCCTCTATTTTTTTGAATTTAGAGCCCTTTTGAATTTACAGTCATTCAACCATAAATTCAACCATATTAGATTATTTTATATTACTACATTCGGACTAAACCCCATCTTTCCTCAAATGGGATCCATCCGAACCATCCCAATTTGGTATCTTGGGATATATAGATATATATATTATATTATGTATTCAACTGATAATAATGATTTCTCTTCCCTTTTATTTTTAAAATAAAAAGAGATGGTTTGAGGAAGTATTCCACCAAAAAAAAATTCTTTAGCAACGAATTACTATTTTCTATAATTATTTATCTCAATACGGAGTTAAAAGACTTACAATGAAATTTCGATTAGTATTCAACACAACCACAGAGAAAGGTAATGACGTAGTGCTAAAATTTAACGTGCCCCCATCGAAAGTCCAAGGGCTGGTTAATTTCTTAAACATAGCTCTCAACCACGGGAATGAGGTTAATTTTTCAATCGAGAAAATTTCCAAAGACTCGCGGGAAACCAGCAAGGTGCGGGGAGATTTCGAACTCTATGAAGAAGAATAGGACAATAAACAATAGTAATAAAGATAATCGAAATACAAAATTGATAACTGCTCTTAACTAAAACAAGGAGAAAATCAAAGTTATACAAAAGGTATCAATTCTTTGTATCGTTTTTTAACTCAAGAATACCGCTCAAGAATTACAACATGTATGTTAAGCGTCATTATCTTAAGCATTATGTATATTAAGTGTTATGTTAGCAAAGATGTTTTTACACCCAGTAATTTTGAGGGAAATAAGGAGAATAAGGGGAATTATATATATGCCATCCAAGTTTAGATTACGGAAACCATTCAAACCGGTCGTGACAGTATTATCGAAGATGTTTATTAAATTGGGTGTTTCACCGAATATGGCAACGGGATTAATGCTTACCTGTTCTATTGTAGCCATTGTTATTTTGGAATACTCGCCTCTTTTGTGGCTCTTCGGATTATTCATATTCATCACAGGTTTAATGGACGGGGTAGATGGCTCAATCGCCCGAATGACCGGAGAGGGTTCCGAGTACGGGGGCTTTTTTGACTCCACTATGGACCGAATCTCCGAGATGATTTTATTTATGGGGATGGTTATGAA
>CAZEPC010000733.1:0-1769 GCA_964513765.1 uncultured archaeon
AGTCATAGTGTTCTCATAATACCATTGTTTGTTGGGGGGTGATTTAAATATCACTTTTCCCCCTTTCCTATATTAACCCGCCTTCAAGCAGGCCCCCGAGTTTTCGAAAAGATTGGGTGAGAATGCAATTTCTGAGGTGTTTGCCTTACTCCATGGGCCATTTATTAATTTGAGATCCCACTGCCTCTCTACAATTCGGGTAGTACTCCCTCCTCGATCCAGCGATTTTTCTTCGGATAATGGGGGCGGGGCGGAGGACTTAAGCTCGGAGGCATGGTTATCTTCGGGGTCTTGTTCCTTGGTGCTGTGCGGACTTTCGGACCCCATGGACGAAGAAGAATCCTCGGATCTGGCCGAACTACGTTCTTCCCAACTCGGTTCTGGGTGTTCTACCCCTTCACTTCCCACCGATGCTTCCGAAGGTTTTTTGAGGTATCTTGTAATACAATCATAAAGGGTGGAGAATCCGATCCCGAACAATTGGGCAATTGTCCCGATAGATTTTTTCCCGGGTATCCTTTCTTTTGCAACCGTAGCGTTGATCAAGGCTTTCTGCCCCAGATAGGCACAAAAAGCAACCCGCGTTCGGTTCGCCATGGGATAGGCGGAAAAGTGCCTGTAAAACCTTTTGATTTTCCCGGTAAGGCGCACCCTCTGCCCCAGGGAATCAAGGCGGTAGGAATCTAAAAATCGTCCAAGCATTCTTCCCAAATGAGGAGGAATCGCGCGGGGATCGTTCCTCCTAAATGCATGGGATTTGAGGACGGGGGAGACCGAGACCTTCCTATTCAAACGATGAAAAAGGGCGTGTGTAACGCCTAATTCTTCCAATAGGCGATCCAGGGAAAGGAAGATCCCACGTTGAACGGAAATTCGGTAAAATGCATAGGCGACCAAAAGGGCACAGTTCTTCAAAGTACTCCCATGAGGAAGAATTCTGTCCATCCTTTGTATAAGTTTGTGCAATTCATTATATCCAAAATCAACCTCAAAAACCCCTTTCAGATGCAAAAAATCCTTCCTGCATTGGATAAGCTCGTGGCGGGAAAATAAAGCATTCCTTTGTAGCCGATGCAATCGATTAAATTTAAATGAATAGCCCCTTTCTTTTTTAAACCCGATCTGAGTTCCTTTGAAAAAGATAGGATGGTGATCGGACAGCCTCCAGTAGGAGGGATACATATGATTGCGGGGCGGTATGGTTAAAACTAAACCGCAATCCCTACACACGTTTTTACCGGATGATGTGGAGGTGATATTGAATGATCCGCATTCCTCGCACCAAGGACGGCAGGGGGAAGAACGGGGATTTCTTGTACAGTGTCTTGAGTGCATAGTGGTGTTGATGATCTCCTCTTATCTAGTTCTGCGATGAGTTTAAAGCGGCATTCTCATGGAAAAGTGCTTGTTTCAGGAGAGTAACATAGAGACAAAATCAGAGAATTTAATGGAACAAAGATACCTTATACAATTTCCTCTTTAGAGTGCTTTTCCTTTTATCTTACCTTTAGATTTCTAAACTATACTACAACTTCTCCATTTTTGTATAAAAGTGTAATGGTGCGAACATTGTAATTTTTTTATTGAGCACAGAATTATACACACGTTTTTCTAATCTCTTCTTAAGATGTACTTAATAAAAAAAGTCTTGCTGCCCCGATAGTAATTCCCGCAAAGGATTTGGGGTTGGAAGTAACTCTTACATTTTCTGAGTCGATGAAAACTATAAAAAAATGCACTCTGAGGAAGATTGGAAAAATATGAAAAAA
>CAZEPC010000734.1:0-1768 GCA_964513765.1 uncultured archaeon
GTAAATATTTAGTTTTTTGATCAAAAGCAATATGTACTCACCACATGTTTTCAAAAGCAGAAGCATTGAAAAAATCCATAATGATACAAAAATTATGGAAATGTACTAGTTCTCCCGGGAAAAATTATACCTCCCTTAGTAAAAGGTGCCTAATATCCACATCCGCGCCGGTAAGTATATCGCATAACAACCCATCAAAGTCTAACGTATTGGCTTCACATGTCATGAAAAGGGAAAGATACATCGCATAATTCCGAAGTACCACATTACTTTTGAAATCTCCGGAAATCTTACGCTGTCTGGCGAATTTACGGAGACGTCGCTCCGCAGAATTATTATCGGGGGGCATTCCCTCTTGTTGTAAGTACGTAAAAAGCCGACCTTTGTATTTCTTGCAACGCTTTAATAACTTCCGGATTGTATCATCTCCAACCCCTTCCCCCTCGATCTCACTAATCAATTCAGAAAGCAATTGCTCCGCATCCTCCTTATCGATCCGATCATCAGAGGATTGTTTGTAGGAAAACACTCCATCAGTAAAAGGTTCACGGAAAAACTCTCCTAATTTCATTGTTTGATGCAAGCATTGCAGGTTCTTTTCCTGCTTCTTTTTCAAATCCGACAATTCATCATCTTCC
Source organism: uncultured archaeon (assembly GCA_964513765.1). GTDB lineage: Archaea > Asgardarchaeota > Lokiarchaeia > Sigyniarchaeales > Promethearchaeaceae > CAZEPC01. The sequence goes on from CAZEPC010000734.1 coordinate 639, forward strand.
AAGGCATGTAATGTACGGGGGCGGCCAGGGCCTTTTTTCCATTCACCTGATTCTTTTAGTTTTTTCCGTTCTTCTGCCTCTTCGTGTTCGGCTAATTTCTTCTCGATCCGATCATTTTGTTTTTTTAAACGTACGATATGTTCGATGATATCGCTTAATAAATGGGCTAAACACTTTTGATGCTCATTCTCATCAAATTTCTCATAGGCACTGAAAAAATCAGCAATGATGGTTCCTTCAAAACCCTGTATTAAATCTTTGATGGCATCATGACCGCGGGTATTGCTCTCCCTATACAATACAATGTTTGCACAGCAAATTACCCATAACCACCAGTTTTCCCCCTGAAGGGAAAGCCCCGTTTCATCAATATGTGCAAAAAAGCTTTCTTTGAGTAGGTCTGCCAATTGATCGTAAATACGCTTGATTTGCGCCTCAAATTTCCTGAACCAGCCTACGATTGCAGCGGCCGACAGCGAAAATCTCGGACCAAATATCTTTTGCATCTCTCCAATAATTGCCTCCAACGGAAGGGCAGTCTCAATTCGCTGCCCAATCACATAGGATACAAACCCGGGACCAAATCGGGCATTCTTGAAAAGCCCTAACTCGGGAGAACAGGGCATATGACATTTAGGGCATCGTGTCCTGTGAACAATCTTTTTGACGTTCTTCAAGCGAATGGTCTCATAACACTCCAGTGTATCGGATTCGCGAAAAAGATCCGTAAATACGGAAGTGTGGCTAATGAACATATCCGCATTTTTTAAATCATGCCCGCAATTTTCACACTCTTGGGGATAAATATGTATTTCTTGATGAATCCGTTCGGGCCGCCGCCTCCCTCCCCCATTGCTCCCTTTTGGCTTACCCCGCTTCCGACTCTTGGGGGATGAAAGCGAATGATCAACCCATGTATCCTCACGCCCTAAAATCTCCTTGACTCGAGATTCCAAGGTCTGTGTTTCACGCCGTATCTTCCGCTTCTTCTTCCGGTATTTCTTCAAGTTCTTCTTTTTTACATCCCTTGCCCTCTTGAGTTCCATTAGTCGAGCATGGGTTTTGAGGTGCTTTTCTTCCAACTCTTGAAATTCCTTTTCTTTCTGTTGAAGTTTTTTGGTGCTTTGCTT
>CAZEPC010000735.1:0-1765 GCA_964513765.1 uncultured archaeon
AACTTGTTCGGTTGACATAGTATCCTTCAACCATCCCGGTAATATTCTGTACTCTGGCTGAGGATAAACTGAGCTCATTCACTCTTTCTAAGCAAGAAAGGGCAAAATAGGTATCGGAAACCGAAATTTCTTCGTTTTCTCCTTGCACAAATCCCCCTATATTTTCATCCCAAAGATTGTTGATAAATTGTGCTATATTGGTTTGAACTATCCCATAGTCTGGATTAGAGATATAGCCCATTTCATGGAGTGTTTCAACCGCGAAATAAGTATCGGCAATATTCGAATTCACCGCATATCCGCTTTTAAATCCGTATGTATTCTCATTTTGTAAATCTTTGATGATTGCCGCTATTTCTTCCTTCCGGCTTTCGTTTAATGTACCTTCAACCAATTTCAAACCCTTATATGCATAATAAAGATCGGTGAGGTTTTCGGATATTATTGCCGAATCAACTTGCCCGGTGAACCATCCTTCAGCTTGTGTTTTATCGATATCATCCATTTTTTCTAATTTGTCAATCAGCTGAACATTTGCATAGGAGGTAAATGGGGACATTCCTTGATTTGCCGATGAGTTGGAATTTTTAAACCCACCCACAGTTGTTTGGTTTTGAATAAGAAAATCTGCCAATAAGTCTTTACGAGGCTCTGCTGCGGCCATCTGTACATTCAAGAGTAATGTTAAAATAAAAATGATTGTACTTAGTGAAATAATATATTTTCGTTTTTGCATCTTTAACACACGTTTCTAGCTCTTTATCGATCGATAGAGAAAATAAGGCGTTTTAAAAAAAATTATTGGTTTGGTCGCTGAAAAAAGAATAAGTGGACGTTATAGATGTTGTAAAATTTGGGAGAAGTCCACTAACACTGAATTCGGGTCGTCTTTGTACTGATCATGGGTGGCCATGTATTGTTTAAACGAAGGAAGGGACCCTAAGATTGCAGCACCCTTAAAACTGGCATACGCTTGAGCATCAGACTGTATAATTCGGATCATTTTATCATCATCCTCTTCCTCTTCCTCTTTTTCTTTTTCCTCTTCATCCATTTCCTCCACTCCCGCATATTCACTTGAGACCTCCTCCATGATTTTTCCCAATTCTTTATCTTCGGCCTTTGCCTTTTTAACCCTTCTTCGTTCCTTCCATTTTAGCTTTTCTTTTTCTTCTAAGATAGGCTCTAATTTAGCTCCGCAGAAAGGACAGAAAGGAGAATCACCATCCAATTCTTCTTCACATTTGGGACATTTAGTGGGAAAATTTTGTTGGGCTGCCCCGATTATTTCTATTTGTTCCATCTCTAGTTCTGCTCCGCAATGGGGACAGAATTTGTTTTCTCCCTCTAAGAGTTCGCCACATTTTGGACAATTCTGATTGCCCTTTATTGAGGTTTTTACTTGAACCATTTTTTTCTTTTCTTTGAGTTCTTCTTCTTTGGGCATAATTTGATCTGGCTCTTCTTGAGGTTCGGGCTTTTGAATTGGACCCAATTGTGATACCATGTTCTCAAGTTCCTTCTCAAGTCTTTGATCTAACCCCCGGAATTTTGAGGTCCCTCCGGAGAAAATTATATTGTGTAATAAAGGCCACCAATATGCTTGGTGGGTATTAGAAATTGAGTTTATTATTGCTTGTGGTAAATTCGCCATATTATTATATCCTAAAAGGGTTGGTTGGAAAAGAACCTCTCCCGTCCAAGTGGATACATATGCATTAATCTCTAAAGATTCCCCGTCGGGTAAAATGAATTTTTCGTCATT
>CAZEPC010000736.1:0-1764 GCA_964513765.1 uncultured archaeon
ATAAATTAATGATATTATCCTTAAAAGCCAGAACACCAAAAACATCGTGTTTATAATCAGCGAAAGGAATAAAACTTCCTTCAAGAAAACGTACATTTTCAAAAGCTCGGAATATCGGTTTTTTTAGCGCAGACCTCCGAACCTCTGTATCATCCTTAATCCACACAGGAGTTGTTAAACAGCGAGCTCCATAGAAGGTTTGACGCTCTGCAGTCACATGGTGGGCATCGTTGAAATGGGCATGACAAAAAAACGGACCTATATCCTCATCAGGCTCATTCTCTCCGTACTCCCACCCTCGTTGCATGCTAGCAATTAGAAAGCATATCTTTCCCAACCATGAAGCATAATACGACTTATTTCTCCACTCTAAATCAGGCCTATCAGGAATTCCAAATTCACACCCAACCAAAGGATCTATTTCAGTAATAAAAATAGGAGTGTTCTTATATTCCTCAAAGGCTTGTATTCTATCCCTCCCTTCAAGAAGCTCACCCCAAATAAAAAGAGAATTTGACAGATTACTTTTACGCGCTGAACCTCCCTTAACATGATACGAGATAAAATCTAATTTACAATCATGTTTGAGAGAGTATTCCAGTACCCCGGTGAGAAATGGGCCAGTCCCCGCAACTGAGGGCGCCCCAACAGTTTTCATCCGATGTTTTTTACACACATCATAGGTGACTTTCCATAACTCACAATATTGGTTCAATGTTCCATTGAAATACAAAATATCTGGCTCGTTCCATAGTTCCGTTGGCCATTTTTTAACCTCTTCGCCAAATTTTTTTTCAATATGAAGTAAAAATGCATCCACCAAATCCGCCCAAAGGTTATAGTCCTTAGGTGGATAAAAAGAGAGAGGATTTTCCACTTTATCCATAGGAGTAGGATCCTCCCTATATCTGACCTTTTCCCCCTCGGGTATGCTAGACCAAAGATTGGGAGTAAACCCGAGCTCTAAAAACGGAATACAATTAACATCTAAAATGGCTTGCAAAACCCTATCAATAATAGTCCAATCATAATAATAATTCCCATTGTTATCTATCTTTACTGGTTGACCCCCAGCATCTCTTCTTCCCCGATGATCACCTTCAGGACCAGAAAACATATTATGGATCCTTATATAGCGAAATGTTCCTTCGGGAGCCTCACCAAGGGGGTTCAAATTCGTTAATCCAAGGGGGGAAACTGTGTCGGCGTATTCGTCCCAGCCTAGATCACCAGTCATCAGCCGCGGACCTTCTTTTAAATCTGAAAAATTGAGCTTAAATTGAGACATAATTAGAAATCCTTTTACTTTAAATACAATCTTATAGAAGATAAATATTTCGAGAAATCATCCATTAGATAGTATTAAACTCCTCTCAATTACCATTTTTTTCGTTTTTTTGCCGTTTTTCGGCGCCGTTCTAACACCCTATTCTTATAGAGTTTGTTTTGCCCCAACTTACGGGCAAGTTTCATCATCAAATGATTGATAAGTTCTCTGGGCCTTTTTCCACCTTCTTCGGGTTTCTTTAACCAATCACGGGGAAAATAATACGGTTCCAAGAAGGTTAGGCGGATTTTTTTTGGTTTTTTGAGTTTTTTATGGAATTCATAGGCATCTGTATTTTGCATGATTACCGGAACGAACGGAATCACATTTTTCTCGCTATTTAACGTTGCATAAACCCTTATTATCCCCGAGAAACTTTCTAATACCTTTTGGTTCCGAGAAATAGTGCCTTCAGGCCACATTGCAAAATAACGGTT
>CAZEPC010000737.1:0-1743 GCA_964513765.1 uncultured archaeon
CACTCAAAGCTCCAAAAAATCTTCAAAGAAATTTATGAAAAAAACCTTAACTAAGCAAGCGAAAAATCATGGGACTTTTTTTACTTGCTTTTTTTAACAAAAAAATCTAATTAAGATATGAATGAAGAATTTTAAAACGTTCCAGCAAAAACTTGTCTTTTTGTTCGTAATAATGTTTTTGTCTTCTCTAATTCTAAAAGATAATAGTTTGGATACAACAAGAGAAACTATGGATGGTTCGAAAGATATTTCATTCAGTTCAGATTCTCCTAAAGCATCTCAAATAGATGACACTATTTCGTTTCATGCAATTGATGTCCGTACGTGGAACTTTTCCCACTACGAGCGATATTTATTATCGAGTTTCGAAGGAATTGTTAATAAAGTGAAGGATCCCATATTATTTGTTGATAATCAACTTACTTATAATTGGTTGGTGGATCTCAATTCAACTAATTATTATTCTGTCGTGTGGTTAGAAATAGATGATTTGGAATCGCTTTTGGATTATTATTCTGATGTTATTAAAGGAGTGATACTCTGGAACGATCTGCCCGAATGTGGCAATGTGGCCACCCCCTTAGCGGGTGTATATAATTCGGTCCTGGTTCATGAAAATCTTTATTCTGAAATCCAGAGTTGGAATGCTTTATCTGGGAAAGAGATCAAAGTTAATGTCTCAAATGAATATGATTTGGCTGGGCTAAATGATGAATCTTCTTATGCTGAGATTTATTCGTGGGCCTTTGAGCGATTTTATTCTCTCTGTAATCCGAAAGGATTAGCAATGTCTGATAATGTGAAATCATTTGCAATTAGAAGTCAACTGTGCGGAGATGCTATATTTACATTATGGCAGCCAATGTATTTAATAGGACAAAAAGATCCAAAGGATAAAAATGTTGATTTGAATGTGTTTGAAGACATTCTTGCTAAAACACCCGAAAATATCATTGTTTATGGTTATATGAAGCCTTACGGGGGTAATGAGCATCCTGTAGTCTCAAAATTAACAGAATATGGGAAGTTTCTAATTCCCTCGGACTTTTTCTTCCATCTACCGTTTTGGTCTAAATTACATTTACCAGAAAACTACGAATTTTCACAAGAGCAATCACGAAAGATTGTGGATATCCCCTTAGAAAATAAACTCTATGTTGCTGGGATTATTTCAGATGGAGATAATTTGCAATTTATTTCGAATGGCATGAAATTAGATTTTTGGGATAATTATCATGGAACAGTCCCAACGACCTATGAAATGACACCAAGTATTTATAACCTGGCCCCTGCCATGGCTATGACTTATTACAACCAAATGTCACCTAATGATTATTTTGTAAGTGGTTACGGCGGAAAAGGCTATGTTAAAACAAGTTATGCATCACCTAAATTTTTTAAACAATATTGGAACGATACTAGTGATTTGATGGGAAAAATGGATCAAAGAGACTTAAGAACTTCGGATCCAGGCGATATTTCCAAGATTATTTCATATTATACAGGAGATAACGGAGAAAAAGAGATCGACAGTATTATTGAAGGATATTTAGGCGTTAATGATTTTATGCCCAAATTAGTTGATGGAGTTCCTTTTATGCGAACTCTTAAATTTGATGGAATGAATGAAAGCGAGACCACTGAAGAACAACAATTATTATTTGATATTATGAACAAACTAGACTCGGAACCTCAGTTTTTAAGTATGCACATTCATTGTTGGGGGTCTTCTTATGACGCTTG
>CAZEPC010000738.1:0-1732 GCA_964513765.1 uncultured archaeon
TAGCGGGAAATATGATTACTATTACGATTGGAATAATGGAGAATATTACAAAAATTATATCTATGTAGGAGAAGGCAATGGGGAATATAATCTCACAAGATACTCATTTCCCGATGGAAATTGGCATATGGATCATGTGGATCCTGGGCAAGGTGCTTATAATCGTTCTTGGGGAAATTATGTGTATGTGGGGGAAGAAAAGGGTGCTAATTATGTCAGATATGAAACCCCCGAATTTCAAGATGAAACGTTCAATTTGAAAGTTGATAATTCCTTAATTGATAAGCAAATTGCTGTTCAATTAGCGAGTGAGGGCGGTAATGAATCGGGTATTGATGGGTATTTTGTGCCAGTCTTTATTATTACTGCCTCCATGACTATTTTCTTTACTTACCGAAAAAAGAAAAAGAAGATTGGTCTGATTAATAAAAATTAGGTAATAAATTTATCAATACAAACATAATTCCATTTTTTTTATATTTTTTCTATGTTTTTCTCTAATTTTTTCCCTATTTTTGCTCTATCGGTTATTAATTTCATCAATATTAATCTAAATGTTCATTTCATTTGTTGTATATCGTTCTGATTGCTTGAGAAATTTTATAATCTCCGATATGCTGGTAGCAGAATGAACTTTATCCTTTCTAGTATTATCTATACGTTTTCCTGCCAGCTTCTTTGACCACCCACCAGTTGCCTTAAATGCGCAAATCGGTTTATTTTGACGCCATGCGAATGCAATTTCCGAAAGTGTGCCGGAACCGCCCGAAATCGTAACTATCTTCTCCGCAGTAGAGACTAAAATGATATTTCTTGCCTCCCCTATTCCTGTTGGGATCACTAAATCGACATAATCATTTGCGATCTCTTTATTTTTTGTGGGGATGATTCCAATGGTGAAACCACCGTTGCTGGCAGATTTTGCTCCCTTGCAGATTGCCTCCATGGTCCCGTACAAACCCCCACACGCGATGGCATACCCTTCTTCCGCGATAGCTTTTCCTAATTTCAACACTTTTTCATAAACTTCCTGAGATATTTTTGATGCTCCGCATACTCCAACAATACCCTTATATTTGGGTGCTAAAATTTTCGTTGTTTCCTCTGTGCTGTCTTTCATTTTTCTATTACCTATTGTATGCTGATTATTATTGTTATATCATGGATTCCTACTTATTTCCATTAAAGAAATAACGGTGTTTCTAGATAAGTATGGAATAATAAGAGTCTTTAATTTTTGGGATCCAATAAAAAAACAAATGACAATTGGGATGAAAAAAATTAAAGACTTCTTCATAAATATTATAAGAGAATACTGGAAAAAACTATACAGAAAGAGAGATAATTGAAAAAACTCAATTTACCCATTTAGTATGTACGGGACAAAATTTGGCCGTGTTTTGTATGATTCACTAAGATTTATTTTTTCCCGATATCCGAATGAGATCCGATAATATGCCAGATGCTGCTTCGCTTCCTCCCGCACCTCTTCCCACAAAAGTAATTGGTCCCGCGTTCTCGGTCTGAAGCTCTACTACATTTAGGGTTCCATTGACAGCTAAGGGTGAATTTCGCTTAACCATTTGTAATCCCACGGAGATCTCGCCATCCTTTGCGGTTCCCACATGTTTGATATAATAGCCGTCTATGCTAGCCAGTTCAATTGCTTGGGGAGTAATATTTGTAATGCCTTCCACCTCGACATCCGAAATTGTTTTGTCCCATCCGAGTA
>CAZEPC010000739.1:0-1727 GCA_964513765.1 uncultured archaeon
ATTCCAATTTGGGTGCTACGGAAGAAGGCCTTAAAGGGAAATTCTCCTTCGGAATTAAGGCAAATTCTTTTCCATCAGCTCCGCAAGTTTCCTTTGAGGAAATTTTTCGAGGGGTCTTTATCCTCCTTATCGAATCGAGGAATGATGAAAAAATATCGTGAAGTATTCAGATAAACCAATATTTGGTTGCAATTAACCGGGACGGTACAATTAAAAAGAAAAAGCCCCGAAAAAAGCCCCGAAAAAAAACCAACCCTCACTTATTCAACTGGGAGCTAGGTTAATTGAAACTAATTAATATACACAGTTTTTATTTTTTCTTTTCTTAGTTTATATTTCTCCCTCTTGCATGTTTCTCATTGTTTCATATGAAATGTTTCTCACCCTCTATGTTTTTAAAGCAATTTTGGTATGGATAGGTATATGAATCACCACACCCAGCATCTTTATAGTCTTAGCGAGCTTGAGAAGAGTTGCGTAAAAAACGCGATTATGATTTTCGCCAAACATGGATTTATCCCCCTCGAGGCTTGTCCGATATATATTTCTTATGAAATTCCGGAGACTCTGAGCAGATTTAATGTACTTCTGCCTCTCGAAAATGAAAGAGAGAGGGAATATCCCCCGAAAGATAAACCCATTGAGAAACTCTTGAAAACTGATCTTATGGGGCAATATTTTCCCGGGGAAAGGAAGATAGTACTTTATCCCAGGGTAATGGAAAAGGTCGCGATGCGGCTCAGTATTGACCTACTTGTATTGCGTCTAATCGTGATAATTCATGAGTTGGGTCATTGGATTACCCATTTCCTCCCCGAAAGAAAATCTCATCATGCGCCGAATGCCCAACAACAGATATACCCAAATGAATTTAAGTTCAAGAAATGGTCCGACAATCTGTTTAACTGGGCACCAACAGCACTTAAGGAGGGCTGGGCCCAATTAATATGTCTATTTACCTTTTCGGATTTAAAAAGTTTTAATTTCTATACAATCCATCCGATTACTCCCGATCAGCATGAAAAAATAGTTCATCTTCAAAGATTGGTCTTGTCCGAATTTTTGAAATTGGCTTCTTTCCAACCCTCCGTGTATAACTACATTTTTGAAAAGCGCAGAGTATCTAAGTATTTGCAATCTTATCGGAATATTTACCTCAGGAATTTCCCTAAGAAACCATACAACTTCTTTCTGAACCAATATTTAAATTCCCACCAAGTTTCCAATTTGCTCTATTCTCTTCAAGTCCTACGGGAGTTATCGATACCGCTCACAAAAGAGCTGTGGTATTTGATTCTTGAGAATAAATTCCCTCCGTGTTCCTTCAAATCACAGGGAAGGGGCCGATCTCGTCATGGTCGCCAGATAAAGAGAGGGTATCGGCAAAAAATACGCAAACATTACGGTTCATTTGGGCAATCTAAATCCTGTAATTTGGCCCAATCCAGGCAGCATACTCAGAAATTTTTCGGCTTAGATATTTCTAAAAAATTCTTACGGGGAGGCTACAGCTTTAGATTCGAAAACAAATTGAAAAAATTAAAGATCTTCCGGAATCAACATTATGTGGAGGGCTTATTTACCGAATTCCTCCTCCTTGGCCTAATCGAATGCACGCTTGGAATTTCGCTCCCCCCTCAAAATTCTTCCATAAAAGAACTACAATCAGAAAAAGAAAAAATTAAAGATTTTATTCTAAATACAATGGACAAAGAAAAGCCCTTAAA
>CAZEPC010000740.1:0-1721 GCA_964513765.1 uncultured archaeon
CTTCCTCGGGTTCAGCTTCTTCTTCCTCGGGTTCAGCTTCTTCTTCCTCGGGTTCGGCTTCTTCTTCCTCGGGTTCGGCTTCTTCTTCCTCGGGTTCGGCTTCTTCTTCTAATTCAAATGTATTTATATCAAAATCTTTCCCGACCATACCGCCCGTAATGCTACTCAATCCGGCCATTATATCCTCCAAATCCTTAACTGAGTCATCTGAACGCTCTACACTCTCATAAATCTTTTCTTCAGATTTTAGCATTTTCTTTTGGCGTTCTCTCTCTTTTTTATCTTTAATCTTGGCCAGCTGCTCCTTTCGCAGTTTGTTGAGCTTCTTTCGCCTTTCTTCCAGATTCTTCATGACATCTTGGTAATTATCTTTAAGATATTTTACGGCAAAATTTAAAATATCATCGATGGACATCCAAACCTCTTTTTGGACTAATTTCTCCGCCCAAGTGAATAAGCTGTAATTCATCTGAACGTTAATTAGCTTTTCATCCCCTCCCAATTTATGGTCTTTGAGGAGGAATTGAAATACGTTAGAGATGAAATCTTGATTATCAAAAGCGAAAAACCCATAACTACTTGAAAGAGAGCTGAACATTGATAAGGAGGGCAACGCAATCACCCGACCCTCATAATATTTAACATACAATGATAAAATGCTACGGGGGGCATCGGCATTTTCTACCCATTTTTCCCCATTATAATATTCATGGTAGGAATTTAGACTTGTCTTTATTAAGGGAGTTAAATCGATATTTTCATCTGCCTCGATGAGATCATTTACAGAAAGACTACAAGGTTTCGAAAGCACAATATTATCCACATTTTTAAACACAATATGAGGTTCAAAATCATCAATTTTCAACCTACTCTGCATTTTAATGTAATTTAATGAATCATACATGATATCATCATTATATTCAAACCCAAAATGCTCTGTTAATTCAGACAAATTAGTTCCCGAACGATAGTCTCCACCTTCTCCATTTATAACAAGAAGAGACCCACCCGTTTTAACAAATTTGATGATAATCTCTATTTCATCGGAACTCAGTTCAGAATTAACGGGACCCCCAATTACTAACATCCGATAATTATTTAATTTCTCGAGGTTGGTGAAACCCGCTTGAATTTTACCCAACCGAAAAGATGAACCGAATAAAAAATGGGTAAAATCCGCAAATGATGGACTTTCAATGACTAGATTATTATTATGAGAATAATCAAAACAAATAGTTTTTAGATTTTGCTCGCTCATTTTTTCAACCTTTATTTTGTTCTTTATTCTTTCTTATATAAGTATATTCTTTTTTTAATTATAAGAATATTTTCGTAAAGAAAAAGAAATTATTTTAAGAAGAAAAAAGAGTGTCATCATTTCGGAAATAAGAGTCTAGGGAGGCCCCTTCATTACAATCGGCGTACTTTTTTTAGGTATTGGAGAGTTTTTTACTGGGTTTGGCGTCTGGATTAAACTTTCCTACGGCGGACATAATCGTATTTTTTCTCGCTTTTTTTGTGGTACCTACATAGAGTAAATGCCACGTATCTCCGATTTTGACCATTGTAGGTTCGGCCGCCTCCTCAGAATCACGGGAACCTGGAGGCCCGTTGGGAAAAATTTGGCGACTTTCCCGGGTTAGCGTTTTACCATCACCTGCAAGAAAGATCTCAAAAAGCTTAACGGTCCGCTGCGTTCCCCCCGAAGCGCGGTTTCCACC
>CAZEPC010000741.1:0-1715 GCA_964513765.1 uncultured archaeon
AATAAGCGAGAATAAGCGAGAATAAGTGAGAATAAGTGAGAATAAGCGAAAGCACCGAGAAATGATGGTAATACTTGAGAATAATGGGGGATATTGGAAAGAATATGAGATTTCTTGAAGTCGATGAAAATCAAATAATTTATCAATTTCTCACCGCCATACTATCCACAAATACATAAAAAATTAATCTAACCGACTCACTTACTACCGTACTGAAAAATTAATCTAACCGACTCACTAACTACCGGCCTTTGTCGTCTTGTCCCGATTTCTTTTTCTCGATCGCCGCTTCTAGGGTATCCAAATCTATATGTTCGAGTATTTTTTCGATCCCGAGTGCCTCCACCAACTTTTCGATCCCGAGTGCCTCCACCAACTTCTCGATCCCAATATCCTCAACCGCGGCCCGTATATTCTCTTCAAACGAGTATTTTTTCTTAATTTTCCGTACTTCCGCCATATCGCCCAACTCCTTATGTTCTATAAAAAACTTCAATCTTAAATATTTTTGTAGATACCGTGCCAATTCATCATTTTCCAGCAAAAACTTCAAAAAGTCTCGAAACCTCTCCCCAGAGGAGAGTAATAAAAGCAACGAGTTTTCCCGTGTATCTGGTTCAAGCTCGTTTATCACAATAATTCTTAACTCGGGCATGTGATGGGGATAATAGTAATGCCCTGGAACTGGTGTTTTCTTAATCCCGTTCTTTTCGTACTCCGAGAGAAAAGGCTCGGGATTTACCACCAAAAACCACGCACACGCGTTTCTAAATGCATTTCGTAAATTTTTTCCTTGGTTATGGCAAAAATATAAACAATCCCCTAAGAGTTTCAGAATATCGCTCATACTATAATGATCATGCCCACTTTTGTACTCGATGATATTGTCCTTGTGGTGTTTGAAATCGCCAGGAATTAAATCGGTTGATTGAATCACGGGGTGGTCGCCCCTTACCCAAAGGTCAAAGCTCTTCTCCAAGGTGCCCACCGAGATTTCAGATTTAACCGCATCACCATATTGACTTTTAAATAATTGTTTGATAAAATCATCGAACGACATGAGCTATATAGGAGTATCCTCTTGAGTTAGCTATTTAAAATCCTTCATTTTTTCCCTTTAAGCTTGAAGGAATTTTTGGACAAATGCTTTATGTAATGGATTTTGTAATAAATTCATATCCGCTTCCCGCATTTTTTTGATTACTGTATCTTCCCGCTTCCCGCATTTTTTTGATTACTGTATCTTCCCGCTTCCCGCATTTTTTCCATCTTGTCTCATACTCCCCTCTCAGGATAATTTTTTTCATATATGAGGAGACAACTGTCTTCAATGAGGGATCAAATATATAACAATATGTGAGGGAGGTCCCAAAAACAGATCCTACCGATCCCAAAAAAAATATAATTAAGAAGAAAAACTAATGTTTAACTAGGGAACATGTCATTCCAACAAAATCAAAAACAAAGACCATTATGCTCGGTCTGTCATCAAGGGATAGATTTGACCCACGACCCCACCAACAGCAGCGAAATCATTAGTGAAGAGGGTTATATTGGGTGCAAAAACGAGCATTATGCGCATAGAGATTGCATTAAGGATTGGATCATTCAAAATCCCCGGTGTCCGATTTGCCAAGAGGATTACGATCCGTCCATTGTACAAGAATTTGATGAATATAAGAAGCAAAAAGCGGAAGCCGAGAAAAAGGCGGAAG
>CAZEPC010000742.1:0-1713 GCA_964513765.1 uncultured archaeon
ATTGTTTCATCATGTTCCGTGTTTTTTATTTCCTTCATCCCCACAATTCGAATGGGTCGGTTTCCTTGATATAAGCGATTCCAGATCTGATCTGGTTGTGAATTTTTGTGTTCAAGATTAAATTGACTAACATCTTTCGTGAGAAGAATGTGATCTTCCCTGATTTGCCGAATAAGTGGAAAATCATCCAAACCACGATTAAAAGCGAAAAACTTTATATTGGGATCAATTAAACCTTTCTCTTTCAGCTTTTCACCCATCCGTTTTAAACCTCGACCCCATCTCCCCTCCAAATTCTCATCCAACATGGTTTCAGGTCTACTTACACTTTTTTCCAACCCAAATAATCCCATTGTACCTAATGTGGCGGAAATGCTGCCCCAATCCGAATTCTCCTTGAAAATCCAATCATCTATTATGTTTGAGGCATGCATGCCTTGTTCCTTTAATTCTGGATCCGATGCACCCATTCCTTGCCGTATTAATTTGGATGCTAAATATCCCGTCATGGAGGCCATGGGAATTCCTGTTGAAGGTTTCATGAAAAATTTGTCAATAGGTTGGAGAGAATGTGCATAAAGCTGTTCATCGGATCCTGTTCTTTTGTAATATACCCAAGACAATAAACCTCCTAAACCAGCTCCGCCAACATCTAAAAGAAGATTCCGAATTTCTGGATTTTTTCTTCCCCAATCTCCAATTTTTGATACCATCGTGGAAAATGTAGCTCGAACCTGTCCCCCAAAGGATTTCTCAATCAATCCGATCTGCACGGCTAAATTATATACGTTGACATCCCGCTTTATTAACTCTTGGAATCGGTTAGGTTCATGTCTCGCCATATTTCTTAGTTGAAATTCTGATATACTCATGTGTTCACCAATATTTTGATACTAATATTTGAAAGAAATCAAATAAAATGCTACATTTTTTTATCATGAATTCTTCTAATATTATAGAGCATTTAGGATTTAAATATGTTAGTATCTCACTATTTAAAGCTGATACTACATTTTAAGAAACCGAGAAAAAGCTGCATTGAGGGGTCGATATTAAATGGCAACAATACGTAAGATCAAGGTGAGAGGGAATACATATCTTCAAGTCGTTATGTATGAGTACGACCAATCGGGAAAGCGACACATTAAAGTTTTGAAATCATTTGGCCAGGATACACCTATCAATTACCTTAAGGCCAAGCAATTTGAGGCAAATTACAATGCCTTGGATTCGGTGCTTTCCCAGCCCAGCGTGGATTCAACAGAAAAAGTGATTAAGCTAGAAAATTTGGCTCTTGCAACCTTTGGGGCGATCTTGGGATATAAAGTCATCAAGAAATTGTTCGGAAAGCACACCGATGTTGATAAACGAAATTTAGATTGGGAGAATTCATAACCAATTAAATCTGGCTATCTCCTCTTTGTTCCCAAGCATTTTAAAAATTTTTTCTCATTCCCAAATTTTTTCAAAGCCATTCTGTTCCGAAGAAATAATGCAAAAAATACGAAAAATTAATGCAAAAAACATATCACCCTCAATATTCATGATAATTAAAACTATCGTCCCATTGCTTAGTATAACTTTCAGCAATTGGACGTTTGGTGTCTTTTTTAAAGCTGTAATTCCATAGTATATCAAAGAGATACGATGTAATGCACGATAAATCGTCCTTCGTTAAGTTGGGATACTTCTCTTCAAGAAACGGTGTAACAA
>CAZEPC010000743.1:0-1711 GCA_964513765.1 uncultured archaeon
ATGCATAATCACAATTTTATTATCATATGGTGTGATGACTTGCACGGATGAAGCGTGAGCAGTAACCCACCCCTCCAATTCGCCAAAGTGAATAAGAGCACCATAGATGCCCTTTTTCGCGCTTGGGCCAGGATATAAATTATAACTAAACACTTCATATGTTTCTCTTGTCCGTTTATGGACAACTCGTTGTTTTCCATCGAAATGGGTATGTCTAAAAGGAGGTGCGCAGTAAAGAAATACGTTTGGTTTAAAAACACCCTCGTATTCCGACATTTTCACCAAACCTTGCAACAATGCCAATCCCAAGGCAAAAAAGCATGAATTTAAAGGGACTATGGCAATCGAGGGAAACTCCTCAATCATTTGACCTGACGCAAAGCAAAACATTGCCAAATCTTGCTCTTTAAACCAATCAAAGGTTTCCTGACGGAGATCGGTGAAATCCTTATCAAATACATCTTTAAAATTAACCTTATCGGAGGGTAAATCATCTGCAACAATCATACTCTCGGGATCTCGCCTTCGTAAATACGGATCACAATAATTCGCGGAAATCCCATTTTTCACTCTATGTACAATAGCTTCGTCAATAACTCCATGACCTGGGACATCAAAAGAAACTACTTGAACCCCACTGTCATTTCTCACGGATAGTTCGATTAAATCTTCAACATCGTCGGCTAATATAATACTTTTACAGTTTTCTATTATATCACGAACTTCGTCCGGGAGATCAATTTTTTCTAATATTTGCTGTTTATTCATTCTTCTCATTGGTAAATGAAAGATATGAAAAAAACTTTTCTAAGTTTCTCTAATCATTTTAGATTTGTATTTTGACAGCAGAGGTCTAATATAGAACCCATTTCATAGACCAGGTGAAGGAATAGTGCCGGAAAAAATAAATTAGGGCAGAGATATATAACATTCCTCATGAATATCCTACAAAGATTGAAGTCATCTCTGCCTAAAGGACGGGATCCCTATAAATCCACTAAGACTTGCTTGATGGGTATGTCTTATGGTTGTGGTTTGTGGAGCTATATGCATCTCGGATTGAAAATGGGGTACCCTCAAAAGAATAGTTTCAATAGGAGACCTCCATAATTTCAAAGAAGATTTTTTCCATTTCTTTATCGATTCAAGTATGTTAGCTTGGCGATTCTTGGTTTGGTTTACCCTGGATGTTCCTTCCCATTTCATTAAATTTTCGCAAAGATAATTATCATGGCCAAACCTACCCCGAGTAAAAGGGCCAACAATGAATGCTTCCCCAGCCCTTCCTCTTCTTCATGCTGCTTGACCTCAAATAGGAGATGGGAGGCGGAAATATATATTAACACACCGGCTACAAAGCCCATAAGCAATGAAAGATGCTGTGCGGCAACATCGCTAATCAAGGGATACGCCACAAATGCCCCTATAGGAGTGGTTAGGCCGGCAACCAAAAACGCGTACAATTTTGCTTTCTTATCTCCGACCTCACTTTCCATAAACATAAGATAGGTAATAATGCCCTCGGCAAACTCGTGTACCACCAACCCAGTGGCTGCAATAACGCCCGTGAGGATGCTGGTAGAAAAGGTCACTGTATAAATGATCCCGTCTACGAGTGAATGCAAGGCAATTCCCTCCGCCGCGGTGATCCCGAAGGCGAGCTCCTTTTGCTTAGTTCGATATTTAATAAATCTATTGGAGAGGAGCATAA
>CAZEPC010000744.1:0-1704 GCA_964513765.1 uncultured archaeon
TGTATCCCCTATTATAATTATGCAGTGTGGAGTATCTCCAAGATCAGCTTCAGCTATCTCTTTTAATTTCATTGCTGAAACATTCTGATTATCAGCGTTAGCTCTTTCAAGTACAACAGCGTCCCGATTTCGTAATTCTTCCTCTATCTCAATTTCCGAACCAAAACTTGCCGCGGTATTGGAGATCCAGGTAAGCTCATCGAAAAGTCTAAGGCTTTCATCGTATAACTTCTCATCGTAATCAATTGATGAGATGAAATGATAAAATTCGGGAGTTTTCTTGCCGCTTTTTCCCTTTCTAAGAATTCTTCCGATTCTTTGAACGAGCTGTAATCGGGTTTTTGTACTGGCCACATTGATACCAATCTCCGCCTCGGGGATGTCAATTCCCTCATCCAGCATTCTTGGTGAGATCAATAGGCCGCTATCCGAATTTCTGAAATCTTTTTTATTTTGTTCGATCTGTTCGGACTTTATGTTGGAATGGAGTCGAAATACATTAATACCTTTTTTTATGCAAGCTTCGCTAATCCTGTCGCATGTTTCAATATCCATTGTGAAAGCAACGCATTTTTTATATTTGGCCATTTTCTGAATTAATTTCACCGCTGCCTCCATTTTAGGAACCGATTTATGGATGATATGTCTTCTCTGAAAGAGTAAAACTTGAAAAGTTTTCCAATTCTCGGGAATATCGATTTTCACTTTTTTATATTTTGCGATATTTAGTAATCTGATAAAAAGACCGATTGAATTGATTTTATAGTGCTTTTCTTTTAATTGTCTATCGAGATTTTTATCGTATTTACAAATTCTTCTAATAGTAAGGACATCATTTTTTATGTTCTGAAACATTTTGGAGATTTTATCGGTGATTTCAAGATATTCTTGATTTTCCATGACCGACAAGGGTATTTTTCGGATAAACCATTTGAATTTGGGAATGATTCCATCTTCTATGGCTTGCTTTAAACTATATTTATAGGCAATGTTCCCTATCTTATCACGGAGAATATTCTTCTTGTATCTGCCTTCAATGGTTGCCGAAAGACCGAGTTTGTATCTTGCAGGAATTTTTAGAACATCTCTGAATTTTTCTCCTCCTGAATGATGCACCTCATCAATAATCATAAGATCCGATCCGTATTGTTTGTATACGGTGTTTCTTTTTCCATGTCTGAAATCATAGAGTGCCTTTTGAAAGGTCAAGAACTGTATTTTGATTTCCCGGGCCTTATTTTTGTACTTGAATTTTAATCTGATGGGTCTTTTATAATTCCCTTTGATTATAGAGGTTAAGGGCATTTTCCTTCTTATTTCATCTTTCCATTGGTTAAGGATGGCTTTTGAATGGCAAATGATTACTACCTTGGCCGATATTCTATCTTGTTTCTTGATTTTAAACCTACATATCCTTTCAATAGCCTTTAACCCGATGATTGTTTTCCCGGTAGCGGTTGCCATTTCTAAAACTCCATTATTATTGGCGGCATCACTCCATTTCCTTAAGGCCTTTTTTTGATGGGTCCATAAATTCACCAGTAAAACCGGCATATAGGAGTTTATATCTTTACTTTCCATTTGTTTTTCCAAATATTGCTTGAATTCCGAATCTAAGCCAAGAAAATCTTTAAATATGTCATTTGACCGGATAAGGGATCTATTGATTTTTCCGTATTTTGCCTCTTTTTAAGATAATAATGG
>CAZEPC010000745.1:0-1697 GCA_964513765.1 uncultured archaeon
ACTTTTGATTCTTTTATACATGATCTTAAATCATATCAAAATAAAACAGAGAGATTAATCAATTTATTCGACGAACTTACCCAAAATCCTCTCTTACCTAACAATAGAAAAGAGAAAGGAGGAAATCACTTAGTTATGTCTGAAAAACGGGCACCTTGTCTGGTGATCAAGGTGGAAAGCAATATGCTTTATCTTTTAAGAGATTTTTATTTAGTTTTCATTACTTTCTGTAATTCTCTAGGATATGGGGTATCATATGAGGAGGTAAATGATGGTTTTATTATATTTTTTCAAGATTATTCGGATTTCTTTGTATTTGAGATTCCCAGAATGGATATCACTACAACACTTCCCAATTAATAAAATAAATTATTCTCTAACTTGAGTTAGTTTTCCGCCCACAAATATTTTTTTCTTCCGTTCTTTTTCTTCCTTAGTTTGCCCTTTTTTTAAGCTTCGAGCTTTCAAAATAAATTAAATCGCACAAGGGATTGGTTGATCCGCCTGGGGCCAGACCTCGTTTAGGAAAATAATCAAAACCACTTGTGCTCTAGGAGAGAGGGAAAAAAGAGGTTTCTCTCACGAGAGACCCGGATCATACTCCTCTCTCCACCCATTCAACACACACAGTGATAAACATGACTAAATTAGAGAAAATGAACGAAAAAACAGAAGGAATTGATACTGGTGCCAAGAGTGACGTTTCCCAACAATATCTCGAGGGCCAGCTTACCCAATTCACTTCTGCTACCTTGTATAGGATCTTACGGGAAAAAAATGTTCCGAATCGATCCAAACTGACAAAGAAGACGCAGCGCGCGAAAGCGCTCGCTCCTCTTTTAACTACCAACGACTTAAAGAAGTTAGGGATCACACCAGAGCCCCAATCACGTGAAAATTCAAGCGGGAACAATGCAAAGGAATCTCGTTTAAAATTTTCTCTCCTGGGGGAGCGAAAAGACGACCCAGTCCTTGGGATCGATGTCCACAAACGAAACTTGGCATGGGCAGTGGCCGATCCCAGCGGCATAATCGACGAAGGTACGGTTACAAACGACGAGCAAGGGCGGAGTTCTCTGCTCCAAATATGCCGGAGATATAATGTCTGCGGTGCCGCCATGGAATCCACCGCCGAGTACTGGTATCCCGTGTATTGGGACTTGAGCGAAAATGGGTTTTCCGCTTTAGTTGCAAATGCGGCTCAAACGAAGGCAACTCAAGGGGACAAAACCGACAGGTTTGACGCCCGAAGATTGGCCTTAGCCTTTCGAGACGGTCGCCTTAATCCCTCACTGGCCTGCAATCGGGAACAATATGCCTTACGCAAAAACGCGCGTTACTTGATCAAGCAAGTCCAAATGACTACGGCTGTAAAGAACCGTCTTCATCAAATCATAGACAAAGCCACCGATTCGCAGACGATTCATAAATACTTAAATTCCAATCGAGGTATGTCCATCCTTCAAGGACTCGGAAATTGTATGTCCCGGCGGGACGTATACGGGATAATTCAAGATGCCTACTCTAAAGGGAGAGGAAAAACCAAACACGAGCCCACCTTGGAAAAGTACACAAAAGAGACGTGGAACTTTCTCCAAAAAGTCCAGCAAAATGGAGATCGCCACCGCTTTTTTTTGACGCTGGGCGAGTTCCTCGAGCACGAAACCAACGCCATGCGCTTGGAACGGGAATGCTTG
>CAZEPC010000746.1:0-1694 GCA_964513765.1 uncultured archaeon
TGTAGATGAATTTGGGAAAAGAGTTTTTCTTAAATGTAATTTAAAAAATTGGATCCGTGCCTTGCAATAAGGACTATTGCTCACATTTCTAAGCGAGTCAAGGAGAGGGCGAATCCGTGAATTGAAGCTTTCTATTGCATTCGTATTCATAAAGTTGCGTTTAAGCGGAAGGGCATTCTTTGCTCGATTGATGGCATCCAAGCCCGGTATTTCTTTCAATAATCGAAGAATGTGTGTACGCATTTCATTGGACGGCTCCTCCTCCAACTTCTCAATGAGCGCGGCTTTTTTCTTCTTAAACTCCTCTTCACGGTATAAAAACAGATCGTAAAAGGCAGTTTTCACCTTGCATTCTTTCATATACTCCGCCCATAAGATATGCAGTTGCCTTTCTTCTTCTTTAAGTTCTTCTCTCGCCACGGATATTATCCGAACCTCTCTTTTTACGGTCTTTATTTTCGATCGGAGCTCTCCCCGTGCCCGGTTTATGTCCTTATAATTTTCCTCTAACTGAGGAAACTTCGCATAGATTCCTTTCTCTCCCTCCTCAACCCCAAACTTTTTCCGTAAATCTTCTCTCTTCTTTTTGTGGTATTGAAGTTTTTGGTACTTTTTCTTCCTTTCGTACCGTTTTTTGCGTAAAGTTTGTTCTTGTCCATGAAGCTTCTCCCTGAGCCCTTTGACTTCAGAAAGCGCCTCCGAATAAGGGGCCCTCACCTTCCGTAGCTTGGCATGTACGCCCCTCATCACATGGGCCAAGCAGATCTGATGCTTTGCGTAAGGACATAATTCCTTCACTACCTTCGGGAAATAGGGGGCACCATCGGTGAGCACGATTTGTGCCTTACGAAGTGCGGGTTTTAGAGGTGCCAGGATATCTTTAATACAATCCGCCGACCTCTCCGCAATTCTCTCCACCAAAAATACATACCCTGTGATGGAATCCAACACCACCAAGACTTTATATTTATGTCCCTTGAATGTTTCATCCCATTCCACAATTGATATACTCCGGGAGGCGATTTCATCGAATTTACGGTTGATTTTCTCTATTTTTGGGACATATTTTAACAAAACCTCTCTGATTTTGTGAGGTTTGATGTCGGGGATCCCAATTTCCTTTAAGTGCCGGGAAATGCCGGCGGGAGAGAGCCCTTTATTCATCAGAGAAAGAATGATTCTGTCTATCTCTTTTTCAATCGGGAAATTATTCCGTTGGGTGCATTCCGTGGTATTTTTAAGGAACGTCGGATAGTTACTCATTGGCCATCAGGCCACCGCAGTTGGTTTTTGTTGTTTTGCTCATAAAAACGGTAAGAACCAACTGCATTTATACTTTACGATTCCTCTTAATTTTTGTGCGGTTTTTGGATCACTTTCAGTTAATTTTGTTCATACAAAATCCGATCTGAGCATCCCTCATTTTTTTCTTCCAAATCCAATCTTCTCTTGGGGGAATGGGTGTGACCGACATTATTTTATGGTGATGATGAAAAAATATAGGGGGAAATATGGAAGATGGATACAATAAGTTGATACACACAAGAAATAAAAAACGGAAACGGGGGATCAAATAGCCCAAGATGTTTTAGATCTATTGACGGAAGAACTTAAAAGATACAAGAATTTGGTTGAAATTATAGCAGATATCCATTGAAGATTTCAAAAGGGCGTTTTTGTGTCGCTTGAAGACA
>CAZEPC010000747.1:0-1691 GCA_964513765.1 uncultured archaeon
AACAAATATTTTTTCTTTAAAAGCGGACGATAAGAAATATTTAGGAAAAAATAAAAAAAATTTAATATCAAGTTCTCGTTTTAAAACAATCTAAACTCCTTTTGGTGGTCCGTACACCGCGATATATTTTTCATCTTGCTCTTGCAGTGTTCTTCTCATGATTTTACCCACATTTGATTTGGGAATCTCATCAATAATCTCTATCTCTTTGGGACATTTCCAATAGGTAATATTATCCTTAGCCCATTTCAATAGTTCTTCGCTGGTTATGGTCCCTACCGCTTCTGGCCGTAATGCTACCCATGCCTTAACGGCCTCACCCAATTTCTTATCGGGGATACCGGCAACCGCTACCTCCAACACTTTCGGATGTTCTCCCAATAGAGATTCCACCTCCTTTGGAAATACAGAATGACCGCTCATTTTGATCAACTGTTTTTTTCTGTCCCGAATTGCAATTCTGCCGTGTTCGTCCATAAAGCCGATGTCTCCTGTCAAGAGCCATTTCCTTCCATCCCATTCCTTAATTGTGGCATCGGTTCTATCTGGCATTTTCCAATATTCTTTCATGACTTGAGGGCCGCATACACAGATTTCACCTGTATTTTCCTCGCCAAATCCTTCAATGGGGCCTTTATCGAAATCATCTGCCGGAAAAATATGCCAATCTGTTCCCGGGGCAGGGACTCCAATATATCCCGATTCTCTTTTGCCGTAAAAATTATTGCAGCTCACGACCGGAGATGCTTCGGTTAATCCGTATCCTTCCGTGATTTTTGCACCAGTTTTTCTTTCAAACGGTTCTCTTACATAATCATGCAAGGGTCCTGCACCCGAAATACACAACTTTAGCCTTCCCGCAATATCATAATTCTTAAGGATTTCATCCGGTAACTCCGCAATTCGCTGGAAAAGTATCTCTGCCGCGCAATAAATGAATCCATTCTTATTGGGAAGACTCTCTAAATCATCCAAAAGCTCTTCAGTCTCGGGAGGTTTAGGATACAACATCATCCATCCGCCCACACACGGGGTTATATTCATAACGGTAGTCATCGCAAAACTATGGTAGAGAGGTAGGACTCCAACCATACATGTTTGCGGACCTAACTCCATATCGCTTCCTTCGGGTTTTTGGTTTAGTAAGATCTCCTTACATTGCATCGCATTAGATACCACATTTTGGTGGGTTAAAACCGCTGCCTTTGGGACACCTGTTGTTCCCCCGGTCATAATCAATGTGGCAGGATCCTCTGCCGTATTTATTTCAATATCGGGAACATTCGGTTCAACTTTTAGACATTCCTTGAAAGAAATCGCATTGGGATGATCCACATCGTACTTTTTAAATGCGGCCACCCGTTTAATATAACGGGCAAGAAATGCAATAATTGGGGATATTAAATCTCCGAGGTTCGTGTAGATGACCTTTTTGAAATCCCATTTGTCCTTAATATCAGCATAATCCCGTGCGTAAAGAGCATCTAAAACTATTAGATACTTCGCACCAGTCGTCTTAAATTGATGGAGTATCTCTAAGGGTTTATATGTTGGATTAACCCCGGTTACGATTGCCCCTATTGAGACAATTGCGTAATACCCCACTACATATTGAATCGCATTTGGCATATGGATTGCCACGACATCCCCCTTACGAACACCCATATTGTATAAAGAAGTCGCTAATTTAT
>CAZEPC010000748.1:0-1674 GCA_964513765.1 uncultured archaeon
TTTTCAATTCTTTTTTCAATTCTTTTTTCAATTCTTTTTTCAATTCTTTTTTCAATTCTTTTTTCAAGAAATTGACCGCAATTCAATCGGCTCCAAATCTTCTTTGTTTAATTCAATTTCTTCCTCAAAAGGACTGGTTTCTCTATCCGGATTATGATCACCTTTCACTCCTTTCTCCAGGGATCTAGAGATTTTTTGAAGCACATAGGTAATTTTTTTCATCTCTCCCAATGTTTGATTGGCCTTTGCCAGTTCAGAGGCCAGGATTCGTTCAGCACTCTTTTTTCTTTTCAAATATTTATAGAAAAGATATATGATTAACCCGAAAAGCGCAATGTCGGGGCTCTTTTGAAGAATCATCAACAACAATAAAACCCAAAATATGGTAAAATAATTAAACTTTAATCTCATACCTTTTCGAGGTCACAATCCCATAAAAAGAAGAAAAAATACCCTTGAAAATATCAGTTTTCGACACTTCATCCACCTAAATCTCACCTACTCGAAAAACGAGAAAGATTAAAAGTTGCAAAAAATATTAGTAATGAAGGCGATAAAAAAATGATGTATGCAGATTCGAATCGGAGACCAAATTTTTCAAAAGATCCCGCCGTTGTAGAGTACAAGGACAATTATTGGATGTATTACACCGTGAAAGACAAGCCTTCAATTAGAAATTTATTCTTTAGGACAAAATTGGGGATTGGGATAGCAACAAGTAAAGATTTGGAAAATTGGACCCGTGTTGGGGAGATAAAAAAAGAGGCATTTCACGAGAAAAAGAGGGGTTTCGGTGCACCCGGTGCTCTCATAAAGGATGGAAAGATTCATTTATTTTATCAAGCCTATGACAATCCCGGTAATGGTGCCATTTATCACGCCTATTCTGAGGATGGAATTAATTTTACCAGGAATCCGACCAATCCAATTATAGAGCCAAAAGGAGAGTGGAATAACGGTCGCGCAATTGATGCTGACATTATTGATTATAGAGGAAAATACTTTCTATACTGGGCGACACGAGATCCTAAAGGGAAAGTCCAGATGTTGGGTGTATCCTCAACAGAAAAAGATTCTGACTTCTCAAAGGGAACGTGGAAACAAGAATGTACTCAATCAATTTTAAAACCTGAACTTCCGTGGGAACAAACTTGTATTGAAGCACCCGCCATGTGTGTTCACAGCGATAAACTCTTTATGTTTTACGCAGGGGCATATAATAATCAACCTCAGCAAATCGGTGTTGCAATAAGTCAAGACGGAATAAATTTTAAAAGATTATTCGATGAACCATTTTTACCTAATGGAAAACCTGGCACATGGAATTCCTCAGAATCTGGTCACCCCTATCTATTTTCTGATAAAAATGGGCGGGACTATTTGTTCTTTCAAGGCAATAACGATAAGGGAAAAACGTATTATCTTTCAAAAGTTGAAATTGAGTGGGAAAATGATGTCCCGACAATCAAAGACTAAATTGATGAAATTGATGAAAGAAGAGATTTTTTCTTGTGCTTTTCATTATGCTTTTTTCCTTATGTGTTTCTTTGGAACTAACTAATACACACATCCCAAAAAAGCAACCACTAAAAAGAGATAAGGGAAAAAAATATTTCTGAAAATATATCCGAAGATCGGAAGAGCGTCGTGTAGGGAAAGAGTGTGTCAGTACGT
>CAZEPC010000749.1:0-1673 GCA_964513765.1 uncultured archaeon
GTATCAATTCTCTCGTGATTATATATAAGAATACTAATGAAGCTTTTAAATTAAAAATTTGGAAAATTATTTCTCCTCGCTTAGCATTATTTTTTTATTGTTTCTTTAAAAGAAGATACTTTTTCTCCTTTCGGGTATCCTGGTTTTCTATCAATAAACCGCCCTCAAAAGAATGATGTTTCAGACTTGAGAGAAAGGCTTTTTGTTCCTCCTCGGTGGGATAAAATTCAATCACAGCCCGTCCCTTCGATTTTAACTCACGGTGAAGTTCTTGGACACTCTTATCAATTCCTTCATAAAAATCCTTCTCGGTAGATCCTCCTTCGGATGCAAAATTAAACGCAGATATCGAAATGCAATGATCACATTGGGCTTCCCGAAGTGGTAAATTTCTCATATCGGCCATAATCAGATGAACATCTTTGTAGTAGGAAATATCTGCTTGAGAGATCATGTCGGGAGAGATCTCTATCCCGATCGTTCGGAAGCCATTTAATATAAGCACTTCAGTAGAATAGCCAGTGCCACATCCGATTTCGAGGAACATCTGTTCTTCGGGAATTAATTGCAAATCAGACCCAAGTTTCTCGGACAGTAAAAGAACTATAGCCCGTTTAGTCGTCTTTTGCTGGTTCCTTTTCATCCACTTAGATCTCCCATAGTCCTCAGCCTCTACACCATAATACGAATGAATATTCGGTCTTTCTCCACCCATAAGATTTTCAATCCTCTGTACTTGCGATCTGTTATGTTTTTACAATCCGCTATTGATTGCTATGCTTTTACTTTCAATAGCGATAAATACACTTTTCTTTTTTTGGGATTTTTGGGGTTATCTATAATGAAACCCCCCTCATAATTCCCTAATTCTAGAAATTCATGACCTAATAAATGCATTTGGTCATTGGATTTTGGGTAAAATTGAATTACGATTTTTCCCTTAGGTTTCAAAACAAAGTCACATTCTTTGGCAAATCTCTTTATACGGAGTGTTTCGTTTGTTTTCCCTTGTTTCCCATTTATGTGTGTTGAAAAAAGCCACTGAACCGCAGATACAGACACAACAAGATCGAAACTATGTTTTCGAAATCCAATAAGGCTCATATCCGATTGAATTGGATTGATCTCCGTGTTATGATAATAACTCAAAAAAAGAGAGTTGATATCAACCCCTACTGTACGATATCCGCGGAGATACATATATATTGTAGAGAAACCACTACCTATCCCTAAATCTAATATAACCGCGGGTGCTGGAATATCGGCAATTTCTATAACTCTTTTTGTTATTTTTTCCTGAATCCGCATGATTGACTTCGATTCCGCATATTTTTGGACTTTATCAATACTAAAGTAATCCGATGCTTTATCATATGTGTCTTCAGGTCTTGTAGTTTCGATGAAGAATTCATAATCAGATTTTTTGGTAATTCCAGAGGGAAATATGTCCTGTGAATTTTTGGAATCGAATATAGGATTTTCATGGGGTATATTGGGGCGTTCTTTATCTTTCATATATTATTTATCAGCTTTTTGTATTGCTATTGGTTTTTTATTGTTATTTTTTTAAGAACATCAAAATATTTGAATCCAAAAAAATAGATCTTTTCGCATTTATAATATCTAAAAGATTCGGATTTTGAAAAAATTAATTAATTTCCAATCATTTTTAT
>CAZEPC010000750.1:0-1670 GCA_964513765.1 uncultured archaeon
ATAGCCCCCATCATTATTATGTGTTACAGTTAAGGTCTTATCAGTTGTATCCTTACTATCTTTTGTATGGCCCAATTTGGCGAATAATGAGCGATCCCAAGTAGTGTCAGTTATATCACCACTATCCACATGATAATTAGGATCATCCTCGGGACTATAGACATAAGATCGACTCAAAGGATCTAAATCCATTACCGCAGCACTATCAGGATTGTAAAAATCAGAACCCACCGGTGCGTTAGTCGCGCTAGGAAGGGGATTGCTCATGGTGCTTTCGTAATACCCAAAATCGGGTATAGGAGTTTGCGTCTTAGAGGTTATTTGGGTAGAACTATCGCCCCAATAATTGTCGGTATAACTATAAGAGCCCCCAAGAGAACTAACTGGATAATTCCAGCCCCTAATATTGCTGAAATGCTCCGAACCAGAGGCATCTGATGGAAGGTAATTTTTAAACATTAACATATCCTCTATTTTAATCGTTCCTTCTTTTATCTGCCAATCAGGGGAGCCATCTTCATATACTGCCCGGCTTGGCCATTCTGCTTTAAACCCTTCATTTGTTATAAATTGATAAGTATCTTCATCATCATAAGCCCATTGAGTTACATTTTCTTTTGTCCCATTTATGGTCCCCTTTGACTCCATATAAAGACCGTAATTTGTGGAATCATTAGATGAACTATATTTTTTTTGATATGGGTAGGGATATTCCCATGGCTTTGCACCCTTGGGAGATGTCCCCATAATATCTTCATTATTAGTTTTATCATTTAAGATAGTTTCTTCTATGTTGTTTTTTGCAATTTCAATACCACTAAAATTAGGAAGACAAAACATTACCACCATAATTCCAACAAAAAGAAATATCTTTTTCTGCTTATTGCTATTTATTTTTTTCATATGTATTTTTAACTCCAATTTTTAGTAAATTGATATATGGAATAGACATGTCATAATAATAGTTTTAATTACGAATTTTTTCCAAATATTACTCTAATTTTGAATTAAATCTAGACAAAAATCCAAGGAAAACACATCAAATAGGATTTTTTCTATTCATAGACTAGATAGCTTTTCGATTTGATCAATATATATAACTTATCCTTAATCACGAGTATTATAAAAAAATGAGATTAAGTGTTGAAGATAGATAAAAATAGCAAAAAAACTAATGTTTATATAGTAGAGAAAAATGATGATAAAAAAACCATCAAAAAAGAAAACAATCACAATTTCCATATTCTTTGGAATATTCTTCGGATTATTGTTCCTAGTTGGTAATATAAATTATTTAGAGGAGCAATCACCCAATAAGAATGACCAAGAATGGAATATTGATACCAATGAGCATTTTAACAAACAATATGAAGAAAATCCAACAAAAAATCAAAGTTTGGAAGATTTTCAAAATCCACAAGTTGCGACCAATTTCTTAACGGAAAATTTATCTAATCCGAATCAAATATCCGAAAATAACATTCAACTTGGCTACAATTCAAAACCCAAAATGGTACTTGATGAAAATCAAAATTCCCACTATATCTGGGTTGAGGACAGGGGTGATGGAAAACAATCTGTGATGTATCGGAATTTTTACTATAAGAACCAGAGCTGGGGTGATATATTAAATGTTTCTGATTATCAAAATCAAGAGTGGCTCAGTGATA
>CAZEPC010000751.1:0-1668 GCA_964513765.1 uncultured archaeon
ATTGTATTTCCTTTGCCTAAAGGAAAGAATTGCTCCATATTCTCCTTCACGTGCTTATGGATACTGGAATGCCGTGGATCGTTTTTTCTGCTTCTTAAAAATTATACCTGACAACAATTGGCAATATTTCATCCATGAATCAGCCACATATTTAAATACCCATTTTTCATCTATGGATAAGGGTTAATTTTGCCTCTTACAGGCAAAAATAAATAAATACAAAAAACAGCAACCAAAATCACACAAAAGGGTATTCATATGTTGAACACGGAAAAAAACGCAATTTTTGTAATGGATGTATCATCAAGCATGGAAGGAGAACGGATGAACGCGGCAAAAAAAGGTGCTCTTTACTTTTTCGAAAATATGTACTCGGAGCATTCCAATTTCGGTCTAACCCCATTCAACCAGACACCAAAAAAAGTCCAGGATTTAAGAAACTACAGGTTAGGATCCAAAAACCAATTTGAACAGGGCATAAAAAACTTGACTTGCGGGGGATCCACCGCATTGTGGGATTCATTGGGATATGCAATAGATGAAATGGCCCGCCTAAGGAAAAGAGGAACGCATTATTCGGATCAAAATATTATCATCGGAATCACCGATGGGGAGGATAATAAATCGAAGAAATTTCACGGAGCAACCGATGTTGAAAAGTATGCGGAGCGTAAAGGGATAAATCTCAAAATATATTTTGTGGGAATTGATGATTCCGTTGATTATTCCGAACTTAAAAAACTCACCAGCAGGACGGGGGGCGCATTTGTGCCAACGGGAAGCGATGTTGGCGATATTACGATCGGGTTAAAAAAGGTCAAAAAGAAGATTAGGGAACGATCCCCCGGTGTGTTTACCTCGACAAAGGACAGATTGCCTCCCAGGCGCGGTGGAAGATCTATACATGCTAAAGGATCTCTGAACGATATTTCATTGATTAAACGAAGGGATTATTTGAACTATAATCTTGATGTGTTGGAGGAAAACCGGGAGAGATATAATATTAATTTTGTGGGGGATTTACAGCTCGGCGACATCCGGAAAATGAAATCCACCTATGCAAGATTCTGTATTCTCTTTCAAGATGTTGCACCTTTAGGAGGAACTAATACCCAGATTCCAGTGTATCTCGCAGATGATGAAAATTTCAAGGATAATTTTATCCCGGGGGACAAGGGGGTCTGGAGTGATTTACGGGGGATATGGTCTGGGTTTTGCAGAGAGCATCTTTTTAGTGGGGAAGAATCAAAACGGCTGTTGGAGCGATTTCACCCTCACAAAAATCGATCTATGCGAGACCGGAAATTAAAGTATATGAGAAATGGATCCATGTTGTGCAAATTTATTTTTTCCAATGCAAACAACATTATTGCCAAATTTATTTCGGAATCGTATTTCAAGAATGCAAGGGGCTTTTTCAACCGGTTACCCCCTAAGATGCATTCTCCTGGGGTGTTTATCAAGGAATCCATTTGGGGAACGGCTAACTTCACCTTTGCCTTAAATTTTTATGCAATTAAAACCGGATTATTCTATACCTTGCATCGTAAGGCCGTGGCCCACATAGAACGGGAATTGATGGACATATATCCGATTTTAAGCTCCATGTTGGCACTTTATTGCATGGATGAGGGAGATTTTAGAGTGGTTATTACCTCCAGCGAACTT
>CAZEPC010000752.1:0-1666 GCA_964513765.1 uncultured archaeon
GAAAAGATTATTGAGGGTTGATTTTTGTAGTGGGACATTTGCACAGATTTTTTGGTGTGAATCCCAGTACAAGAAGCTCAGTTTTTCGAAGCTCCTCTTTTTGGGGTTTGAATTGCTTTCCGAAATATTTAAACGATCCATAATTTTAAGTAAGTTGGAATGCATTTTCATAGGTTTTTTCACCTATTTAACAAGTTTTGGTCAATTTATCCAATTGTTTCCCTACTTTTGAATCTTTCTTTAATCTTTATCTGTGACCTGAGCGATTCGAGAGGATACCCGCTTCTAAGTGTTCTCTGCTCATTTAGAGGAGTTATTTAATCCTTTTCTAAGAATAAGAGAATCTATGTGTTAATTTTGTCGAAAAGAAAGTAAAAAAAATTGATCAAATCAGATCCGATTAAGTTTGGAACTTTTTATTATTCAAAGATAAATCTTCTGCGTTTTTTCATAATAAGATATCCGATAGAGAGTGTAGTTATTGCACCAAATATCATTAATGGATAGGATGAGATGCCAGGTTTGTCACTAACGCCATCATCTTGGTCGCCAGAGCCGGAGCTTTGATCATCCCCTTCTGCCTCTCCGTTTGAATCGTCTATAACAACAACAGTTATCTGAAGAGTTTCCTCTTGACCATAGATATCGGTTGCAGTCAGTATATAAGTATAAGATCCTGCCGATAGCCCATCAACATTTATATTGATCGTTTGGCCATCTACCCATGAACCCGTTTGTATTTGGACTCCATCTCTTTCAATTAAATATGTTGAAGGGTTGTTGTCACTTAAGGTCCAGCTTATGTTGTTTTCAGTACTTCCAATGATATATTGAATTTCTGTATTATCGGCTTGTACCGTTGGAATATGATCTGGACTTTCAAATAAGGTGATATTTAGTTGGTAGGGTGTAATACTCAATCCTAATTGTGATTGGACTGAAATATAGTATCTTCCCGGTTCTGAAAGGGATATTGAATCATTTACTTGCCCAAATAACATCCCTTCATATATTGTCCGATCATAATCTTCGTTGTAATCATACAAACATGCCGAAAGGACACCATCATCCAAGCTAAATGTAAGATCGATGGATAGGACACTTTCTCTTTGTACATCTACGTAGAAATAATCAAATTCCCTTGTATGCTTATCTGAAATAAGTTGAAGATCATATACGGTATTATTATCCAATGATTTGGCATTTTTTAGTTGATCGTTGGGTTCATAAGCATCATCGGTCGGAATTTCGGAAGATATCGTTACCTCTAAATCATATGTATAAAGGACAGTACTCTGCAATTGAATCGAATATGTGCCTGAGGTAGGAATTATTATACAGTAGTCAAAATTCCCGTCTCCCCTTAAATCTCCAAATGTTCCAATATGTTCGGAGGTTTGATCAAAAATTTGTCCATAGATAACATTTTGTAACGGATTTATTTTAGAATTCCCTCCTTGTTTAGTATATCTGACCGAGATATTTAGCAATGTATTTTCATCCAAGGTGATGTTGTAATAGTCAAAATCATACAATTTTAGTGTTGTTTCCGAAAAACCCGGACTGATGATTGTGGCATTTCCAAGATTATCATTTCCATCTCCTTGAGTATCATAAATATCATCCGGGTCTATTGAATAGGTACTAATCGATAGATTATATATCT
>CAZEPC010000753.1:0-1664 GCA_964513765.1 uncultured archaeon
CTACTATTTCATTAACTATTTTTATGCTTGAAGAAACCACGGCTTCATTATATACCCAACTTACTTTATGGCTCGCACCAATATTTTTGGAAAATCTTGCCCTTAATCTATTTATTTGGGGGCCTTTATATGTATATATTTGGTTTGTGTTGATTAATATGTGGGACAAACACTACCAACTCAAATATTCATTAGAATGGTTCTTAACTGCTCTTATGAGAAAAAAAAGCATTAAAAGCGATGAAGATTTATTAAATACAAAAAAAATAATCTATGAAAGTCGTGGATATAAAGACAAGGAAGATTACTATACTTGGAAAGAAATGAATGAGAGGCAAAAATAAATTATGTTAATGAGCGAATTTCCTAATCTAATTCCTTATGTTCGTGCAGTTTCGGTAATTTATTTTCTTTGGATTGGGTTTTTAATGGGGAAACGGGCCTATTTGGAATACAAGCGGGCGGGAACAATTATAAACAGCCGCACTCTCACTAATTCTGTTATGTTATTGTGTCTAATTATGGCTATCCCACTTGTTTTAATCAATATCAAATTAGAAGTGGGGATATATAATGAGGATTATTTCTCTTATGTACTTTGGCTTTTATTCGGAGGATTTCCCCTTATGCAAGTTTTCATAATGTTCTTAACAACCTCTGGTCATTTTATAATTCAAAAACGGAAGGTGTTACGATCTGGGAAAGAAAAACCTCTTTTAAAAAATGAACAGAGTAAAATACAAAGATTGCACTTCACCCGGAAAATATTCCATATTCTATTTTTATTTGCAATGGTTGGTCTATATTTGGGACTTGCTTCATTTTTTATGAGTCAAAGCTATGCTTCCACCCATCAACTTTGGGGAAATTATGCAGGGAACACCATTAAAAATAAATTTGGGACGTTAAATTTATCTGTTTCTGTTGGTCAAATGTATCTTATTTGTGCTTATTATGGGGGTGCAACTATGACTCTGATGATTGAAACCGCTCGTCTTTCTTATTCTCTTGAGTTCCCATTTCTTCTGCAAATTCAGCGAAGTCTTCATAAAAAAGAGTATAATACATATGCGACCCATTCTCATCTGGCTGTAGGTTATCTATTCGCTTCTCTTTTCATGCCCCCTAATTTCTTTTTTGCTTCTGTGAGTTTATTCACAATCGGTGATACTTTTGCTGCATTGTTTGGGGTAAAATTTGGAACACATAAACTTCCTGATGGTGAAAAATCATGGGAAGGTCTCATTGCAGGTTTATTATCTACCTTTCTTGTCTCCTTTCTTTTTGTTGGGTGGCTTTGGGCTTTTTTTACTGCTCTTATTTATGTTTTGGTTGATTTAATTACTCCAAGATTCGTGAAAGTTTCTGATAATTTATTATTTCCTATAGTCTCTGTATTGGTTTATTTTATTATAAGTTCTTTTGGGATAGCCGCTCAATTCCCATTAGCAACTTGGTTTAATCTAATATGAAAACATTTCTTTCTTAATCTCAAAATGAATTGTAAAAAACACACAGCCATTCATTTTAAATAAAATAATCTCCTTTATGTATCGAGAAAATTATGTTTCCCAGAGTGAAAATTGAAGATATTGACCTTGGAAAAGTAGTCTGTGGAACAAATCAATTTGTAGGGATAACCCATAGATGGAATCCTTTTGATA
>CAZEPC010000754.1:0-1653 GCA_964513765.1 uncultured archaeon
GAAATATTTATTTTATGACTAAACTCTTCTGACATTTTTTTCTCACCAATCTAGTCAGACAATGCACTTTCCTTCTTGGAAACGCATTTATCCGGACAATTTCCCGCCAATTCTCTCCGTTTTTTAACGGGGTAAAATTGTTATCTTTTTCAAGAATGTTTGGGAATTTGGTATATTGTTAAAAGTATGGTTTTAAAAAAAATTTATGAAATTTTAGGGTTTTCTGGAATATGATGGTAATTAACATTTATGAGGGATTTTGGAGGTCTTGTCCGTTAGGCCGCCCAAAACATTGTTTCCTTTTTCCTCATTATTTTCACATATTCAATTAATGCTTCAAGAGTATCGGGGCTGATTTCATGTCTAAATTTGGTTCTTAATTGTCTTATATCCCCTTCTGGTGCTTTTACAAACAAGGTATCGTTCTCATCCACATCTCGCCCTAGGACAGCATTTTTGATTGATATTGCTACCTCTTGCCCTTTTTTTGCCTCTTGAATTGGTTCATTATCTTGGGTAATTGAGTGTAATTTTCCTACAACCTCTCCATCTTGATTGATAAGGGTAATTTTTGGTACAAGCACTCCTCCCTCGACCCGAACCCCGCATATTAAGGGCTTAGATCTTCGGAAAATGTATTGGGGAAGAATTGAAATCTTGGCCGGGAGCATAAGTTCATTCATTGCTTCTGCCGTTTCCTCTTCTTTCCGTTTTCTGAGATATTCTTTGTATTCTTCTACTACTTGATAAATAACGGGACTGGTAAATACTCGGATGTTTTGGTTCATTGCCTCGCTTTTTGCGCTTTCGAGAAGATCTACATTGAACCCACAGATAATGCCTGCATATTCGTCCATCTCCCTTGCTGCTACCGCATCCATCACATCTCTTTTTGAAATTGGTCCAACTGATGCCTTTCGAACGGAGAGCTGATATTTTTTGAATAACCCTATGGCCGCTTCTAGGGATCCCAAGGTATCTGCCTTTAAGATAATTCCTTCTTCCTCTGTATTAATATTAATTGATTTTAATTCTTCTTCAACCGCTTTAATTGCATCTTCGACATCTTCTCCCTCTCCAACCGCCCTTATTGGGGCGCCCGCAACTACATCCTCGATATCAGGTGCGAGTATCTTCACACCAGAGGCAGCATGGATTATTTCGTTACTTGTGAATTTTTGGCTGGGATCTCGAATCTCATCGAGATCTTTCGGGGTAAGCAGAGCCCTTATGTGTGTTTGTATTGGTCCAGATAATCCTCCTACCACGATATCTTGTCCTTTCTCTAAATGCCCATCAAAAATAATTGTATCTAAGGTTATCCCGTATCCTTTTTCTTTTTTTACCTCAAGGACGACCCCCTTTGCGGGGCCATCGGTATATTCGATTTGGTTTTGGAGATATTGATTTACCAGCCCTACCAGAACCATAAGTAGAGTGGGAATTCCCTCTCCTGTCACCGCACTGGTTGGGACGATTGCAATATGCTTTGAGAAATCTTTGATCTTGTCATATCGTTCTATTCCTTTAAATCCTTCCTCATAAAAGAGCCCCACTGTCTCATATATTGACTTATCCAACAATCCTCTGGTGAATTCTCCTTGTTTCTTGTATGTCTCGAGGAAGTCAGCATCTTTATGGGATTTCCATCCA
>CAZEPC010000755.1:0-1643 GCA_964513765.1 uncultured archaeon
CCCCGAGACGGGAGATGATGTTCCCCTTGGAACGGAAACCGCAAAACTATAATATTTGTTAATGGTTACAAATATATCACATTTGGTAACAAATGCTTACGGGAGTCTTTTTATTTTTTTGTGAATTTTGCTTCTTACGAAGAAAAAATGAAAAATGAGCAAGATAATGTAAAAAATGATAATTATGAGATTAACGTGAAATATGACGAGCAAACCGGGACCATTACAGATCATTGTACCTCTCGGGGGTTTCCTTTGGGAGGGATTGGTACCGGCGGTTTTTCAATGTTTACCGATGGAGGCTTGGGAAAGTTCCGGACCAATCATAATTGGTTTAAAAGTATTAAGGAGGCAGAGTACCCGAAGGGTACCTTCTTCGCCGTATGGGCAAAAAAGGATTCAAATACCTTTGCAAAGATGCTGCGCCGAAATTATCAAGGGGGTGATGAGTTTGAGAATGTCTCGCCCGTGAAGCATACCCATTTTAACGGAAGGATCCCGAAGTTTGATTTAGAATACGAAGATGACAGCTTTCCACTTTCTTTACAACTTTCTGGTTTTACATCACTTATTCCCCACAATGTGAAAGATTCTTCGCTGCCGATTGGATTCTTTGAAATGGAAGTACAAAATCCCCATGATGTTCCAGTAGAAACTTCCGTGTTATTCTCCTTTGAAAATATTTTGGGTATTGGGGGGAGCGGAGGAAGGGCACTACTTTTACCCTTTGATGGCCCTGTCTCCTATAAATCAACCAAAGGAAATTATGCCGAGCCCTTGGAATACCAGGGTGTGGAGGGAATCTTGTTTAAAACCAAACAAAGCTATCCTGCGGAGGATCCCCGACGCAGAGTTATCGGCCAGTATCTCATCTATACTGATATGTTAAAAGAAAAAATTACCTCAAAAGAAGAAGAAAATATTCAGATAACCAAATTTCCCCAGTGGAGCTCGGAGAGAGATAATGTTGAGTTTTGGGACGAATTTTCTCAAAAGGGCACAATTGAGGAAAGCTCCTTGAGTTCAGGTTCCGAAGGGAATGCAGGGGCATTTGCGGTAAAATTTAATCTTGGTGCCCAAGAAAAGAAGAGTGTTCGGTTTTATTTACTTTGGTGGACTCCTTATTATGTAATCGAAAAGAAACAGCGCATCAGAAAATTGTTTGGAAATCATAAGGGGGTGGATTATGGGCATTATTATTTACAACACTTTAAAACCCCGGAGCATATGTTGGAATATTCGATTAATAACCGAGAAAGATTGAAAAAAGAGAGTATGGAATTACTTTCTTTGATTACTCGGTCAAATCTTCCCGAATGGCTTAAAACCTACATTTTAAACTCAACCGACTCCATGCTCATTAATACGGTTTTAACCAAGGAAGGAAATTATTATATGATCGAGGGTGTTCCGTGGGGCTGGCCATTCGGGGCTCTTGCGGGCACTATTGACCAGAGACTGGCGTCCCATCCATATTCTTCAGTATTTTTCCCCAGCCTCGATAAAAACGAGCTTCACACCTTTTTTGATCTCACAAAGGAGGGGAGAGTTCCCCATGGAAGCGGTCATGCGGATGTGGCTTTATCCACCGAAGATGTTCCATACGGAATGGCTATAAAGTCCTTCAATCGTACCGAACATTG
>CAZEPC010000756.1:0-1642 GCA_964513765.1 uncultured archaeon
ACGCAGTAGTTTTCGGAATTGCCAATAAACAAGATTTACCCAAGGCAATGTCTGCTAAATTGGTTAAAAAGGTAATCGGATTAGATGAAGTACATCCCCTCTGTGCAATTGATCCTTCTGAAAGAAGAAAGATCCAAAATATTATTGCCCACGGAATAGAGGAATACTTAAAACGACAAGAAGAAAAAGATGATGTTATATAATACCCGAAATTTCAATTGAACATATTTACTAAATCCGAAATAATATTTCACTTTACTTTTTATTTTACTTCTTTTTAATGAGGGATTTATTTTCCAATTGTTAATCCTAGGAAAATTGCTAAAACTCATAAAAAATAGAAATACGAAAGTTATATCCCCATAAAGATGCGAGCATGGCAGTATTATTTAATATTAGGGATTAGTTTGCTATAGAATTTATCTATAATTTTATCGCAATAAATTTGCATTTCATCAAAGAAATATGGATCCTTCAATCTTCTCCGTTCCATATAAGGATACCGATCCCGTAATTTCTCCGGGGGTGGATGCTCATCCCATTTCTTTTTTAGATAAGAAAGCCATTTATCAGGTAGAGGTTCCCCAATGTCTTCATCAA
Organism: uncultured archaeon; assembly: GCA_964513765.1. GTDB lineage: Archaea > Asgardarchaeota > Lokiarchaeia > Sigyniarchaeales > Promethearchaeaceae > CAZEPC01. The sequence continues at coordinate 601 of CAZEPC010000756.1, forward strand.
GAAGACACGCAAGGAAAAGAGTCCAGCTGCGAGCAACCACATCTATATTATATCCTCCACCTCCCAAAACCAAAAGATTATCTGCAGAATACTTTGAGACAGTATCAAGCATAATTTTAAAAAGTTTTTCATGAGCACTGGTAGTGAGGCCCATCTGAGTTAAGGGATCCGTAAAATGGGTATCAACACCCGTTTGAAATACTATATAATCGGGTTCGTATGCACTCATGATGGCGGGGAGTATCTCCCTAAAAGTGGAAACATATACATTTGCGGGTGTTCGTGGTAAGAATGGAAAATTTAAGGCATATCCTTTCCCATCTCCTTTTCCGGTTTCCTTTAAAAATCCAGTACCTGGGAAAAGTGACTTTCCATCTTGGTGAAATGAAAGAGTAAGAACATCAGGTCTATCGTAAAAGATCCATTGCACACCATCTCCATGATGGCAGTCGATATCAACATACAACACTTTACTATCGGGCCTTTTTGATTTAATATAGGCGATAGCAACTGCTACATCATTCAAAATACAAAATCCGGAGGCCATATCGGGCATAGCATGATGAAGCCCACCCACAATATTTTGGGCACGGACATGGTCTTCATTTTCCATTAAATAATCTGCTGCTTTGATCGAGGCCCCGCACACCATAAGGGCTGCATCATACATATAAGGAAAAACAGGATTATCACCCGGACCTAAACCAAATTCTGGGAATGCTAAATATCGGGTATTTTCCATTTGGCTGATTTCTTTAAGTTTATTAATATATTGGGGTTCATGTACCCTTAATACTTGTTCTTCTGTGGCTTTTTGAGGTTGAAGAATCTTCAAATTGGGATTGTCTAATAAGCCATATTGTTCCATCAGATGATATGTCATCTCAATTCGCAGAGGGGTCAATGGGTGCCCTTCACCAAAATTGTATTTATTATAATCCTCGGTATATATAAACCCGACTGGTTTATTTTCTCCCATACATAAAACAATTCGCCTTTTAAATAATAAAACTTTCGTTTTTGAATTCAAAAATAAAAGAAA
>CAZEPC010000757.1:0-1631 GCA_964513765.1 uncultured archaeon
TTATGATGTTAATATACTCGGTTGAAATCCGTAAGACAATATCATTTTCGATAAAATATTTGAGAAAATCATCAAAAGATTTGATATTTTCATCCCACGTATTAGGAATAGCAAATACAATTCTTACACCGCCCATATTAAGGTCTAACACTTCGACGACATCGGTTCGGGTTTCCTTTACCCAATCTCTCCCGGAGATACCCAGATCAAATTGGCCATCTTCCAAATACTCAGGAATCTCTTGGGGTCGTAAAAGCTTTAGTTCGATTTCATCATCGTTGACGGTAGGTCTATAATTTCGAGATGATCCGCCGATATCATAACCCGCTTCACTCATTAATTCCGAACATACTTTCCATAAGCTTCCTTTCGGAATGGTAAATTTCAGTTTGTTTTTTTGTTTAGTCATTTGTTTTCACTTTCGCTGATGTTATTTCTATGTTAATGTTCTATTTTAGTAAATAAACCAATTTTTATATGATTTGTTCTTTTCGGCGTTCCTTCTTGAAATTTCCCACATACAACATCCACCCTCCATCGAGAGAAATGACAAGCAATACATCATTTCTGAATTAAAAATAGGGAATACAAACCATAATTTGGGGCAAATTAAGGCATTTAATCTTTGCTCTCTTCCAAGAAGGGATATTAACAAGATTGATATGTGGAAAAGAGAGATATTAGGATGGAAAAACGAACACAGAACAAGAATGTTTCTTTTCGGACATTGGAAATATTGTAAAATTAGATTGGTACGAAAGGGATAGGGATAAATACCACTTTCTTCAGTACTTAGGGATAAAAATTTGGATCTTACCTGAGTGAACACATTCACCAAACATGATTTTTCAGTCCTTTATTGGTTTATTTCTTAGTAGTAGGTAGAAAAGGGAAAAAAGAAATAAAAAATTTTCGTATCTTTCCCCGTTTGGTCCTCATAATTCACATTTACGGGGGATCAAATAAATAAAAAGGATGAGAATTAAATAGGGGATCTTTTATCATATATTTATGACATCTAAACAAATAAAAGTCTCCGAAGATGTGTACAAGGCGCTTGAAAAACTTAAAAAGAAAGGCGAGGATTTTTCTGCGCTGCTAAAAAGGTTAGCATCATTGGCAGAAGGGCAAGATCTTGCTGAGCTTTTTGGGGGATGGAAAAAAGATCAAAACAAGAACAAAAAAGTAGAGCCAAAAGTACCACCAACCCCCAAATAAAAGTTAAAGATAAAAGTTTTTCTTGAAGATAATAAGATTTTTATTGAGAAACCAAGAATTTTTTATTAGAATAATAAAATGGCAAAGCACCAAGAGCAACTCAATTACATTGTTATTGTTTCTGATACTTTTAGACGAGATCACTTGGGATGTTATGGAAATGAGTGGATTCACACGGAACATATTGATCGATTTGCAAATAAATCATTAGTTTTTGACAAAGCATACAGCGCCAGTTTTCCCACTGTGCCCACCCGCAGGGATATTTTTACCGGAAATTACACTTGCACCTATACCCCTTGGGCACCACTGGATCCTCTTGAACCGGTTTTACAAGTAATCTTAAAAGAAAAAGGATATAAGAGTATGATGATCGTTGATCAGCATCATATTCTGGAGAACGGCTTCCATTA
>CAZEPC010000758.1:0-1626 GCA_964513765.1 uncultured archaeon
GACTAGTATACCTTTTAGGTGATGACAGAAATTTTCATCATTTTTTTTCTTTTTCCTTTTTCTTTTTAAATATTGGATTTCCAGTTTAAATATTTCTTTTCCTATGAGACAAAATGGATAATTCTTATTTAGTTTATGGAGAATGTCTCAACACCTCATAGGAAAGACTTTAATATCTAGATCCTCTAATATTAATTATGAACCAGCCTAAGTTTGACGAACGATACGAACATTTTGATTTAGATAAGTTTGTTCCCGTTACATTTTTTTTCATCGATAAAAATAGTGATTTAGAAAATAGATCACCGAAAAAATGCAAACACTTAGGTTATCTTGTTAAGGATGGCGTAAATAAAGATTCTCCAGCTAGCACACAACGCTTAAAGTGCAGCAATTGTGGAAAGAGATTCGGTACCGGAGTAAATGAATTTAAGTTGGGTGAGTACCATTATAAGATCAAGCAGATCCTTTATGACTTATTTATTGATGGTTCTAAACAAAATAAGATGGAAGAACGCTGGTTAATTCCCCAACCTAAGCTGAGTCAATTCAAGAGGAGTTTTGTCGAGCAAACCTTCGACCAATTTCCAGACCTCGTTTTGGACAGGCCAAAAGATTTACCTCTGGGTACGATGTATGCCGATGAAACATTTATAGGAAAAAAGGGTAATTCGAATACCGAAATCGTGTTTTGCAGTGAAAACTTCGAGATCCTCTCTACAGAGGGTGTCAAGACTCCAGACCTTAAAAAACCAATTACTGTTGCATTCAATAAGATCTCGGAAAAGAATAGGAAAAGGTTGCGGATTTTGGTTACCGATGGAGAGCCCACATATTGTGGCATAGCATTAGGGAGCAATCGTAGGGTTATTCATGTGCAACAATACCATAAGCGTTCTCTACTTGGACAAGTTACCTTCAATAAGTACAGGAGTTTCGGGCCTCATACCCTTCGATATCAGATTCACACACATTGGAAAGTATTCAAGGAAGAGAAACAAGAGTTTGGCTTTCATTGGGAGATAAAATTTATGAAAGGAAAGTTTCAAGCAGGGAGAGGGCGACCAACAAAAGCCCAAAGAAAAAGTAAGGAATATCGGCAGTGGCGACAAAAAAAAGATGAGTATTATTCAAATACGTTTCAAAAATCAGGAAAAGCGCGGGTGTTTGTAAATTTGGAGACCAAGAAGGTATCGATGAAAAAAGGGTGTAAGATCTGGATGCAGAGAATTTTCCAGAGATTACTTCCTCTTTTTGCGGGAAAATGCATAACCAACAATCGGGTCGAAAGTAAGCATTCACAGATAAAGAGGTGTGGAAATCTTAGAAAGCAATTAGATATTGATTACTGCGACAAGTTATTCTTACTTCAAGAATACCTTACAATACATAAACATTTACCTCCTGTCAATCTCAAGGGAAGGCCTTTGTATAAATACTTGATGAAACCTAATAAGAAGCGGCATAAAGGGTATGCAAAAATCGAGAATGGGAAGAAAAAAACCCAATCGCTGATTTCCAGTTTTCTCTAAGAAGAGAAAAATGGTCATCACCTAAAAGGTATACTAGTCTCTTTATTCTTAGAAACTTTTCTAAAAATTTTTCCAAAAAAAAAATATTTTTTAC
>CAZEPC010000759.1:0-1603 GCA_964513765.1 uncultured archaeon
AAGAAAAAATATTTGTTGGTGGAAAACAAACTCAAGTTAGAGAAGAATTTATTTTTTATTTTCGGATGGCTGATTATCGGTTTTAGATTTTTTAGTATCTGACTTCTTTTTGTACCTATGTTTAGCTCGGGTATATTTATCGTTTTTTTGATTTTCTTTTTCCCTTCTGACTTCTCTATCACCCTTTTTTTTCAAATACATGAAATTTTCGTACAAGTTTCTCCACCTACTTCTTTGAAATCCAGTATATGTAATAATAATGATACCGATCACAGCAATAATGATTGTGAGCCAATAATGAACAAAAAATACGATAATGGCCAGTATTCCAAATACATATGCAATTCTGGTTAGGATTCGGTATTTTTCCATGCGTTGATCGTTGTATTTTTTGATTTCAGATATCGGTATCTTTTGCAAATGGGCTTTTAATTCTTTCTCGTTAAAGGGTCCGATTTTCATCCTTATCTAATACAAATAAATGAATCTCCATAATAAAAGATATTTAAAAAAGAATTGATCTGAAAAAAATAAAAAATGGATGAGAGAAATTATCTCTCAAATCCTAAAGACAATTTTTTCTTGATTATTCCAATCCGGCGGCTTTATCTTTTTTCTTGGTGATCATTATCGCGGCTACACCAACCAAAACCACGGTACCAATTACCAAAACCACGGCCCAAGCAAACGCGTTTTCGGTAGAGATGAAAACGCTGAATGTGGGATCATGAACCAATTTATCACCCGAGGAATCAAATACATCATAGCTAACAGCATACAATAGGAGTGAAAATTCCAATTCAAGCGTCCCGCTCAGAGCGCCAACTGACCCGTCTTTTTGTTCATAGGTCTGGGAAGCTTCCCCTTCCCATTGGGCATATAACGTTGGAATAATGTTGGTTTTTGCGGAATGATTAGTATAGCTTGTCTCATCGGAATATTTTTGATAATCCGGACCAGCAATATCTACCGCACCAATAGGTTGTGCATTTGCATCATTAGCCCCAGCAGCACTGCTCCCTACATTTATCTGGTTTGAGCTCTTGTTGTAATTATTTTCCGTTAGGAGAGGATCATCCTCATTCAATGTTTGGTTTGAAATTTTTTCATTCTCAATGTTTAGATGGAAATGAAACACACTGCTCATAAATACAGTAGCCAAATCTAAATCTTTGGATTGAAGAGCAGGAGTATTAGGGCCACTACCCTCATTCCATTCACCAAATTCTTGGACGAGTTTCACTTTCGCAACACCCATCGCATCACCGGTCCATTCCCCAGATTCTACAGTTTGGCTCTTAGTAGGAGCAAAGGAAAATCCAAGTGAATAATAATCCATTGTTTCAACCGGTGCGACATCGGTTCCAACTTCATCATCATCTAAACCGATGGGCAAACATCGAAAATCAAGCTTTTGGGCAGTAATTCCCCAATCCATTTTAAAGGTATCATCGGCTCCGCTTCCAGTATATTCGGGTTCATTGAAGATCCATTGATCGGCACCTCTAAACACCATATGGTGGGTTACTTCGGATGCAATAATCTTTTCTACAGTCTGATTATCGTAAGTTCCAACTTCCCCAAATGCAACGTCAGGAACTCC
>CAZEPC010000760.1:0-1601 GCA_964513765.1 uncultured archaeon
TACCTATCATCCCACAAACCGGATCCTTTACTGACTCTGCGTCCCCACCCACTTCTCCACCCTTAATATCCTCACTTCCTTCATCCCCTGAGGTAGACTCGGAATGCATTAGTTTAGGATCGATATTTTCAAAATCTTTATACTTCTCTGGATCGCTCTTGAATTCCTTTTCACAACCCGCACTGCAGAAATAATATGAATGCCCTTTATATTTATATTCGTTGGATTGAGAGGGAATAACATCCATCCCACAAATGGGATCCACCACACTTTCTTCCTCCAAAAGTTTTTCCTCCTTAATTTGTTGGGGAGTTCTTGGATCAAACCTTTTAAGAAAAAGGGCATTAGTCACCACGGATACGGAGCTGGATGCCATAAATACGGCGGCTAAGTAGGGCGGCAAAAAGTAACCGGTTGCCCCGTATAAAATTCCGGCCGCAATGGGTATTCCTATGAGATTATAAATAAATGCCCAAAACAGATTTCCCACCATTTTACGGTAGGTTTTTTTGGAGAGTTTGATGGCAGAGACTACATTGCGAAGATCCCCTCGCATAAGAACAATATCCCCAGTTTCGATTGCGATATCTGTGCCAGATCCGATAGCAATTCCAACATCGGCTTGAGCCAGAGCAGGAGCATCATTTATACCATCCCCGACCATAGTGACCACCGCATCTTTTTTTTTCTTTTGAAGGTCCTTGATTGTTTGAGCCTTTTCATTCGGCAGCACGTTTGCGAGAATATGCTTTTTATCGAATCCGAGTTCTTTTCCCACATTCAAAGCGGTTTCCTGGTTATCTCCGGTAAGCATATAGATCTCAATGCCCATTTCTCTTAATTTACGGAGAGCATAAGGAGTTTGATCTTTCACTTTATCCGAAATTCCCAATAAGCCAATTAATTCGCCATTAAAAGCGATAAACACGGTTGTCTTTCCCTCTTGCTGATAAGAATGGTACGATTGCTCAAATTTGGAAAAGTCTATCGATTCATCATTCAATAACTCTTCATTGCCCACAAGAACATCCCCTTCTTTGAGAGTAACTTTAATTCCTTTTCCAGGAATTGCGTTAAATTCTTCTGGAGAGGACAAAGATAGACCCTCTTGATTAGCCCGTTCAATAATTGCTTTTCCCAATGGATGTTCGGAACCCATTTCCGCTGAACCTGCCAAATAAAGTAAGCGGCTTTCACTAATGGCAGATTTGGGTGCGTTGGAAAGGTTTGATTCGCTTAAAAGAGCAGACACTTTAGGCTTTCCCACCGTTAATGTCCCAGTTTTATCAAACACAATAGTATCAACCGCATTGATCGCCTCTAAAGAATCAGCACCCTTAATTAATAAACCATGTTCTGCCCCCTTTCCTGTACCCACCATCACGGCAGTGGGAATTGCCAGACCCAAAGCACAAGGACAAGAAATAACAACTACCGAGGTGAATACTAACAAGGAAGTTTCAAGTCCGATGCCCGCTATAAAATACCAATAAATAAAGGCGAAAGTGGCGATTAAGACCACAATGGGGACAAAATAATTGGAAACTTTATCGGCTAATTTTTGCTTTTGTGCTTTTTTACTTTGGGCTTCCTTGACAAAT
>CAZEPC010000761.1:0-1596 GCA_964513765.1 uncultured archaeon
TCTTCCAATTCCATTTCGAGTATCGAATCTCCGATTCGGTTTGGGCGATCCCTCCCCTCAAAGGGCGGGAGCTGTTTGTACAAATCTGGGTTTCTTCCCATTTGCTTTTGTCTATCCCCTCTTCCTATATTATCACCATCAATGGGCCCGCTTTTGGTGATATTCCTACTGCCCAATGGATACAACGAACAGATATACGGAGAGCCCACATGTTCCCGATATACAATGCATTTGTCTCTTTCCATCCTCTTGATAAATTCCACTTGGTAGGACACATGCCTCTTGCTATGGGAAAAGATATTGGTAAAACTCTTATCCAGATTAAGCATATCCGACAACACCTTGATATTGGCCCAGGCTTTCGTTTGGAAAGCAAACACAGTATGAAACCGGCCCAACAAGTTTTTGTTAAGCTTTTGGGGATCGGTGGTGGTTGCAATGAGCGGGACTCTCAGATCGTGAAATCTTCGGAAGACATCTCCATTTAATAGAGAAAACCGCATTCGGGAGAATTCGGGATTGATGCGATTAATTTCGGGGATCACCAGCGGAATTTTTCCCTCCGCATCCAAGAGTGGGAGATTCTCGTTATAATTGCTTTGTTGATCCCGACTCCTCCTAAAGAGCAAATAGAGTTGATTGAGAAACATCCTCACAAATAACATCTTCAAATTCGGCTGCATGAGCGGTTTTAAATTGATAATAAGGGTCTTTCTCTTTGCCAATGACCGGGTGAGCCCCGTAAAATAATCATGCTCGAAATCGAAATAATCCCGAATATGGCCTTGGGAGAGTAAATGCACAAATTGCTTTAGTTCGTTTTGAAATTCCTTTACCTGATTGTCCCCATAGAGCGTACTGATCTTCCCGCGAATGGCTTGAGGAGTGATGGGATTCCCGCTTTTCCTGATATCATAGATGAGCTGGGACAGAAAGGCGATGTTTTGGGAACTAAAATCGAAGATATGACCAATTACATTGCATAAAATATCCGTATATTCATCAAAGTAGCCTTTTTCGTAATCTTTCGGCAGATTAAACAAATTCAACCCGAAATTCCGCCCGATCTCGAATATCTCGAGGGTATGGTATGATTGGGTTCCCTTCAAGCTTTGGGCAATCACGCTCATATCCCCGGTGGGATCCAAGACTATCATATGCCGTCCCGATCGTAGGATGGGAGCGATGATCTTGAGTACGGAGGTTCGGAACATTTCGGAATTATCACCGGAGATGAGTATATTTGAATCCAGCTCCTCCTGGGTGAGGCCGATCTCCTTTTCCGCACGGCAGTTTTCGGCATTGAACGCCCTCCCCAATATAATAGTATCTTCTACCATGGGGACCGAGAATTCCACCGGATAATAGGCGGGTAAAAAGCGGTGAATCTCATCGGGAACCGTAAGGTAGGGTAAGATGGCCTTCCCCGTGGCGAAATGCAGCGGGGTTTTGATCCCGAGCGAGGAAAGGTACTTGGTTTTACAAAAACTCTGCAAAAAGATCCGCTTGGGCGCCGCCGTGATTTGGCACTTGGGAAAGGTGGTCTTCAGTACCGGCATAAATTCGCGTTCCATCTGCATAATTGCCCGGTGATGG
>CAZEPC010000762.1:0-1596 GCA_964513765.1 uncultured archaeon
TATTCATAATCTTCTTGCGCTTCCAAGTAATTTTCCCATCGAAGTGAATCATAAATATTAATTCTTTGATCAAAATCATTTGGCACAATATTCGATGGATATATCAACCAACCATCACCGTATCCATCATGACCTAAAGCATAATTTCCGTGTCGATATTGTTCTAAATTCCAATATAAAAATCCAATTGCGTTATATTGCCACACTTGCCACATTTGGATTCTTGTCTCGAATAATCGATTATACAGGAGTGAATTTGGATAGGGGGCCCAGGGATAGACACATGAATAGAACCAAAATGTTTTTCCTTGTTTCATTTGTTCCTGCCATATATCTTTATCGTAAGTGTCTGCTTGTGGGCAAAAAATATCAATATAAGGGATCATATCTTTTATTTCATCTGTGGGTGACACGGTAGCCATAATTTTAATTTCCGGGGCAGCGTCTTTAATTGCCACGAGTAATTCTTTGAGACATTGATAATTCTCTTCCTTTGTATAACCCTCTGGAACAGATAAAGTGAATTCATCTTGAAAATAAATATATGATTCAGAAATCAAGGAAACATTTTGTAGATGCTCTTCAAGTTGAGAATAGTAACTATGAAGTCGTGCCATTTCATCAGATTTTGAAGTTATATAACGGCCGTTTTTTTTAAAAGGATATCCGAAATTAAATGCGTTCATACCATTTTCTTTTTTCTTTAGAAAAACGTTGTTCCATCTTTCCCAATTAAATATCCATTTGTTGTTAGATTTATTTAGGTAAGTTATGTAAAAATGATTTTCTTGAAATTTTGTCCAGTTATGTGTATGTGGAATAAAACCTTTAAAATAATTAATTCTATGATAATGATAATTTTCTAACTTTTCACTATTTATCTTTGGACTCCCAAAATTTGTTTGAATATGTCGCTGCGTAGATATTGTAAAGTTCCAAACACTTATATGTATTTTTAATTGTTTTAAGTGATTTTCTCCATGATAAAGATTAATTTTTCCATCATAAAGACCGAATTGGGCATCTTTTGGAATTTTTCCAGAGAACCATAAAACAGTGTTATGATTCAAGTCTATATTTATTTTCTTCTTTGGCACAAGAACATCGGGAAAGGTATTATTTATCACGGAATGTACATTTCGTATTTGAAAATTGCTAGCCATTATTTGATGTTGTGGATTATCGAGATGGGTAAAGTTGCTTATTTCATAGTTAATTTCATCGATATTCTTGTTTTCAACAAAAATAACAAATTGTAATGCCCCATATTCATTTTTCGCTAGGTTCATTTCAACATGATCAATTTTTGAAGAGGATTTTGGGTCTATTTTGAAGTTTCGTGAGATCCTTTGTGAAGAATTTGCTGCCCAAATATGATAAGAATTTGAAGAATAAGCGAGAAGGGGTCTCGTATTATATTTCTTCCGAGAGTTTGTGATACTTATTCCCCCATAAATAGTGACAAATAGAATACCAATTATCATTATAAAGGCAGTAATTTTTCTTTGTTTCACTTGATGAAAAATCTTAATTTTGTTTTTTGCGTTAGGTGCTTTATTTGAGGTTTTAATTTCTTCCATTTCTTTATTTAATTTT
>CAZEPC010000763.1:0-1590 GCA_964513765.1 uncultured archaeon
ACCACCATTTCGGTGGCAGCCCTCTATACGTCACATCTTTTTCCGGAAATACACATTATCACGGGCGGAGGCAATTTAGCCAAGCTGAACATGATTGATGTTCCCCAATTCCCCCGTCCCTCTGCTCTTTCTAAAAAAATGATCCGAACTATCGGGGCGCTTAAAAAATATGCCGCCACCACCGATCGGAAATCGATCCCCAAAACCGAGATTATCACGGAACTCCGGGATCGAGGAATTGCCTCCTTTCACTTTGAGAGCGATCCCAATCGCCTTAATTACGAAGGATTAAACAAATTCCTTATGCAGTTCATCCGCCACGATTTGCTGGTGATTAACGATGACAATGAAGTAGAAATAACCGAGGAGGGGCGTTTCATCCGGGATATATATGCTCCTTACTTCGGATTGGAAAAGCTCGAGATGGAAGGGACAGGCCAACTTACCCCCTTCTCCCGCAGAAAATTTCGGGTGCTGATTACGGCATTTCGATCCGAATCTTCGGAGGAGTTTGTCTCCCGGCTGGAAAAAATCACCGATCAAATAAAGCCCGATTTTTTGCTGATGATTCTGGATTCCGATGATTTTCGCCTTTCCGAAGAGCGACTACAGACCGATCTGGGGCTGCCCGGGAGCTTTCAGATCATTCATCTCGATACAAATAACTTAAAAAGCGCGCTGGCGAGCTTGGCATCCGTATTTCGGGCATACCGGGATGATTATGTGTATGTGAATTTGATGTCGGGGGGAATTCTTACGGTATCGCTGGCCTATGCCTGCCTCCTTTTTGACGGACATCCGGTCCTCACGGCCAATGATCTCAGCAGAAAGGTAGAGGAAAAAGAAAGCCTATTTTACCTCAAGAACTTTATGCACCTCTCAGAATTTCGCCTCCACGAGAAGGTATCCCGGAGAGATGTGAAAATCCTCCGGGCAATTGCCGAACTCTATCAAGGGCAGAATATTAAACTGATCCGAAAATCAGTTTTGATGACATCCTTGCTGGAAAAGGGGCTTATCGGGAGGGAGGGATCCACCCAAACAAAAAATAAGAAGCTGAGGGAGATCCTGAATCCGTTGGAAACGGACAACCTAATCAAGTCTAAAGGGAACAGGGCATTTTATTTGACCGAGAAGGGAGATTTCACCCTATCGGTATTTTCAAATTATTTCGGATTATGAATAAAAAATTGGGCAATTGTGCCTTAATTTAAGGAATCCATCACCGAATTCAGCCGGGATTTGGCATCTCTGGAAAAACTGTATTTCTTTTTGGAAACTTGATTCAGCACCCCGACCTTCACAAACATATCTATTACGCTTTCAAAGGCTTGAGTGTTATATTTCAAGCCATTTTGCCTCTTTAAATTCCCTAAAAATGCCTTCAAGAAATTTCGGCCCACGTTCTTTTGATTTTTCTTTCTTTTCCTGTTCTTAAAGGCCTCCTCCATCTGATCGAAGATCACGGGCAAATGTTTCGGTTTAATTTTTCCCAATAGTTCGGGACTAAATTCTGATTCTAGATCGGGATCCTCGCCCATAAGGAAAAGTTCCCGAAAGCCCTCAACGGTTTCGGATTTGATCTCGTTT
>CAZEPC010000764.1:0-1580 GCA_964513765.1 uncultured archaeon
TATTTAGGCAAATAACGATCAATATCTAAAGCACCGTGAAACACACCAAGAATATCAATAAGATTCTCATCCTTTCCTAAATATGCAATTCTATAATGTCCATATAATAATAAGCAATAATAAGAGAATATTTTCTGATTTCCCTAACCGATATCTTTGACCAATCTTTGGATGATCCCGGAGAATTTGAACTTTTTCATAAATTCCATCAATTACTCTTCGGGCAGCTAATTTATTATCCTTTTTAATGAAATCATAAATGTCCTTCATCCACGTTTTAGCCTCAAAGGTCCACTGTATTTCTACCATTTTTTCATTCGAGATCCCATTTCCTCATTTGAAATTGTTCTCCCTTCTTGAGAATCAGTAAATCCTAGCTCAACCATATGAAATAACTTGCTAAATAATAATCTGTTAAATACAAAAAGAGTAAAAATCAAACCCCCCCGCTATTTTTATATAATATGGGCATTTTCAATTTATAGGGAAAAGAAATCTCGGAAACAAATCGAGACCTAAATATTGCCAATAGCAGGTAAAATAAACACGACCTTGATCCACCAAGAGTTCGAAGGTGCTGCTCCTCCCCTTGGGTCTTTTATCTCCATCATATAACGGATGAAACAACGGGCGGCAAGAAGACTAGATGTCATTATTTATTAACCTTCATTGGCATTAATATATTAGAGCAAGAAAGCGAAGATTTTTAAAAATAAATTAGTTAAACATAATAAATATTTATTATCGAGTTTTTAATAGAGATATATAGAGGTTAAAAAACATGGACCTACAATATGCTGCCGATATGAAAATCTCAAAGGAAAAGGAAAAATCTCTTCAAAAAAAGATGGGAAAAATTATTGACAAAAGCGAAAAATCTTATGATCGATGGGTATGCCGAATGAGGAAAGCAGGATATTCTGATGAAGAGATTGAGAACATGTTGTGCTTTTAATCATCCTAATCCAGAGTAATCAAATTGACAGTAGATCCTAGATATAGATCTATTCCTTGGTTACAAGAAGGGCTCTCTTTTATTCCCATTACGAAATACCCCTTCTCTCAAAAAGAAATAAATCTATCTCAGAATTTAGACCATCGTTTTGAAGATTTAAAACATATTTTTCCATCTTGGGAGGGTTTTCTCAACAGAAGTCTTGGAAATAATCCCAATTATCCTAATTATATGACATATTTACTTTGCAAATCAAAAGAAAATGAGATAATTGGGTTATTGGCGGTTCAGCTTATTGAATTTGAAAATTTATTTAAGAAAAATAAAGCAGTCCATCCGCGGATAAAAGATTATGTTTATCTAAGCTGGATTGGGGTAGACTACAAATACAGGTCATTGAATTACTTCACTTTGCTTTTTGAATACTATTATACACTAATTCGCATTTTTAGAAAAAAATATAAGTTGAAGTTTCAAGGTGCAGCAATTATTATTCGGAGAATGAGGCCTTATATATGGAGTCTTTTTAATGATAAAGAAGAATGCCCAAAAACAACGAGGAATGTAATTGTAAGGAATAGTCCCCGATTTACAATTTCATTTATGCCGAGTGAAACAATTAATA
>CAZEPC010000765.1:0-1558 GCA_964513765.1 uncultured archaeon
GAGAAAACGTGGGGTGGATGAAAAATACATCACGGGCGATGCATCCAATAAGGAAAAATGGATGAAATTATGTAGTGTATTTGAGGAGTTAGTGGGAAATCCAACCTATGAATGGGTTCATTTAGATCTCAGGAGAAGGTTAGGGATAGATGATTTAATAAATGAGGAAAATGCAGAGAAAATCTGGAATAAATCAAAAGAGGTTCTCGCAAAGGATGAGAAAAGCCCCCAGGCTCTATTAAGGGAAATGAATGTTGAAACTATGTGCTCGACGGATGATCCTGTTGATATGCTTGAGGACCATAAAAGACTCCAAAGCTCAGAGAGCTTTTCTGTCCTACCTACATGGCGTCCCGATAACGCGATGAATATTTTCAAGAAGGGCTATCCTGAATACATAAAGAAGTTGGAAAAGCGAGTGGACAAGGAATTTGATACCATTGATGATTTAGTTGCGGGGCTCCAAGAGACCCACGATTATTTTGAGAAAATGGGAACAAAAGCCAGTGATCATGGTGTAGAGGTACCATTTGGATATGATGTGGAAAGAGAACGGGCCAATTCCATATTCCAAAAGCGAATGAATGGAGATAGCCTCACCAAAGACGAGGAGAAGGATTATATGTCATATATGATGCATCGGTTTGGTGAGATGAATGCAAAATCTGATTGGGTGACTCAGATCCATATCGGAGCAGTCAGGGATGTTCGAGATGCGCTTTATGAAAATCTAGGACCGGATACCGGTGGTGATGTATCTGCTCATACCATAGAAATTCTTGATCCTTTGAAGGATTTCTTAAATAAATTTGATAATAAATTAAAAGTGGTCTTATATTGTTTGGATCCCCATCACTATGCCACTTTAGCAACATTGACCCGTGCATTTGGTGAAAAGGTGAATTTAGGTGCTGCATGGTGGTATAACGATTCTCCTATTGGAATGAAAAGACAATTAGAATATATCTGTTCGGTAGACCTCTTTATGAATTATGCGGGTATGGTTTCAGACTCTAGAAAGCTGATGTCCTATGGATCCCGAACCGAAATGTTTCGCAGAGTGCTTTCGGATGTTATGGGCGGAATGGTTGAAAAGGGCCAAATACCGAAAAATTTGGCGAAGAAGTGCGCAAAACACATGTGCTACCAAGGCAAAAAAGATCTCTTTGATTTTTGAGCCTTATTTTAAAGTCTGAGTATATAAGAATTCCATATTTCCCTTTTTTTAATTTTTGTAGCCTTTTTTTCTTAACTATCACACGCAATGATGAAAAAAGAAAAGCAAAAGTCATGTGTCCCGCATGACTTTCAAGAATTAAAAGAAGCCTGAACTTTATTCCACGCATAAGGAATATAGGTGAAAAAAGAAAAAAAGTAGGAAAATAAAGGCATGTTATTTTTTCGCTCTATATTTTGAGAGCCTTAGGCCGATGAAAATGATGCCTATCCCCGCCAAAATACTTATTAGATATCTTGCAATCCCGCCGTCCTCGGAATCCGCCTCGTTGGGGTCGTTTCCATTCTTAAATTCCTCTAAGTTGCTCTTTCCATCGCCATC
>CAZEPC010000766.1:0-1556 GCA_964513765.1 uncultured archaeon
TTTAATTGAGAACCCTACAAATAGATAACTGCCATCATGGAATACCGAAAAAACTTAACATGGCGATCCGCGGGGGAGGGTGAAAACTCGGCCACATTTCCCACCCAGAACCCCAATTTTTTTAACACTTCCTCTTCTGAGATTTTATCAATGAGATTCTGTAAATCTTCATCTGCGGCCTCATAATTAAGCGCCCCACCTTCCCCATTTCCCGCCACATAAATGAGTGCTTGTGCTTCCTTTAAGGCTCTTTTTAATTCTGTGCTGTACATATATTTGAACCGGTAAAAAAACTGCTTTTTTTCCCACTTTTTTAAGGCATCAATTTCTTCTTTATTCTTGCCGAATTTCTCAAGAACCCCAAAAAAAGATTCCATTATAGAAGAGATTGATATTTCAGAGTATTGAAAGGGGGTAACCCGGGGATTTTGGACGAACCGATCGGTTAATATATCTTCATTTGGGGTTTTGATTTTACCATCAACCCACTTGCTAATTTCATCGAATTTTTTGGGCAACCGAAAATTGATATTCACATGCACATTCCCATAGCGATCTATCCTGTGGATGAGTCCCACTTCTTTCCCCGCGTCAATCACCTGTTTATTCGAGGCAAAATCCCGTTCATATAACTTTATATGTTCTTCCCACTTGATATTATCGGGAGGAGGGGTTGTGAGCAGCCAGCCTCTGGGATTTTTATAATTAAAATTTATCAGGCCGGCTTTCTTGAAAAATTTTACAGGGTCTTCATTATGGGGGAATTTCTCGTTCTTGAAATTATCGGAAACCAATTTCTTAACTTTTGCATTAAAGCTTTTTCTAGCGAGTGCTTCACCGTCATTTTGGTAATATTTTATAATCTGACCCGCTATTTTTTTGATCATTTCTATTTTCTTATTACGGATTTCATGGATTTCTCTATAGGCTTTCTTCGCATCATCATTTGGGAGATCCTTTTCAGAAGTCACTTCTTTTAGAAAATAGCGATCGGGGAGTGCATACCCCTTGTTCGCAAACACCTTGGTCAAGGCATAAAAAAACACCCAAAGAGCCCTATAAACCCCGGTATTTCCCTGGAGGTATTTCTGAATTCTAGAGATAAGGTTGATCTCGGGCCCTTTTTTTCCTTTTTTGATCCAATAGCCGATTGCCTTCTCCCAGAATTCGGCAAGTATGTTTGCCTTTATTTCCCCGTCCCACACCTCGAAATGATCCTTCCCGCATTGGTTGAAGAGATCCAGAAATCCACCAAAATCGGAGACTTTATGGGGCTTCTTGACACAATTTTTCAAAAACTTCGTCCCGTCCTTAGAACAAAAATTTTCATCGGAAAAATCGTCCCTCTCTTGAAATCCGGGGATTATATTTGCCTTCTTAAGGGATTCCACGGGTGCCTCACTATTTTCCCCGCACATAAACCTGGTGGGGAAAGAATAGGGCAAAAGGTTGGCCCGCCTGTCGTCAGTAAGTAGCTCTTTATTCCCCGAAAAGATTGAGTTAGAAGAAGTGGAAAAATCAAAATCGCCGTTAAAATTGGGGCCCGCAAAAAAAAT
>CAZEPC010000767.1:0-1556 GCA_964513765.1 uncultured archaeon
AAACACAGAAAATTTTCATTTTCATTACAACATTACTGGTAGAACAAAACCAATGGTGATTGAGATATATAATTTTTTAAAATCAAAAATCACTTCACCTTCAAAACTTATTCTCTCGGACATTAGCCCTGATAATTTCAAAATTCAAATAATGAACCAAAATGGATCAGGTGTGAACTCCCCCCTTAGGAAATTTTTCCCAAAAGAGGGAAACCTAAGAGATAAAATCAAACTAACCCCAAAGATCCTGTTTAATCTTCACGACATCGAATATTCAAGGGGGGAGGATACAGAATCTCCATATTACGAAAGGAAACTTATAAACCTCTTAATGAAAATGAATCTTAATAGAGACAATAGCAAAAACCGGAAACTCTTTCAAAAATGGCATTATTTGCTAGGAAAAGATCTCTATTACAATCAGGAAAAGAATGAATTTTCCTGGAAGAAGCAAAAATATCAGAAAAATCGAAAAAAAGAGGCTAAAAAGCTTTTAGGAAAAAGTTCCCCCTTTCATGACCTATCTAATTGTTTGAGGAGTCACGCAGATCAATGGGGGAAAATTGGGAAGTTTATAACTGGAGGATGGTTTGAAGAATTTACCTTTCATTGTCTCAAGCAATTAGGTGTATTTGATGAATTGAGACTAAATGTATTCGGAAAATTTAGAGATAGACCCTTTGAAATTGATATTTTAGGAATAAAGGGATACCAACCATTTTTATTCACAATAACCACAAGCTTAAAGATTTCAAGAGTGAAGAAAAAGGGATTTGAAGGACTATATAGGGCAAGAGAGTTCGGAGGGTCGCATTCAAAGGTTTTCCTCATAAGCCTACTCCCAACACATAAATTAGAGAAATTAGAGGATGATTTCATTGAATTTCGGGCAGATCGAGATCTCTTGATTTTCGGAGCCCAGGATGTCTTAAACGAGCATAAAAATATAGATAGAGATAAATTCAAGAAAACTTTAAAAATTAATATCAATGAAAATTAAATATAAGTAAGCTAAATAAGATTAGGCAGACAATCCAAATAAGTTAAAAATAAAAAAAATAAGAAAGAATAAAAACACAATAGAAAGATGAAAAATAAGAAAAGAGTGTAAAAAAGCATGGAAGAAAAAGAGAACAATAAATGGACATTTGCGCTAATAGATTTTAGACAAATTCAAAATTTCATTTTTAGTACCAATAAGTTGAAGGAAAATTTAGGCGCCTCTTTACTGGTGAAAGGTTTTGAAGAAAGAATAGAAAGAATTCTAAAAGAAAATATATTAAACAATAACGGGAATGAAGATGGTCTATTAAACATTGAACAGCTAAAAGATTCGGATATTGAAGGGATACAAGAGGACTTCAAGGAAAATTTTGAAGGAATAAATATCGCAATTGGAGGAGGAAATGCTTTTCTTTTATTTAAAACTAAAGAACAAGCGGTTGATATCACCAGAAAAATAGGAAAAGAAATATTAAGAGATACTGGTAATTCGTTTTCCATTTCAGTCGCATACCAAGAAACTGAATTTGAGGATCTAAGGAAGGATTTAACCG
>CAZEPC010000768.1:0-1556 GCA_964513765.1 uncultured archaeon
TGGAAATAGTTAATTTTTATTATCAAATTAATTTATATTATATAATGATTACGGTAAAAATGATTAATAAAGGAATGATAACCATTCCCGCAAATTTAAGGAAAAAATTTGGGTTCAAAAATGGAACAGAATTTTTTCTAGATACAGATAAAAAGGGAATAATTCAATTAATACCAATAGTTGATGTGATAGAGGAAAAGGACTGGTATATATCTCCCGAAAAAATGCTAAAATCAGTAATCAATGAAAGGAAAAGAGAGATTGTTGTGCAAAAAGAGAAAAAGAATTAAAATTTCACTCTAACTTAAGTTAGTTTTCCGCCCAAAATTATTTGTCCTTTATAAGCGGACGAAAAGAAATAATTAAGAAAAAATAATGGTGATTTATAAAAATGCCCCAATCTCCAACGTATCATCTGATCACTTGTGGAACTTCTTTATTATCGAATTTAAAGTATAAAAATCCGGTATTCAATTATCAAAATGCGATTAGTAAATTGGAATTTGATCATGAAAGATTATCTGATGCAGAATATAAAAATAATTTATTTCAGAATTTATTTTACGGTGTATTAGTCCATAACCAAGAGGGAAGCACTATAGATAGATGGGAATTATCCAATGATGCTATTAATCGAAAGCTTGGGGAAGGAAAAAAAAATAGAGTTGCTCCAGAAAACTTACCTCTTCTCCTGGTTACGATCCAGAAAAATATTCCCTCTTCTGCAAATATCAAGGATATTCAAGGATTTACATTGTGTGGTGGGGATATTCGGATGGTTTCATTTCGATATAATGGTTTTAACTATACGATTTTGACCAATTATACTTTTCCCCCTCAATTAGTCTTAGAAGAGTTTCTTGAATTATTTGAAACCTTCTCCGAAAAGTATTCTGATGAAATTGATCTTTTTAAGACCACTGGGGAAATCTCCGATAATTTCCAGAATTTTCATACAGAGGCCAGAATGAAAATTAAAAATATCATTCAGCTTTACCTGGATAAAATTCAAATCTATCGGGCGAATTATTCTTCTGAGAAGTTGATTGAATATGCTTTCCATAAATTGGAGAATGCTCCCAGGGTATTTTCCGCGGAATTAAACTCTCTGTGGGAATTTGTCGGTGATCAAGATCTCATAGGGTGTACATTACTCACTACAGATACTCCAGAAGGAAGCTTTTGTGGTCAAATTCTTTCCAAATATATAGAAGAAAAGTTTTCAATTCCCACGCGTGTTTATCGAATTAATCAATTCGGGAAAGAGAACATAGTGAAAGGAAACCTCAATCTAAAAAATAAAATAATGAGAGAAGTGGAGAGAATTCATTCCCTCTCATCATCCCCCGAGATCTATTTCAATGTAACTGGCGGGTTTAAGCCTGAGGCGGCCATGGTGCAATTATTAGGGAGTCTTTACCACATTAGGTGCTATTATATCTATGAAACGACTAAAAATGTAGTCATTCTACCTTCTTTTCCCTTGGGTATGGAAAAGGCTGCTTTATATGACTTTTTGTTAAAATTTTCTCCCCCCCTTATTATGAAAAAAAAAA
>CAZEPC010000769.1:0-1550 GCA_964513765.1 uncultured archaeon
TGAATGACGATCCCCTTCCGGCCCGCTATGGACAACATAGTGTTTTGGGGTGGCTACCAATTTCAAATATTTTTCATCGTCTCCTTGTAACCCTTTCACGAATTGAATGCCCATTTGTGCGGTTAAATAGGGATCTTCTCCGTAGGTTTCTTGTCCCCTTCCCCACCGTGGGTCCCTAAATATGTTAATGTTTGGGCTCCAATAGGTAAGGCCAAAATATCTCTTTCCCTCGTTTCCTTCTTCAATTGCTCGATAATGCTTCGCACGGGCCTCATCGGAGATCGCTTTCGCGATTTTTCCCATGAGATCCGGATTAAAAGTTGCTGCTAACCCGATAGCTTGGGGAAACACGGTCGCTAAACCTGCCCTGCCCACACCGTGGAGGCATTCATTCCACCAGTGATATTTCGGTATTCCCAACCTATATACTGCTGGTGCTCTGCTACACATTTGTTTTGCCTTTTCTTTCAATGATAATCGTGAAACAATATCTTTTGCTCTTTCTTCAAATGAAAGTGAGGTATCTTGAAAAGGAAAAGGTCCAGGTGACCAATCCTTGTTAAATTTCTGCTTAATATATGCTTTTAAATTTTCTATGAAATGTCCCATACTTATTCGTTCCTCTTAAAATGAGTGTGTAATATTAAAAAAACCTTATTTTCATGGTGGGAAATATGGATTAAAAAGTTGTGATTTCCCATTAAATAAATGATTGTATCTTCTTCCTCATTTTTAGGGTTTATCAGCAAATCCTTGGCAAAAGGAATCAAAGTTAATTGCAACCCGATTGAAAGAATACCCCCCTTCCAAAATCGCAAATCTCCTCCCTTGACACAGATTAAGACTTTTCTCCTTTAACCATTTACCCATTTTTCTATATGCATCTGGAGAAAGTAGGTTGCCCCAGTCGCCTTTTCCTTGATCAAATCCAGCGCTTACAGCTATTATGTCCGCTTCCGATATTTCGTTCAGCTTATTTCTCACAATATCCAAATATTGTTCCTCGGTGGGAGCCGATGGGTTTAGAATATCCACTTTAAGGTCTTCTCTTGATTGGAGAATATTGATATTTCCATCGCCTCTGTGGAGATCGAAATCTAAGATAAAGGCCGACGAAATAAGGCGTTTAGCATGGAGATGGAGTAAGCTTATCGCCATATTATTATAAAAACAAAACCCCCAAGCACTATCCGCACTTGCATGATGGCCCGGAGGTCTTATAAGTCCAAAAGCAGCGGTTTTATATCTATAGGCATATTTTGCAGTTTCAATCGCTCCACCCGCACCTAACATAGCTACCTCGTACAATTGTTTACGGTTTTTATATCTTCGATAATGGGATTGAGTGTGGGCCCGTAAAATGTCCTTTTTCTTGGCCTTTTTTGGTTTTTTAATCTCATAAAAGTCCTCATTTTCCCGTATAAGTTCCAACGTGGGATCCAATCTTCCGCGTTCCGCCGCCGGATCCATTGCATAATTTTCTAAATATTTGTTGTGGAAAAACACTTGCATAATCTTTATCTAGGAAATCCACACTTTTAATTGTATAT
>CAZEPC010000770.1:0-1550 GCA_964513765.1 uncultured archaeon
CAATTCATCCGTGATTAAACAAACTGCCGTTGAAGAAGAAATGATGGTTCATTCTGGTCCCGCAAAAGTCTATTACTCCGAGAAGGCAATGTTGGACGCAGTGGAAAGCAAAGAGATAAAGGAGGGGGATGTGGTGGTTCTTCCCTACCAAGGACCATGTGGAGCGCCGGGGATGCCGGAGATGCTTACTCCTACGGATGCAATTAAGGGGGCAGGGTACAAACGGGTTGCTTTGATTACCGATGGTCGTTTTTCCGGTGGAACATCGGGACCATGTATCGGGCACATCGAAATGGAAGCCTATAATGATGGCCCTATTGGGGCCATTCAAGACGGAGATATAGTTGAAATTGACATCCCGAATCGAAAGTTGAACGTAAAACTAAGCGATGAAGAGATAAAAGAAAGAATAGAAAAAGCAACTCCGCCCGATAGGAAGACCACACCTTTGCTTGAAGCATATCGTAGAAAATTTTTGGGTAAGAATTGCTATGGAAAATAAAGCTGCTTCCTTGCTTCAATCGTTTTTCCAAAAATCCAAACCAATATCCATTATGTCTCTGTTCAAATTGATTGGAAAATAATAATGTCGGAAAACTAATTCTATTTTTTCCTATCTCTCCTTATTTTTTATCCGGATCCCTAATTTTTTTGGGATGATAGATGATTGTAAAAATTCTTGGAAAATCTCCAAGAACACCCCTCCATCTAAATATTCTGAGTTTCCGAAAGTATTTAGGAGTTGCAAGATTTTATATAATGAAAGGGGAATTATCCTCCATGACTTCAAAAAAGCAGATGATGATGAAATTCACATGTTCAGATATTTTACGAGAGCATTTTCTGGGCAAATTCATCAATTTTTTCAATCGCATTTTTGAGAAACAATACTCGGGGAAAATATATTTGGAAGAGATTCATGAAGGGTTTATAGCTTTTTGTAAAGATAAGGAAACCTTTAATTTACTCTTCTTTCCTTATCCTCCGAAAATCGTGGAGGATTTGAAAAAATCACCCCTTAAGCAAAATTTTATCTTGGAGGATAATATCACCGAATCTGACTTCAAGAGGGAACTCTTTTATTTTAATTTGGAATTTCTTAATACAGATGCCCAACTGTTTGTTCCGATGATTTCAAATCTATATGGACAATTAAACGGGAAAAGTATAAAAGTTGATTGTGTGCCTCCCCATATAACGGTGAGGTTTGAAAATTGGGAATCTTTCAAGCTTTATTCGGATTTGCTCGCCCAAACCTATAATAATATGGCATTATAACCGTATAGTAATGAAACTTACTCCTCTCTTAATTTTATTTTGTGTTTTTATTCCCAATTTATCTTTTTCTTTTGAATTAATTGATCTTCCAACAATTTGGTATTTTTATTCAATAGGGACCCGATAAATGTTCCGATTTCCCTCAAAATCTGAAGTAAAATATACATAATTCATTTGATGATCAAAAATGGGATGGGGATGCTCATCTTGGGTCTTCCAGCTGGATCGATTTTTACACAAGGGGATCCATTTTGCGCTTTCATTTTTCCAAT
>CAZEPC010000771.1:0-1543 GCA_964513765.1 uncultured archaeon
CCATAAATTCCTTAAACGAATATTCTCTCTTTCCCATGAAAATACCCAAGGAAAAGCCAAACAGGGGACCCCAGCCAAAACCAATGAGGAAGATATAGAAGGCGCCGCTCCAAGGGCTTACAGTGATATCGTAAAATCCCGTATCCACTAACCGGCCGGTTGTTTGTTTATTAAGCGTTCCCCACCCCCCCACAGTAAGGGCAAAGAGTACCACCAAGATACCTATCCATGTGGGTGTAGCGCGTTTCCGATTACCGAAGATAAGAAAGATCAACAAGACCGTGAAGATCCCTACGGCCCACATTCCGGTCATCCCACCCCATGGCCCGGAACCGCGTATATGCCACGCATGTCCAATGGCCAGCGAAAAGAGAATGATAATTACTGCTTGATATTTAGGTTTTTGCCAAAAGAATGGAGTGTCAGAGGAGAAAGAAGCTGGTTTCTTTTCCGAAGATTTTTTCTCCGAATCTATTGCATCCGCACTCGTTTTATTTTGTATTTTTTTGTCCATTTAAGATCAAATTAAAAAAAACATGCTGTTTTAAAAATCCGATTTTAGTCCGAATTTGTGAGGTTTTTTAACATCCTCAGCAACGCACCCACTATATAAGGGCCAGCCTTCGGGGCCAGCTGAAAAACATTTTCGTAACCTCCCTTGGCAAATTCTTGCACGGGATATAGGTAGGAACTATAATCATTGGCCAATCCGAAGATCAGAGTAGAGCCGTAATACTTCCCGCCATTATGCCTCATGAGGCGTTGTCCGTATTCGTAAAACATCTCGCCCGGGCTGAGAACGAGGAAAAGATCACCTAACTGCACCACATGGCAATATGAACGGTGATGGTTATCCTCGATATTCATGAAACCCAAAATTTCCGAATTTACAAAACTGAAGAGCCACAGGAGAAGTTTTTTATAGAATTGATCGGAGATGTACTTCATGATATCCTTGAAATTGGAGCTAAGCTTAATGCTTTCGGTAGGAATGGAAATTTTTCTGCATTGGTTTTTATAACTTTCCACATCTTTGCATTCGATCGAATGAAGCTCTTCCATCACCCGGTTTGCAATATATTCACCGTAAGCCTCCACGCGGGGAAAAATATAATTTTGAGTCCGGAGATTTGAGGAATCTTGGTTAATATACTTTTGTTTTATCGAAGGATTCCAGATCTCCTCGGAAAAATGGGGATTAATATTGCCCTCTGCCCCTTGAAAAATCCCCACGCAGACGTCTTGATGAAGATATTCGGGGTTGTGATTTCTAGGAACATCAGATCGTGAGGAGAGTGCTCTTTCAAGATGTCTCCTAAGTGACCCTGCCCAATCTCCCGAGAGGAGGGTATTACCCGCCCCTAAAATGGTACAGTGTACCCCAAAATTTACGATTAATCCCTTGAGCACGGAGGGATCGGCATAATCCACGAATTTAACCACCATAACCTTCGGATCCACCTCATCTTTCTTATTTCGCCTATTTCGGGCGATGTCACCGGCCGAAAACTTAGAATACCCCATCCTTACCCGGGAAAGACTA
>CAZEPC010000772.1:0-1537 GCA_964513765.1 uncultured archaeon
CCCGTTTTTGAGGTTTTTGAGGTTTTTGAGGTTTTTGAGCTCAAATCAGATGGGGATTCTTGAGAGATTTGTTCTACTTCTTCGTCCACCGTTTCTTCTTGATGTTTTTTATCATTGGGTGTTTCAAGTTTAGAAGAATCTTCAACATTCTCCCGCTCCGATCCACCCCCACCACCTTCAGAACCATCATCATCGGGATCATCGGTTGGGACACTCGGTAAAGAAAGGAGATCATCCATCATTTCGTCATCGGACATTTGAGATCCCTCTCCTTTTTCAGGTGCTTTTTTTCTGGATATCTTAGATTCCTTTTTGGAAGAGATTGAAGGAGAAGAAGAAGACTGTTTTTGGGTTCTCTCTGCGGTAAAGACCGAATTAATTTCCCCTTTTTCAAATCGTTTCACTTTATTCAAAAGGTTTTCTGCTTTCTCTGCAATACTATGGCGCAGATTTGCGGGGCATTCATCCGATTTTCCAAATGAAACCATTAATTTAATCAAATTTAACCACATATTTTTGGCTTTCCGCGGATTTACTTTCTCTTGCAATTTGATTTCCTTCAGACTATTCTTGTATGTTTTATTAAATTGAGCCAAATTCATTATCTACTCATTCTCCATTTTTGAAACTGTAATTAAATGCATTTTTACAAAATAAAATGATATTTCAATTATTATATGAAATATTACAATGGTCACAATAACCACTTTTGGAAACTTTCCTCCCGCACGCTTTACAATACCGTAAGTTTACAAATTCACGAATGTAATCGTTGGGATACCATTGCCAATAGGGAAACGTGACTATTTTTTGTTTAGGTTGCAGACCACGACCCTCTGGGGCTTTTGGTGCCCCAATATCGGTTGGCGTCTCTAAGAGGTCATCTTGGGGGGAAATATCGGCCTCTTCTTGCACCTTCGAAGATTCGGCAGAGAATGAATCTGCAATCTGAGATTTGCTAATTCTTTGCTTTTTTTCCTTGGGCCGAATAATTTGAGTTGTTTCTTCTTCGGGCAACACTAAGCTAGCCAAAGAAACATCTGATTCCTTTTCTTCAATTTTTTCAAAATCAATATCCTCCGCTACATCCGCTTCAGCTGTTTGTTTTCCTTTAAATTTATCTTGCAGATTTTCGGTGAGGGCTTTTTCTTCCTTTTCTAATTCCTTTCGTCCCCCCTCGACCTCGAAGGCATTCTTAAGTACAATCATTTTTTTTTTAATAAGATTTTTAGCGGAATCTAACAGGCTTTTATTGAGTGCTTTGTCAAAAAGTTTTGTAAATTCCATAGCATCTTGATAAAGCTCGTAAGACTTCTTGGGAAGTACCTTGAGATTTTCTTCCGCAATATCAATTGAAGCAAAAATTTTCTCTTGAAGATGATCAATATTTTTTCGCACATTTTTCGCTGCCAGCTTCTTTCGGTATTTCATTATACCTGGAATGTTTTTTTTAAATTTTTGGCGGAGCTCTTGGTATTTCTGAGTAATTTCCTCATCTAAATTATCCATTTTGGCGATATTTTCAAGAACACTAGCA
>CAZEPC010000773.1:0-1533 GCA_964513765.1 uncultured archaeon
AAATACATTGAAATCACTAACGGCAAGTGGCAGACGATAGGTGCAGGTCAGAGTTATTTGGTATGCAACAATAGCGACGGGGAGATCTATTTCTCTCTCTTTATAACCACCGTTTCTGGAATTCAAGTCAAGTTAACTTACGACCAAAATAACCTCACCTCTCAAACACCGGAAGATGGCAGTGATCCTTTGGGCTTTTATTCGGTGGATGTCTCTAACCCGAATGTCGTCGAGAGCTCCATTTTAAATCTCTACTACGATGATTCTGGGCTTAATGTCGTGGAGGAAGACAATCTAATTGTGTATGAATTGAAATCCGATTGGAATGAAAAAGGAGGCACTCTTGATGAGGTTCAGGACAAATTGGTGGTGAACACCGAATTGGGCGATGTTGAGGGGATATATTTCATTGGGCAAGAACTCAATGATGATACTTCCACGGTACCCGAAGATAATGATGATAATGATGGTGATGATGATGGTGATGGTGGCTCTTCAGGCGGGAATGATGACGGTTCCTTTGGGACTATCCCGGGTTATCCCGTGAAAATCACATTTTTGTTCTTCGCATTGGGGATATTCTTGATTGTAAAGAAAAATAAAAGAAATTTGAAAAAATCTATATCTATATCTAAATCTTAACATAAGGAATTAGATAAAACAAATTCAACAGAATACCGTTTGTTGGAACTTTATGGGGATGTCAAGTTTTATTATCTATACCATACCTATGATTCCAAAAACCGATATTCTTTTTTTTTTTGAAATATTTTGTACATTGCACATTAAATAAAAAAGGAAAGAAAAATTGGTCAATCATGCAGAGAAAAAGGCAGCCCACCATTTTACAATTACTTGCACTCCTTTTATTGGCTATTATGTGTATTAACGGTGCTTTACATAATGGATCTGATACTTATGGTGACCATTACGGAAGAACAAATAATTCCTATACTGTCCAAACAAAGTATTCGCCACAGGTGGCCCATCAAGAAATTTCTTTGAATATCACCCATAATTCCAATTTTTCGCAGCATGAGCCCTTGAAAGTTTTGTGCTCATTGTATAGTGCAAATACCTCCAATGCATATATTATTAGGCTAAATGATTCAATAGTGGATATCAATACATTCCCGTCTCAAATTCACTCGGTCCTCTTTCTTTTTAATACTTCCTCTCCTTGCCGATTAAATTTTCACATCGCCCTGTATGAGTATAATCATAACCCGCGTTTTATGCAAGAAAAACCTTTAGTTTCGGTAAACCGGACAATAAACATAATAGAAGCACCTAATAATGGAGATTCGGATACTATAAACCTTCCAGGTTTCTTAGAGGGAAATGGTGGTGTGGCCACTTTCATTTCACTTGGGCTTTTAAGTTCAAGTCTGCTGGTATTGGGAATTAGGAATTTTCTTTTAAAACGAAAATTAAAAAAGATTGGAAAAAAACTAAACACTCCCGGGTTCTCCCGTGAAATCTCTTCTTTATTTACCCAAGATCAGTTCATCGATCGGAAAAATAAGAAAAAGA
>CAZEPC010000774.1:0-1532 GCA_964513765.1 uncultured archaeon
ATTCGGTAATTATATGGGGAATATCAGTGGAATCTTTTCGGCTGTTCAGCTCCTTTATGTTTATGTCTTCAATCGATCTAGGATTGGATGAATCTGAAATTTGTTTAATTCTTTCGGGAATATCTTCTCCACAGAGTGATCGCGCATTCCCTAAAATTTTTAACGCGTTAAAATACCCTACCAATGTCCAAAAGTTTTGGACATAATCTTTAACACTTCTTTTGTCCCGATAATCTTGGACAGATTGTAATATTCTGGCCCATATCCTTATATTTGGGGTAATTGGGCCCACACCCGGAGAGTAAATCCCCATATAGCACTTACCTTTTTTATCCTTATTCCAAAAAAATTTCTCTGAGATTGGATGAATAAAAAAGAGATCATCAATGCTATCGCCGTAAGGAGGAAATTGATGCAATTCCCTGTTGAATATTTTTTTTACTTGACTTCTAGCATTTTTAGTAGTTGCGGTGGATGCAATATACTTGGGCTTATATTCATACCCGCTTTCCATAATTGATTCTATACTCATTTCATATAACCCGAACATGCTCCCCAAAGGACCGTCCATGAGGTGTAACTCATCTTGAATCACCATTTCGGGCGGTTTAAATGGTTTAATCTCAGTTATTTCCATATTATTCAAAAACCCTCCAAGTCCCGAAAGATATGAGGACAGATTATAATGAGTAGAACTTTCATCCCCTTCTTCATAATTTTCCCCTCTAACAAATCCCGCATGTTTTATATAGGTATTAACATTTCCAAAAATGTGTGAGATTCGGGGCTCATAAGGTAAACGAGCATATTTATCGGCCGTTGCCACAACTACGGATGGACAATTGTGATATATCTGGTCATCAACCGTATAGGCCGGGATCGGCATAATATTCCGACTATAAACACTCGTAAAGTTATTAGGGGCGTTCCTCCATTTTATCTTTTTTCCAATGATAATGTCCGGCCCTAATGTGGGTACTTCATAATTTTCAATCTTCTTTAAATCGCATTCTGGATTTGGACAAGATATAAGGAAATCTATAGGTTTCTTAGGCCGATTCCTCCAAATCTTATAGTATCCCATCCTACCCAGACGAAATGGTACTTTTTGAAAATAATTAACGAAAGGCTTTAATAATTGTTCCAATTTCCGTTCGGTAACCTTGACTTCGCTCTTGATCTTTACGGACAACAGGAAAAAATCTGGATTTAACCTTTCTTTCGAAATTTGTTTATCGACTATAGAAATTTCAGATTGATCATTTATTTTTGAAAGTTTTTTCTCGATTTCGGAATTATCAAAATCTTTCACATTGTAAAACATAAAATAAAGTTGATTTTTTCCAATGGGTAGACCCGATTTAGGAATTGCAAGCCAAGACCCACAAACGGGGCACTTGGTAATCTGTACGGGTTCTCCACCGCCGCAGTCTGGATCGATTTCTGTTAAAGAATCTATTGCGTTCGGTATTTTTTTAGAATACCGTAAATGATTGGGTGTAACTGCTCCGCCTACAAATATGCCAATGTCG
>CAZEPC010000775.1:0-1527 GCA_964513765.1 uncultured archaeon
CTTCGGGGTTTCTAGTGAAATTTGTTGCTCAATAATATTAATTGAAATTATGGAATTTTTAGAGGCATTCTGATAATAATTTTTAGAGGCATTCACCGAAAAATTATAGGATCCCACGTTTAATGAGGAAGTATCAATATCCGCAACATAAATTCCAGAACCAACATATTGCATAATACCATCTAATCCAAATGTAGAATTATACCTAACATCCGCATATGCAATGGGTTTGGCAAAATCTATATCCGAAAAGTTGACTTTAATTAATAATGGATCTCCTGCTTTAAGGCTTATTTCTTCAGATATTGGATAGATTTGGGTATGATGATGTACATCTAAAGATTCTGAATAATAAGCAATCATGGTTCTATTTTCTGCGTATTTACTATTTGTGCATATAGCCTTTAGCTGGTATTCTCCGGCACTCATATTGTTATGGACAGAGAAATTACCGAAGTGAATATTATGAGATAGGGGGTCTTTAGAATCATTATAAAAAAGAGTTCCATTTGGAGATAAAATTGAAAAATTCATTTCGCTATGCTCTAATGGAAAATCATCTTTCAAAGTGAGATTAACCATAAATTGGTCCCCATGGTAAATATCAACACTGGACGGTTTTCCATCATTATTTATTCTAAAAGTTTGCCCATGCTCCATTAGGTTATTAGAAAGTGCCTCAAGTTCCCATAACCCCCCACTTAACACATCAACCGGTATAAAAAAGCTGGAATTTTCCAAACCCACATTAGGACAATCACTTATACGGTCTTCTCCGAAACTATCGAGAATATGGATAATCTCCCATCCTTTAGGCTTGTTTATAACGGCCCTATTTTCAGAATATCCAGGCAGCATCTCGAAAGGGATTTCAGTTTTCCATAACACGGTTGAATTCGGAACATAAAAACTTCCTTGTTCTGAATTAAATTTACTGGAAAAATTTTTGCTCAAAACAGAATTAAGAATAATTTTATCAACATATATATCCTCGGTATAGCTGCTATTTTTCGAGATCGTGAGCGTGATATCCCTTGTTTCATTTGAGGATCTAGAAATATTGTTAAATGCATTTCCGCACCCCCAATCGATACCTTCATAAGAGAAATTCATATTAAGATCATGATCATGGATATTGAATAGATATGATTCATTAATACTAGTCCAAATTTCAGATTCAATATCATCTATATAAAAATATTGATCTTCGTATGGATTATGATTCTCATTAATTACAATACCTATTCTGAAAGTAATCTGTCCCGGAAGCTGTTGCCCTATATTCGATGGGTCATATACCAAATTAAGCCTTTTCCATTCATCTTGAACAAGATCTGAAGTAGGAACCGTTAAATTTTTTTCAACACCATTGATAATTACTGCTAGATACGCACTTGCGTCACCTAAATTTGATTCTTGAGATTTAAAATAATAGCCCACCGAAAATGCCAAATATTGATCTTCTGCAAGATCTTCATCTAATGATATTGTTTGTTCATAGTAACCATAATCACCTTGCTCGAAATA
>CAZEPC010000776.1:0-1515 GCA_964513765.1 uncultured archaeon
ATTCTTAACAACTTTTGGAAAACTTGAGATGGCTGGCTATCATACAGGCCCCACCCAAGCGTTAGGCTTTCTATATGGGACCCGTCATTCTCATTTAGATTCTGGTCCCTACTCCTATGATATTAAGATGGCTGGAAAGAAGGAATATCCGACTGCAGAAGGAATGGTCGACTATATTACGACGGAAGAAAGCTGGAGACAAATTCTTACCAGTCTTGTAATATGTCTCTTTGCCAGAAAAGCCTATGATGAAGATAGTGTGGTAAGAGCTTTGCAACAGATGGGTTATGATTATGAAATAGAGGAATTAAAGGAAATCGGAATGCGTATTTACGCAGCTAAAAATAGATACAAGAAGGATTGTGGGGTTGATTTTGAGTCTTTAATTCCCTCTGAACGAATATTTGAAACCTCTGGTGCTTTAGGGAAAACTGACAGGGAATTCTTTCTTAATGCACGAAATAAAATGGCAAAAAAAATCAAAGAAACCATCGCGAAATTCAGCTAAAATTCTTTATCTATTCTATTTCTGCTGAAATATGGATCTCCAGGTTTGTTATGGTTGTTTTTTACTTTCTTCTTATTCTTTACTCTCTTCATTTCCTGGTTCCGCACGTTCTTCTTTGGGTTTTTCTCCTTCAAGCTTTTCCTCTGTACTTACTTTGGCTTTAATTCCTTCAACGCTCTTCATAAACCATCCTAAGGTTTCTAAATTCAAGAATTTGGTAATATATAACCCGGTACCCAAGCAAAGCCCCAAAAAGTATCCTAAATCGACCCAAAAATAATTTGCACGAATACTCTGGTAATAGCCCGTTTGGGTGAATACGAACGGAATTAAGATTGCAATAACCAAGGCTGCGATATTCGCAACAATCAATAGGTATCGTTCATATTGATATATTTCCTCCTTATCAAAGATATAGAATCTTAGCCAGATAAGAATGAAGACAATGCTTATAGGGGTAAAAATCAAGGTACCAAATCCTAAAATAAACAAGGAAAGAACCGCAAATTTTTGCTTCCAAAACTCCAGATGATCCTTGATGGTCAATTGGTCCTGCAACTGGACTTTTCCGTAACTCCGGATCATTTTAAACCATCCCTTTTTCACTCCTCTTACCTTTTCTGTGGCCTTATCCTTAACTCGTTCCCATAGTCCTTTATCTTCTGAAACAAAGAACTTGTCTTTAATTAAGGGTATGATATATAGAGTTAAAAGTAGAGATGCAATTCCATAAATAAAGAGAACTTTGTCGAAAATATTATCCACTTCCCCATCACTGGTCGCACTTTGGTAAAGCTTGATAGGCCCCTTATATATTAGAAGTGCCAAAGGAATTATCAGCATTATGATTTGATATATCCTAAGGTTTTGTTTATTCTTTTTTCCCCGAAACTGCTTTGAGATTTTATCCAAAAGAAAAATTCCTCCCGAAAGAATCGATAAGGTGATACCAAATCCGGAAATAAACTTAAGTGTAGACATCAAAAGAATTAGGGTAAAATTCAATG